>NZ_BAAANS010000002.1:0-293087 GCF_039529925.1 Kitasatospora saccharophila | reverse complement strand
AAGGCTCCCAGTAGACGACTGGGTTGATAGGCCGGATATGGAAGCCCTGTGAGGGGTGGAGTTGACCGGTACTAATAGGCCGAGGGCTTGTCCTCAGTTGCTCGCGTCCACTGTGTTGTTCTGAAACAACGACCCCCACCAATGGGTGGGCGGTGACAGTTTCATAGTGTTTCGGTGGTCATAGCGTGAGGGAAACGCCCGGTTACATTCCGAACCCGGAAGCTAAGCCTCACAGCGCCGATGGTACTGCAGGGGGGACCCTGTGGGAGAGTAGGACGCCGCCGAACAATCATTCAAAGAAAGGGCTCCAGCCGTCAGGCTGGGGCCCTTTCTGCATTTCCGGGACCGGAGGGAACGGGGAAGTAGGGGAGCGGGACCGAAAGGGCAGACAAGGGGGGTGTCTGTTGCCGGGTGGGGCGGTGCACGGCACACTGTGGCGTCATGGTCGTGGAGCAGGGCGAGGGGGCCGGCGGTAGAGCCGGTCGGGGCGACGGCGACTTTCGGGTGTTCTACGAGGCTGCGTACGGGCAACTGGTCGCGCACTTGTACGCGCTGACGGGCGATCTGGGCGAGGCGCAGGATGCCGCCCAGGAGGCGTTCGTGCGGGCGTGGAACCACTGGGGGCGGCTGGTGTCGCACGAGAATCCGGTGGCCTGGGTCCGGTTGACGGGGCAGCGGATCGCGATCAGTCGGTGGCGGCGGGCGCGGACGGCGTTGCAGAGCTGGATCCGGCACGGGGACGGTCAGCAGTCCCCGGTTCCGGGGCCGGGGCCGGAGACGGTGGCGTTGGTGGAGGCGCTGCGGAAGTTGCCGGAGGCGCAGCGGTCGGCGTTGGTGTGGCACCACATGGGAGGGCGTTCGGTGGCGGAGATCGCCGCGGACGAAGGGGTGCCGGTCGGGACGGTGAAAGCGCGCTTGCACCGGGGGAGGCAGGCGTTGGCGGTGCTGTTGGGGGAAGAGCCGGCGGCGGTCGTCGAGGAGCCGGTGGTCGCCCCGCTGCGGCCGGTTCGGGCGGCTGCCGCGGGTGAGCGGCAGGATGTGCGGGAGCAGCGGACGACGGGGGGCGGCGGTGCGGAAGGGGGGCCGGAGGCTGTGGAGTTGACGGGGGACCGGGTGCGGGTGGCTGAGGACTGCGGTTCGCATGTCTAGGTCCGAACTCCCGGAGGTGGACGAGGCGGAGGACCGTCCGGCGATCGGTGCTGTCCGTCTGGAGGCGATGTTCGACGGGCTGCGGCGCGACGTGGCGCTGAAGGTGCCGGCGCCGGAGAGCGCGGAGGTGGTCCGGCGCGGGGCGCGGCGTCGGCAGCGGCGTCGGGCGGGTGCGGTGGCCGGGGCCGGGGTGCTGGGCGTCACGGCGTTGTGGACGGTGACGTCGGTGCTGCCGCTCCGGTCCGCGCACGGGGTGGCGGGGGTGCCGGTGGAGCGGTCGGCGCTGCCGCTGCCGAAGGCGTCGATCACGTTGACGTTCGCTCCGTCGCCTTCGCTCCCGCCGCTGCCGACGGCTTCGGGGTGGGTGCTGTCGGCGCTGGACTCGGCGGAACCGGAAGTGCGGGCGCTGGCGTTGGAGGCGGAGCGGCTGCCGAAGGTGACGGGCTGGTACGGCCCGTGGTCGCCGGTGCCGTCGGGCAGCCCATCCGCGTCGGCGTCGGTGCTGGTTTCGGTCACGCCCGGTGCGTCGGGCAGTGCGGGTGCCGGTGCGCACCCGGCCGACGGTGGGCAGGCCGGCGGCGGGCGGGCCGGATCGCCGTCCGGGGCGTCGGGTACGGCGTCGGGCACGGGGCTGGACGGGGCGTTCGCGGACGGGTGCGTGCCGGGGCTGGTGGCGACCGCGGGGGCGGAGCGGACGTGGGGGGAGACCTACACGGACGGCGGGGAGGCGGGGACGACGGCGTACCAGTACGTGCTGGAGTTCTCGACGTCGGCGGTGGCCCGGTCGGTGGGGGACCGGATGCTGTCGGGCGAGGACTGCCGGGCGGAGGGGTGGACGGTGGGGGAGCGGGCCGCGGGGGTGGTGGCGCTGGGGCTGCGGCAGTCCTCGACGGCGGCCGAGGAGGTCGCGGTGCACGTCAGCGGGTCGATGGTGGCGGTGATGGCGGTGCACCGGAGCGGGAGCGGGGTGACGCCGGAGTCCGGGGCGTCGTACCCGTTCCGGGTCGCGGCGGCGGAGTTCCAGGGGCTGGGGGCGCCCGGGGCGACGGGGTCACCGGGTCCCTCGGGGGCGCCGTCGAAGTCCCCGTAGCCGTAGTCGCGGCCGTAGCCGGAGCCGTGACCGTGGCCGTCGTCGCACCCGCGGTCGGAACCGGAACCGTAGTCAGGTCGAGAAGGCGGGGCGGAGCCGCGGGGCGGGTGGGACGGCCGGGTGCGCGGTCGGCTCGAAAAAGTTCGGAATCCGATGCAACCCGTCTGCTCCGGGCCGCGTTGGAGTGTTGGGACCGTCGCCGTGAGGGCGCCGGTCGTCGGGGGAACATCGGGCCGGTCGGCCGGGGCAGAACAGGGGACTGCCCCGTCCGACCGGTCCGGTGGCGTCCCGGTGGGACAGGTCGTGGCGAGCCGTGCGGTTCGGACCGGAGGGGAATGGCGTGGGGGTCGAGACCGTGGGTGTGGGGGCCGGGCCGGATTTCGAGGAGTTGCGCAGGCGCGCGGCCGCGGACGGACCGCCTCCCGCGGAGGGCATGGTGGTGTGCGAGAACCTGGTGCGCATCCACCGGACCGAGGGCGTCGAGGTGCAGGCCCTGCAGGGGTTGGACCTGCTGGTCGAGGAGGGCGAGCTGATCGCGCTGGTCGGTGCCTCGGGCTCGGGCAAGTCGACGCTGCTGGGGATCCTCGCGGGGCTGGACGTGCCGACGGCGGGCAGCGCCCGGGTGGCGGGGCACGACCTGCTGGCGATGGGCAAGCGCGAGCGACTGGACTTCCGGCGCCGCACGGTCGGCTTCGTCTGGCAGCAGACGGCCCGCAACCTGCTGCCGTACCTGACGGCGGTGGAGAACGTGATGCTGCCGATGGGGTACGCGAGCGTGCCGCGACGGGACCGGCGGCGGCAGGCGGGGGAGCTGCTGGAGCTGCTGGGGATCGGGCACCTGGCGGGCCGGCGGCCGGACGAGATGTCGGGCGGTGAGCAGCAGCGGGTGGCGATCGCGGTGGCGAACGCGAACTCCCCGGCGCTGCTGCTGGCGGACGAGCCGACGGGCGAGCTGGACAGCGCGACCAGCGAGGAGATCTTCGCGGCGCTGCGTTCGGTGAACGAGGAGCTGGGGGTGACGGTGCTGATCGTCACCCATGACCTTATGGTGGCGCAGGAAGTGCGCCGGACCGTGCGGATCCGCAACGGGCGGACCTCCACGGAGGTGCTGCGTCCCGAGCGGGGCGAGCCGGGCGTGGAGTACGCGGTGCTGGACCGGGTGGGCCGGTTGCAACTGCCGCCGGACTTCACGGAGGCGCTGCAGCTCAGCCGCCGGGTGCGGCTGGCGTTGGAGGAGGACCACATCGGGGTGTGGCGGGCCGAGGAAGAGGTGCAGGGGTGAGCGACGGCGCGATGGTGGTCGTGGAGGACGTGCACCGGACGTTCGGCGAGGGCGACCGGGCGGTGCACGCGGTGCGCGGGGTGTCGTTCACCGCGCGGGCGGGCGAGTTGACGGCGCTGCGCGGCCGGTCGGGTTCGGGCAAGACGACGCTGCTGAACCTGGTGGGCGGGCTGGACACGCCGTCCTCCGGGAAGATCAGCATCGCCGGGACGGACCTGGCGGGCCTGGACGAGGCGGGCCGGCTGGAGCTGCGGCGGGACCGGATCGGTTTCGTGTTCCAGTCGTTCGGCCTGATCTCGGTGCTGACGGCGGCGGAGAACGTCGGGGTGCCGATGCGGCTGCGCAAGGTGGCGGTGAAGGAGCGCGAGGAGCGGGTCCGGACGCTGCTGGCGATGGTGGGCCTGTCGGAGCACGCGGAGCAGCGGCCGACCGAGATGTCGGGCGGTCAGCAGCAGCGGGTGGCGGTGGCGCGGGCGCTGGCGAACGAGCCGGCGCTGCTGATCGCGGACGAGCCGACCGGCCAGCTGGACTCGGACACCGGGCTGGCGATCATGCAGCTGCTGCGGGCGGTGGTGCGCAGCGAGGGCGTGACGGCCCTGGTGGCGACGCACGACCCGCAGCTGATGGAACTCGCCGACCGGGTCCTGGAGTTGCGGGACGGCAAGATCGTCGAGTAGTCGGCGGGCGGGTCCGGGCGACCGTGTGGGCTCGCCCGGGCCGTCGTCGTTCCCGGCCCAGTGCCCCGGCCCAGTGCCCCGGCCCAGTGCCCCGGCCCTCGGAGCGCCCGAGGGGCAGACCGTCAGGAGCTCAGACCGTCAGGAGCTCAGGCGGTCCAGAGCGCGCGGACCTGCTCGGCGATCCGGTGGCCCTGGGCCCGGCCGGCTCGGGCGGAGGGGGTGCGGACGGCGTTGTCGAGCGGGTTGGGGCCGGCCGCGGCGAGCGAGTCCTCGTCGGGGGTGACGGCGAGCACCTTGCCGGTGGTTTCGAGGAGGGCCAGTTCGGGGGCGAGGAACGGGTCGGTCATCGGAGCCAGCACCAGGACGGCCTGCTGCCCGGTCATCAGGTCGGCGTTGTTGGAGCTGCGGACGCCGCCGTCCATGTAGCGGCGGCCGTCGATCTCGACGGTGGGCCAGATGCCGGGGACGGCGCAGCTGGCGGCGACCGCGTCGACCAGCGGGACGCCGCTGCGGCGGTCGAAGGTGCGGGGTTCGCCGGTCTCGGCGTCGACGGCGGTGACGGTGAGCGGCCAGGCGGGCCAGTCGTGGCGCGGGAGGCGCCCGGCGATGACGGCGAGCCGGTCGGCGGCGGGGACGGTGTCGGCGGCGAGGGCGAGCGCGCCGACCCGGCGGCGCAGTTCGGTGGGGTCGCCGATCTCGGCGATCAGCTTGCCGAGGGTTTCGAAGAGGGCGCCGAGGGCTTCGGCGGGCGGGGTGATCTCGGGGTTCTGCAGCTCCGGGTCGGTCTGCCGGCGGTAGAGCTCGGCGAGCGGGAGGCCGGAGGCGAGCTGTCCGGCGACGGTGGACCCGGCGGAGGTGCCGAGGACGTGGTCGGCGGTGCCGGGGACGTCGATCCCGGCTTCGGCGAGGCCGTGCAGCAGGCCGGTCTCCCAGGAGATTCCGGCGAGTCCGCCGCCGCCGAGTACGAGTCCGCGCATGGTGGTTCCCCCTCGAATCGTCCGGTTCCCCGGCATTCTGGCGCACGGGCCGCCGGGGGGCGTCAAGAAGGTGACAATTCTCCGCCGGGGAGCGGTCCGATCAGCGGATGGTGCGATTTCTGCCCGTAGTCTCGGAGCCATGGTGCACACGGCCCGTGGCAGGCTGCGGATCTACCTCGGGGCGGCCCCGGGCGTCGGCAAGACCCACGCGATGCTGGCCGAGGCGCACCGCCGGGCCGAGCGGGGCGCCGAGGTGGTGGTCGGCTTCGTGGAGACCCACGGCCGGCCCCGCACCGCCGAGCTGCTGGCGGGCCTGGAGACCGTCCCGCGCCGGACGATGACCCACCGGGGCGCCGAGTTCACCGAGCTGGACCTGGACGCGGTGCTGGCGCGAGACCCGGCGCTCGCGCTGGTCGACGAGCTGGCCCACACCAACGTGCCCGGCTCGCGCAACGCCAAGCGCTGGCAGGACGTGGAGGAACTGCTGGCGGCCGGGATCGACGTCATCTCCACCGTCAACGTCCAGCACCTGGAGTCGCTGGGGGACGTGGTCGAGGGCATCACCGGCGTCCGGCAGCGGGAGACCGTGCCGGACGAGGTGGTGCGCCGGGCCGACCAGATCGAACTGGTCGACATGTCCCCGCAGGCGCTGCGCCGCCGCCTCGCGCACGGCAACGTGTACGCGCCGGACAAGGTGGACGCGGCGCTCGCGCACTACTTCCGGCCCGGCAACCTGACCGCGCTGCGCGAGCTGGCGCTGCTGTGGACGGCCGACCGGGTCGACGAGTACTTGCAGCGCTACCGGGCCGAGCAGGGCATCCAGGGCACCTGGCAGGCCCGGGAGCGGATCGTGGTCGGCCTGACCGGCGGCCCGGAGGGCGCCACGCTGATCCGCCGGGCGGCCCGGATCGCGGCCCGCAACAGCGCGGGCGAACTGCTGGCGGTGCACATCTCGCGCTCCGACGGCCTGTCCGGCTCCTCCCCGCAGGCGCTGATCGAGCAGCGCGCCCTGGTGGAGAGCCTCGGCGGCAGCTTCCACCCGGTGCTCGGCGACGACCCGGCGGCCGGGCTGCTGGACTTCGCGCGCGGGGTCAACGCCACCCAGATCGTGATCGGCACCAGCCGCCGCAAGGTCTGGCAGTACGTGTACGGGCCGGGCGTCGGCTACACGGTGACCCGGGACTCCGGGGACATCGACGTCCACATGGTCAACCACGAGCACGCGGCGCGCGGCCGGGGCCGGATCCCGATCCGCAAGGTGACCGACCTGGGCCGGACCCGGACGGTCGCGGGCTGGGTGATCGGGGTGGTCGGGCCGCCGCTGCTGGCGCTGGCGCTGACCAGGCTGCACGGGCCGGGGCTGTCCACCGACATGCTGCTGTTCCTGTCGCTGACGGTGTGCGCGGCGCTGGTCGGCGGGCTGTACCCGGCGATCGCCTCCGCGCTGGTCTCCTCCTCGGCGCTCAACTACTACTTCGCGCCCCCCGTGCACACCTTCACCATCGCCCAGCCGGAGAACATCGCCGCGGTGGCGATCTTCGCGGCGGTCGGCATCGCGGTGGCCACCGTGGTCGACCTGGCGGCCCGGCGCAGCCACGTCGCGGCCCGTGCCCAGGCCGAGGCGCAGACGCTGTCCGCGCTGGCGGGCACCGTGCTGCGCGGCGCGCCGACCGGCGAGGGGGTGCTGACGGCGCTGCTGGAGCAGGTCCGGGAGACCTTCCAGCAGGAGGCGGTGGCGCTGCTGGAGCGCACCGACCCGCACGGCGGCTGGCAGGCCGCGGCCTCGGTCGGACCGCGTCCGCCCGCCGGGCCGGAGCGGGCCGACGTGGACGTCCCGGTCGGCGAGCGCCTGGCGCTGGTGCTGCGCGGCCGGGTGCTGCCCGCCGGGGACCGGCGGATGCTCGGCGCGTTCGCCAACCAGGCCGCCGTGCTGCTGGAGCGCCGCCGGCTGGCGGGGGAGGCGGCGGCGGCCCGCCGGGAGGCGGAGGGCAACCGGATCCGCACCGCGCTGCTGGCCGCCGTCTCGCACGACCTGCGCACCCCGCTGGCCGGGATCAAGGCCGCGGTGTCCTCGCTGCGCGCCGAGGACGTCGAGTGGGACCCGGAGGACGAGGCCGAACTGCTGGCCGGGATCGAGTCCGGCGCGGACCGGCTCGACCACCTGATCAACAACCTGCTGGACATGAGCCGGCTGCAGACCGGCACGGTCACCCCGCTGCTGCAGCCCACCGACCTGGACGAGGTGGTGCCGTTCGTGCTCGGCGGCGTCCCGCCCGGCAGCGTGCGCCTCGACGTGGCGGAGTCGCTGCCGATGGTGCGGGCCGACGCCGGCCTGCTGGAGCGGGTGCTGGCCAACCTGGTGGAGAACGCCGTCAAGCACGGGCCGCCCGGGTCACCCGTCCTGGTGAAGGCGGATCTGCTGGAGCGCGCCGGACGGGTCGAACTGCGGGTGGTCGACCGCGGCCCCGGCGTCCCCGAGGAGGCCCGGGAGCGGATCTTCGCCCCGTTCCAGCGGCACGGCGACGCCCCGCGCGGTGCCGGGGTCGGCCTCGGCCTGGCGGTGGCCCGCGGCTTCGCCGAGGCGATGGACGGCACCGTCACCGCCGAGGACACCCCCGGCGGCGGGCTGACCATGGTGGTCTCGCTGCCCGCCGCGCCCGCCGCCCCGGCACACCCCGCCGACGCAAGAGACGCACGAGACGCACGAGACGCAAGAGACGCAAGAGACGCACGAGACGAACGAAAGGCCGGTTCCGCATGACCCGGGTCCTCGTGGTGGACGACGAACCGCAGATCGTCCGCGCCCTGGTGATCAACCTCAAGGCCCGGAAGTACGAGGTGGACTCCGCGCACGACGGCGCGGGCGCCCTGGAGCTGGCCGCCGCCCGCCACCCCGACGTGGTCGTGCTCGACCTGGGCCTGCCCGACATGGACGGCGTCGAGGTGATCCGCGGCCTGCGCGGCTGGACCCGGGTGCCGATCATCGTGCTGTCCGCCCGGCACGCCTCCGACGAGAAGGTCGAGGCGCTGGACGCCGGCGCCGACGACTACGTCACCAAGCCGTTCGGCATGGACGAGCTGCTGGCCCGGATGCGGGCCGCCGTCCGCCGGGCCGAACCGGTCACCGCCGAGGGCGAGCCGGTGATCGTCACCGAGGGCTTCACCGTCGACCTGGCCGCCAAGAAGGTCGACCGGCAGGGCGCGGACGTCCGGCTCACCCCCACCGAGTGGCACCTGCTGGAGGTGCTGGTGCGCAACTCCGGGCGGCTGGTCAGCCAGACCCAGCTGCTCCAGGAGGTGTGGGGCCCGGCCTACCGCAAGGAGACCAACTACCTGCGGGTCTACCTGGCGCAGCTGCGCCGCAAGCTGGAGCCGGACCCCTCGCACCCCCGGCACTTCATCACCGAACCGGGCATGGGGTACCGCTTCGAGCCGTGACCCGGCCGTGATCCACCCCACGCGCGGCCCTGCCGCCCGGCACCGGCGAACCGGTACCCTTCCGGCATGAGTGGTGACAACATCGGCGACCAGCCGCAAGGCCGTTTCCGCCGCATGCTGAGCCGGTTGACCTCCTCCTCCGAGGAGCTGGAGGCCGAGGAGCTGCGGCAGGACACCGCGGAGGCGGGCTGCACCCCGATCGCCGCCTGCGGCGACCGCGAGATCGTCACCGTCGCGGGCACGCTGCGCACCGTCACGCTGCGCCCGCGCGCGGGAGTGCCCGCGCTGGAGGCCGAACTGTTCGACGGCACCGAGGCGCTGGACGTGGTGTGGCTGGGCCGACGCTCGATCGTGGGCATCGAGCCGGGCCGCCGCCTGATCGCCAGTGGCCGGATCAGCCACGCACGCGGGCGCCGCGTGCTCTTCAACCCCCGCTACGAGCTGCGTCCGGTGGGACACGGGAGCGAGACCGCGTGAGCAACGAGGCGATCAGGGTGAGCGCGCACGGCCCGCAGGGCCCGCAGGACGACGACCGGTCCGGTCCCGGGGTGCACGAGCCGGCCGGGTCGGCGGCCGAGCCGGAGCGGGACGCCTCGAAGGAGGCGGCCGAGACGGTGCTCAAGGCGTTCGGCGGCGTGCGCGGCATGATCGACATGACGCTGCCGGGCCTGGTGTACATCATCGCGTTCAACATCACCCACAAGGTGCCGGCCGCCGCCTGGTCAGCGCTGGCGCTGTGCGCGGTGTTCGTGGTGGTCCGGCTGGTCCGCCGGGAGACCATCCAGCACGCCTTCTCCGGCGTGTTCGGGGTGGCGATCGGCGCCTGGATCTCGATGAAGACCGGCAAGGCCGAGGACTTCTACCTGCCCGGCCTGCTGTGGAACGTCCTCTACTGCGCGGGGCTCGCCGTCTCGGCGCTGGTGCGCTGGCCGATGATCGGCCTGATGCTCGGCCCGATCACCGGCGAGATGTTCACCTGGCGCAAGCAGAACCCCGGCCGGCTGGCCGCCTACACCAAGGCGACCTGGGCCTGGGTGCTGATCATGGGCCTGAAGCCGGTGATCCTGTTCCCGCTGTACTTCACCCACAACATCAACCTGCTGGGCTGGCTGAAGGTCGCCCTCGGCATCCCGCCGCTGCTGCTGGCGATGTACGTGACCTGGCGGATCCTGCTGACCGCGCCGCCGCCGATCAAGGCGGAGCTGGACGAGGACGAGCAGGCGCCGGAGAAGTGACCTCCCGGACGTGACGAAGGGCCCCGCGCACCGCGCGGGGCCCTTCGCCGTGCGGGGGCGGGTCAGCCGGCCAGCAGCGTCTCCAGCTCCTCCTCGCGCTCCTGGGCGGCGACGAACAGCAGTTCGTCACCGGCCTCCAGGGTGTCGCTGCCGCCGGGGACCAGCACCCGTCCCTCGCGGATGATGGTGACCAGCGCGGTGTCCACCGGCCAGGCGACGTCGCCGACCCGGGTGCCGACCAGGTCGGTGTCCGCGGCCAGGGTGAGCTCGACCAGGTTGGCGTTGCCCTGGGAGAAGCGCATCAGGCGGACCAGGTCGCCGACGCTCACCGCCTCCTCGACCAGCGCCGACATCAGCCGCGGGGTGGAGACCGCGACGTCCACGCCCCAGGACTCGTTGTACAGCCACTCGTTCTTCGGGTTGTTCACCCGGGCGACCACCCGCGGCACGCCGTACTCGGTCTTGGCGAGCAGCGACACCACCAGGTTGACCTTGTCGTCGCCGGTGGCGGCGATCACCACGTGGCAGCGCTGCAGCGCGGCCTCGTCCAGCGAGGTGATCTCGCAGGCGTCGGCGAGCAGCCACTCGGCGAGCGGGACGCGCTCCACCGAGATGGAGTTCGGGTTCTTGTCGATCAGCAGGACCTCGTGGCCGTTCTCCAGGAGCTCCCCGGCGATGGAACGGCCGACGGCTCCGGCTCCGGCGATGGCGACGCGCATCAGTGACCAGCCTCCTCGGGGGCCTTCGCGAACGCCGCCTCGACCGCGGTCAGTTCGTTGCGGCGCAGCATCACGTGCACCAGGTCGCCCTCCTGGACCACCATCTGCGGGGTGGGCAGCGTGCCCTCGCCGACCCGGGTGACGAACGCCACCCGGACGCCGGCGGCCTCCTCCAGCTCGGAGAGCCGGTGGCCGATCCAGGCCGGGGCGAACGCGACCTCGGCGAGCTGCACCGAGCCCGACGGGTCCTGCCAGAGCGGCTCGGCGCCGCTGGGCAGCAGCCGGCGCAGCATCTGGTCGGCGGTCCAGCGGACGGTGGCGACGGTCGGGATGCCCAGGCGCTGGTACACCTCGGCGCGGCGCGGGTCGTAGATGCGGGCCGCGACGTGCTCGACGCCGAAGTTCTCGCGGGCCACCCGGGCCGCGATGATGTTCGAGTTGTCACCGCTGGAGACGGCGGCGAAGGCGCCCGCCTCCTCGATGCCGGCTTCCTTCAGGGTGTCCTGGTCGAAGCCGACGCCGGTGACCCGGCGGCCGTTGAAGCCCGCGCCGAGCCGGCGGAACGCGGTCGGGTCCTGGTCGATGACCGCGACCGAGTGACCTTGTTTCTCAAGCGTTCTGGCGAGGGCGGAGCCCACGCGTCCGCAGCCCATGATGACGATGTGCACGCGCCTACCTCACCCGGTCCGTTGGGGTCATGACCTGCGTAAACACCGCTCATCGTCCTTCCGTGCACCCGATTCCGGGGGCCGCTGGTCGGCCGCGCCTGTGATCCGACGCGAGGGGCAACTCGGTGTTGCCCGCAAAACCTTCTGCCGACACGCTAGCCGGTCCACCGAACACAGTCTCGACCAAGGTGGCCCCGCGAGGCATCCGGTGCCACCGGGAGCCCTTACGATCCCTTGTTGTGCCTATGCCTGCTGACCTACCGAAACGCATCCTGATCGGGCGTGCGCTGCGCAGCGACAAGCTGGGGGAGACGCTCCTCCCCAAGCGCATCGCGCTGCCGGTGTTCGCCTCGGACGCGCTCTCCTCCGTCGCGTACGCGCCCGAGGAGATCCTGTTGACGCTGTCGCTGGCCGGCGCCTCGGCCATCCACTTCTCGTGGCAGATCGGCGTCGTGGTCGCCATCGTGATGCTCGCGGTGGTCGCCTCCTACCGGCAGAACGTGCACGCCTACCCCAGCGGCGGCGGCGACTACGAGGTCGCCACCGTCAACCACGGGCCGAACTCCGGCCTGGTGGTGGCGAGCGCGCTGATGGTCGACTACATCCTCACCGTGGCGGTGTCGACCACCTCCGGCGTGGCCAACGTGGTCTCCGCGGTGCCCGCGCTGCGCGGGCACGAGATGACGCTGTCGGTCTTCCTGGTCATCCTGCTGATGGGCATGAACCTGCGCGGCGTGCGCGAGTCCGGCACGGCGTTCGCCGTCCCGACGTACGCGTTCATGGTCGGCGTCATGGGCATGGTGGTGTACGGCCTGGTCCGGCACTTCGGGTTCGGCGCCGCGCTGCCCGCGGAGAGCTCCTCGTACCACCTGGCGGCGACGGACGGGAACGGTTCGCTGGCCGGGTTCGCGCTGGTGTTCCTGCTGCTGAAGGCGTTCTCCTCCGGCTGCGCCGCGCTGACCGGCGTGGAGGCGATCTCCAACGGCGTGCCGGCCTTCCGGAAGCCGAAGAGCAAGAACGCGGCGACCACGCTGCTGATGATGGCCTCCATCGCCGTGACGATGTTCATGGGCATCATCTACCTGGCCCACCTGACCGGCACGCAGATGGCCGAGAACCCGGCCGAGCAGCTGATCGGCGCGCCGGAGAACTACCACCAGAAGACCGTGCTGGCACAGATCTCCGAAGCGGTGTTCTCCAACTTCACGCCCGGCTTCTACTTCGTCGCCGCCACCACCGGCCTGATCCTGGTGCTGGCCGCCAACACCGCGTTCAACGGCTTCCCGGTGCTCGGCTCGATCCTCGCCCAGGACCGCTACCTGCCCCGGCAGCTGCACACCCGCGGCGACCGGCTCGCCTTCTCCAACGGCATCGTGCTGCTGGCCGGCGCGGCGATCCTGTTCATCGTGGCGTTCGGCGCCGACCCGAACCGGCTGATCCAGCTGTACATCGTCGGCGTCTTCGTGGCCTTCAACATGAGCCAGTCCGGCATGATCCGGCACTGGACCAGGCTGCTGCGCACCGAGACCGACCCGAAGAAGCGCGCCCACATGCAGCGCAGCCGGGCGATCAACACCTTCGGCCTGGTGATGACCATGGCCGTGCTGATCGTGGTGCTCGCCACCAAGATCGGCCACGCCTGGATCGCGATCGCCCTGATGGTGGTGCTGTTCGTCGTGATGAAGGCGATCCGCCGGCACTACGACCGGGTCAACGCCGAGCTCAAGGCCGCCGAGGAGCCCGACGACGCCGCCCCGCCGACCCGGGTGCACGCCATCGTGCTGGTCTCCAAGATCCACAAGCCCGCGCTGCGCGCCCTCGCGTACGCCCGCCTCGCCCGGGCCCAGACCCTGGAGGCCGTCACCGTCAACGTCGACCCGGCCGACACCGCGGCGCTGCGGCAGGACTGGGAGGAGCGCGGCCTGGACGTGCCGCTCAAGGTCCTCGACTCGCCCTACCGCGAGGTCACCGGGCCGGTGCTGGAGTACGTCAAGAACCTGCGCCGCTCCAGCCCGCGCGACGTGGTCGCGGTCTACATCCCCGAGTACGTGGTCGGCCACTGGTACGAGCACCTGCTGCACAACCAGAGCGCGCTGCGGCTCAAGGGCCGCCTGCTGTTCAAGCCCGGCGTGATGGTGACCTCCGTACCCTGGCAGTTGGAGTCCTCGGAGCGGCGCAAGGCGCCCAAGGCGTGGTCCGCGCCCGGTGCGGTGCGCCGCGGCGAGCCGCGGCGGCGGCCGGGGGCGGGCGGTCCGGCCGATTCCGCCGGGTCCGCCGGTCCGACCGGCGGGTCGGGCGGCGGGGCGGACGCCGCGCCGCGCGACTGAGCGCACGCGCTGCCCGTCCGGTCTCCGGATGGCCTTCAATGGCCCGTGGCGGATCGTTCCCGGTCCGCCGCGGGCCGCCGTGTTCGCCGCACGGTGCTCCACCCGTTAGTGTCCCGCTGTCTCCCGTAAGGAAGCGACCCCCGTGACCCGCAACAACCCGCCCCGCTCCTCCGGTCGCCAGGGCCGCCCCGGCCGCACGTCCGGCGCCAAGCCGGGGCAGGTCGCGCACCCGCGCTGGAGCAGCCGGCCCGCCCGGCCGGAGGCCACCGACCGGGAGGGCAACACCGCCCGCAGCCTGCCGCCGGTGCCCGGCGAGCAGCGCCCGGAGAAGCCCGTGAAGGCCGCTCCGGCGAAGAACGCTCCGGCGAAGGCCGCTCGGGCGAAGAACGCGACGAAGGCCGCGCCCAAGGACAAGGCTCCGGAGCAGGCCGGGCCGAAGCAGGCCGCGCCGAGGGGCGAGGGCGCGAAGAAGCCGGCCCGGCAGGGGCGCAAGCCCGGCGCGGTGCGCCCGACCAAGGCGCTGCGGCCCGCGCAGCCGGTGATGCGGCAGCCCTCCGGGGACCCGCTGGTCGGCGAGCGCTACGAGGTCGAGGTCGGGCCGGTCGCGCACGGCGGCCACTGCGTGGCCCGGCACGAGGGGCGGGTGCTGTTCGTCCGGCACGCGCTGCCCGGCGAGCGGGTGGTCGCGCTGGTCACCGAGGGCACCACCACCTCCCGCTTCCTGCGGGCCGACGCGGTGGAGGTGCTGGACCCCTCCAAGGACCGGATCGAGGCCCCCTGCCCGTTCTCCGGCCCCGGCAAGTGCGGCGGCTGCGACTGGCAGCACGTCACCCCCGGCGGGCAGCGCAAGCTCAAGGCCGCCGTCCTCACCGAGCAGCTCGCCAAGCTGGCCGGCCTCACCCCCGAGGAGGCCCGCTGGGACGGCTCGGTCGAACCGGTCGGCGGCAAGCTCCCGGCGGGCGAGGTCCCGGCCTGGCGCACCCGGGTCCAGTACGCGGTGGACGAGGAGGGCGGCGTCGGCCTGCGCAAGCACCGCTCGCACGACGTCCAGCCGATCGACCGCTGCCTGATCGCCGCGCCCGGCGTCACCGAACTCGGCATCGAGTCCCGGGACTGGACCGGCGTGGCCTCCGTCGAGGCGATCGCCTCCTCCGGCTCCTCCGACCGCCAGGTGATCCTGCGGCCCCGGACCGGCGAGCAGCTGCCGCTGGTCGAACTGGACCGGGAGACCTCCATCGCCCGGATCGACGACCAGGACCTCTTCCACCGCGTCCACGGCCGCACCTTCGTCCGCGAGCGCGCCGCCGGCCGCACCTGGCGGGTCTCCGAGGGCGGCTTCTGGCAGATCCACCCCGAGGCCCCCGAGACCCTGGTCGACGCCGTCCTCACCGGCCTCGACCCGCAGTGGGGCGAGAGCGCGCTCGACCTCTACTGCGGCGTCGGCCTGTTCGCGGGCGCGCTCGCCGAACGGGTCGGCGAGGAGGGCGCGGTGCTCGGCATCGAGTCCGGCAAGCAGGCGGTGGCCGACGCCCGGCACAACCTCGCCGCGCTGGAGCACGTCCGGATCGAGTGCGACAAGGTCGAGACCCTGCTGCCCCGCACCGGCATCACCTCCACCGACCTGATCGTCCTCGACCCCCCGCGCGCCGGCGCCGGCCGCGACACCGTCGCCCACCTCAGCTCCCTGGAGGCCCGCCGGATCGCCTACGTCGCCTGCGACCCGGCCGCCCTCGCCCGCGACCTGGCCTTCTTCCGCGAGGGCGGCTACCGCCCGGTCTCGCTGCGGGCCTTCGACCTGTTCCCGATGACCCAGCACTTCGAGTGCGTCGCCATCCTGGAGCCGGTCCGGTAACGGCCGGCGGCGCACCACACGCACGGGCGCGGGAGCCCTTCCCGCGCCCGTGCGGCGTTTCCCGGGGCCGGCTCCGTTCAAGGGGATGGCGTGAAGATCCGGCAGGAGTAGCATCCTCGGAACGTGTGGGCATGGTGACGCTGCGCACACGTCGTTCGCCGTGCTCAGGAGGGGAAGCCGTGCACCAGTTGACCAAGGGCGCCAACGCCGAACTGTTCGCCGAGGGGGACGAGCCGGGGCCGGTGACGGTCGCCCTGAGTTGGACCGATCCGACCGGGGCGGGCGACGCCGACGTGTCGGTGCTGCTGCTGGGCGCGGACGGCAAGGTGCGCGGGGAGACGGATTTCCTCTTCTACAACTGCCCTGCCACGCCCGACAGTTCGGTGCAGCTCCTGGGCAAGGTGCCGACCGGCAGCGGCACCCAGGACCGGATCCTGCTCGACCTCGCGGCGCTGCCCGCCGAGGTGCACCAGGTGGTCCTGGCGGCAAGCCGCTATGCCGGGGCCACCTTCGGCGAACTCGCCGAACTCCGGCTGGCCGTGCTGGACGGCGGCGGGGACACCCTGGTGGCCTTCGACATCCCCGAGGCCGGGGAGGAGACCGCGTTCGTCTTCGGCGAGATCTACCGGCGCGGCGGGGCGTGGAAGTTCCGCGCGGTCGGCCAGGGCTACCGGTCCGGGCTCGGCGGCCTCGCCGGGGACTTCGGCATCGACGTCGACCAGGAGGAGGAGACGGCGCAGGCCGAGCGGGCCGCCGAGCCGGGCGCACCGGCCATCGGTGCCGCACCGACCTCCGGGACCGCTCCGGCCGCCGAGCCGGCCGTTGCCCCACCGGCCGCGACCGCGCCGAAGCGCGCGGTGCGCACCGCCAAGAAGCGGGTCACCCTGCCGAAGGCCGCCAAGGCCGACCTCGCCGACCACCCGTCCTGGAAGCAGGCCCGGCTGTTCTCGGTGGCCGGGCTGAAGAACGAGCTGGACCGGGAGAACCGGGCCACCTCCACCCTGCTGGCGGTGATGGCCGAGGTGCCGGAGTTCGGCCGCCGGATCACCGCCATGTTCAACGCCCCGGCGGGCACCGTCCAGACCTTCACCGAGACGAGCTTCAAGCACGCCGACAGCACCGTCCGCCCCGACGGCACGATCCGGGTCAGCCGGGCCGGGAAGATCTGGACCGCCCTGGTGGAGACCAAGACCGGTGGCAGCCCGCTCAAGTCGGAACAGATGCAGGCGTACCTCGACGTGGCCCAGCGGCACGGCTACGAGACGGTCATCACCCTCTCCAACGACCTGGCGCTGGAGGGCGAGCCCCCGGTGACGGTCGACCGGCGCCGGGCCCGCAAGGTCGCGCTGCGGCACCTGTCCTGGGCCGAGGTGGCGCACGAGGCGCACCTGCTGTGCCACCACGACGGCGTGGTCAACCCCGCGCACGCCTGGCTGCTGAACGAGTTCCTGCACTACCTGCGGCACGAGAACTCCGGCTGCCACGGCTTCCAGAACATGGGCCCGGCCTGGGTGACCGTCCGCAACGCGATCTCCGAGGGCACCCTGCGGGCCGGGGACCGCAACGCGCTGCGGGTGGTGGAGAACTGGGAGCGCCTCACCCGCCAGCTGTGCCTGCGCCTGGGCGGCGAACTCGGCGTCCCGGTCTCCCCGGTGCTGCGCGGTGGCCGGCGCACCGAACCGGCGGTCCGCCGGGAGAGGGCGGTGGAGGAACTCGCGGCCGGCGGCCGGATGCGCTCCGAACTGGCGGTCCCCGGCCTGCCCGGGCCGATCGTGCTGGAGGCCGACCTGCGCACCGGCCGGATCGAGACCACGGTCGAGGTGGCCGCGGCCGAGCGCTCCAGGGCGCTCACCAGGGTCCAGTGGCTGCTGCGGCAGCTCACCGAGGCCCCGGCCGAACTGCGGATCGAGGCGCTGACCGCGGACGGCGGTCCCGGTCCGTGCGAGCTGCTGCGGGCGCTGCGGGTCGAACCCGGCCTGCTGGTGCCCGCCGACGGCGCGGAGGTCCGGGCGTTCCGGCTGACCCTGCCGGCCGGCATGGGGACCAGGCGGGGCGCGGAGGAGACCGGGTTCATCCGCAGCGTGGACACCGTCGTCGACCGCTTCCTGAACGAGGTGGTCCGGGGGCTGAAGCCCGCCGAGTGAGGTGCGGCGGGTCAGTTGTCCTGGCGGGGGCCGCGGCGGGTGCGGCGGCGGAGCAGGGCGATCGCGGGGGCGGCGAGCAGGCCGCCGCCCGCGGCGCGCAGGGTGGTGCCGAGCGTGGTGTCCGGGTCGGTCCGGCCGAGGAGGGCGAGCAGGACGGCGGCGCCGAGCAGGTAGGCGAGCAGCCCGACGAGGAAGCGCACGGCCTTGGGGAACCGCATCGGGTGCCTCCGTTCCTGGAAAGGGGCGCTCATCGTACTGGTGGGGGGCGTTCCGCCCGCCGGGCGGGGGACTCGCCGGATCGGGACGGGCGGCCGGTTTTCGCGGGGGCGCGGGCGGACATGGTGGGGGTGGGGGAGCGGCCGGTTTGCGCCCTTGTTGTGCTAGCACCTCGGCGCTAGCGTTGAAGGATGGCCAAGAAGCAGCTGAACGTCAGGGTGGACGCGACCACCGCCGAGATCGCCCGCGAGCGGGCGGAGCAGCAGGGGATCAGCATGAACCAGTACATCGAACGGCTGGTGCAGCAGGACATGGGCGAGGCCGGACGCAACTTCGTGGACGCCGCGGCGCAGTTCATGAAGGAGCACGAGGCGGTGTTCCTCGCCGAGTTCGGGTCGCCCGGCGAACTCCAGGACGTGCGCCGTTGAAGCTTGAGGTCGACCTCTCGTGGCTGCTCATGACCGCCGAGCAGTACACGCCCGGTGACCCGCAGGTCACCGACTACGGATCGCTGCTCGCGGCGATCACCAGGCACCAGGCCGAGGTCTTCGACATCGCGGTCTACCCCGAACCGCAGGACCGGGCGGCGGCGCTGATGCACCAGCTGATCCGGGTCCCCGCGCTGGAGCGCAACAACGAGCTGTTCGCCACCGCCGTGGCCTACGCGTACCTGGTGGCCAGCGGCTGCCGGGTGGCGACCACCGCGCGCGAGGTGCGCAGCCTGGCCCGGGCGATCCGGGAGGGCAAGCTCGGCATCACCGGCGTGGCGGAGCGGCTGGGCATGTGGGTGGTCGACGAGGCGGAGGAGGAAGAGGTCGGCGACGACGGCGAGGAGTGAGGCGCCCCCGCCGCACGGGCCGGACGCGTCAGGGGCCGGGAGAGCGACGAGGCGCCCGCGGGCGGGATACCCTCGACGTTCCCCCGGCCCCTGACGGCCCCCGGGGCACCGAACGATCTGCGCCGAGGATGCGAGCGAGTTGCTGCAGGACATCGAGCCCTACCTGGTCTGCCCGCACTGCGCCCGCCCGCTGGCGCTGGACGCCCGCACCCTGCGCTGCCCGAACGGGCACGGCTTCGACCAGGCCCGGCAGGGCTACGTGAGCCTGCTGGCCGGGGACGCCAAGCAGGGCACCGCCGACACCGCCGAGATGGTCGCGGCCCGCAGCGACTTCCTGGCAGCCGGCCACTACGCCCCGCTGGAACGGGCGCTGGCCGCGGCCGCGGCCGGGGTCGCGGCGGAGAGCGGGCTGGTCGCGGACCTCGGCGCGGGCACCGGCCACTACCTGGCCCGGGTGCTGGACGCCCGACCGGGCGCGGCGGGCGCGGCGCTCGACCTGTCCAAGTACGCGCTGCGGCGCGCCGCCAAGGCGCACCCGCGGGGCGGCGCGGTGGTGTGCGACGCCTGGCGGCCGCTGCCGCTGCGGGACGGCGCCGCGGACGTGCTGCTGAACGTGTTCGCGCCGCGCAACGGCCCCGAGATGCGGAGGGTGCTGCGCCCCGGCGGACGGCTGCTGGTGGCCGCCCCGACCTCCCGTCACCTGCGGGAACTGGTGGGCGCGCTGGGCCTGCTCTCGGTGGACGAGGACAAGGACCGGCGGATCGCGGAGAAGCTCGGCCCCTGGTTCGCCCCGGTGGAGCGCACCGAGGTGGAGTTCGCGCTGCGGCTGTCGCGGGCGGACGCCGCCGCCGTGGTCGGGATGGGCCCGAGCGCCTGGCACACCGACCCGGCCGCCCTGGCCGCCGCGCTGGCGGCGCTCCCCGAGCCGGTGGAGGTCACCGGCTCGGTGCTGGTCACCGCGTACGAGTGAACGCCCGGGTTCCACGACCGGGACAGTTGGGACTCGAAGGGGTGAAAGGGCGTCAGGAGGGACGTTTCTCCAGCTCAGGGCGCACCTAGAGTGCTCCGGGTGACCAGCGAAGCCCCCTTGGCCCCACCCCTGCCGTCCGCCACCGCCCGCGACACGCGGCGGACGCCCCTCCCCGCGGCGTCCGAGCCGACGGTGAAGCGCCCCACCATCGAAGAACTGCGGCTGACCTCCTTCAAGTCCTACCGGCGGGCCGTCCTGCCGATGTCGCCGCTGACCGTGCTGCACGGGCCGTCCGGGGCGGGCAAGTCCAACGCGCTGGACGCGCTGAGCGTGCTCTCCCGGCTCGCCCTCGGCGAGGAGATCAGGCCCTCGCTGGACGGCGTCGGCGGCCCGCGCGGACCGCTCGCCGTCCCGGTGCGCGGCGGGATGATCGGCTGCGTGCCGCACGGGCGCAACGCGATCATCCTGGGCTGCACCGTGCGCTCCTGCGTCGGGACGATCCGGCTCGAAGTGGTGGTGCGCACCGACGGCCGGGTCCGGGTCGCCCGCGAATGCCTCACCCTGGACGACCGCACCCTGATGGAGACCGGCGAACAGGACCTCACCCGCGGCCGGGTCAACGTCACCTGGCACAACGACTCCCGGCAGGGCGACATCCGCGCCCCGCTGCCCAGCGGCAGCCTGATCACCGCCCAACTGCCGCTGCGGGTCGCCGGATCCTCCAACGGCGAACGCAAGGTGCTGGCCGCCTCCGAGCAGGTGCTCACCGCGCTGCGCGAGGTGTTCGCGCTGCACCCCGTGCCGGCCGCGATGCGCGGCTGGGGCCGGCCCGAGCCGCAGGCCCGGCTGCTCGGCACCGCCGCCAACATCTCCGCCGTGCTCGACCGGCTGGCGCACGAGTGCCCGCGCCGCTGGGCCCGCCTGCTGCGCGCCGTCCAGGCCGCCGCCCCGCACCCGCTGCTCGGCCTCGGCGTGGCCCGCCGGGGCGACGGCGACCGGCAGCGGCTGCTCGCCGTCTTCGACGAGGGCGTGCTCGGCCGCACCGGCGCCGACCAGGCCGCCGACGGCATGCTGCGGCTGCTCGCCTTCGCCGCCGTCCTGCTCACCGGCGCCGCCGTCCTCGACGTCGACCCCGCCATCGAAGTGCCGGACGCGCACCGGCAGTTGGTGCTGCTCGCCGAGGACCTCGGGGCGGGCCTGGCCACCGACCAGATCGCCGCCCTGCTGCGGCTGGCCCGCGAGGTCACCGGCAAGGGCGACATCCGGCTGCTCGCCACGCTCCAGGAACCGGGGCCGGCGTTCGGCGCGGACGGCATCGAACTGGTCGAGTGCCGACGGGATCCGGCCACCGGGCACAGCCTGCTGCGCCGCGCCGACCCCGCGGCCCGGGTACCGGTGCAGGGGTCCGTGCCGGGCGCGGCGCAGGGTCCGGGGCAGGGCGGCGCGCCGGGTGCGGCGCAGGGGCCGGTGCAGGGCGGCGTGCAGGGCGTGGTGCCGGGCGCGGGGTACGGCTCGGTGCGCGGTGAGGGGGCGGTGGTAGACCTGGGGGAATGAACGACGAAGTGGAGCCGGCCGTGCCGGACGCCGGGCCGACGGTGCCCGAACTGCAGCGACGGCTGGCCGAGTTCGCGGCCGCCCGGAGCTGGCAGCAGTACCACACCCCGAAGAACCTGGCCTCGGCGCTGACCGTCGAGGCCGGCGAACTGCTGGAGATCTTCCAGTGGTTGACGCCCGAGCAGGCCGCCGACGTGATGTCCGACGCCCGGTCGGCGCACCGGGTCCGGGACGAGGTGGCCGACGTGCTGGCCTACCTGCTGCAACTGTGCACCGTGCTGGAGGTGGATCCGCTGCGGGCACTGGCGGAGAAGATCGAACGCAACGAGAGCAGGTTCCCGGTGCCCTAGACCGGTTGCCCGGGAGGCGCTGAGCCGGGAGCGGTGCGCCGGGAGCAGTGTGCCGGTAGCGGCCCCCCGGGTGGTGGGCGGGGTGGTGGGCCGGGTTCCCGGCGGGCGGGGAAATCATCCGGAATTCCCCCGCCCGGGGGACCCGGGTTTTCCACAGGGCCGGGTTTTCCACAGGTCCGCCGAACCCGCTGGGAGCACCCCGGGAGCGGCGGCACGCTGATCCCCGTGACCGACCGCCGAAGGACGGCGGCGGTCGACGAGGGGAGCCACCGTGGAGGCACTGCGACTGATCAAGACCGTCCGGCACGCCCTGGCCGAGGCCCGGACGACCGGGGACATCCTGCACGAGGCGTGGCAGGCCGGGCTGCTCACCGAAGCGGTCGGGGCCCGGATCGCCGACCACGACGGGGAGGCGTTCGCCACCCTCGGGCAGCTGCTCTCCGAGGCCGGGGCGCACACCGCGAGCTGTCTGCGCCAACCGCCCGAACCCGGCCTGGACGAACTGCCCGGCGGCCCGGTCGGCGTCTACCCGGAGTGGAACGGGCCGACGCTGGTCGAGCGGTTCAGCGCGCTCGGCGAGCTGGATCCGGTGCTGGCCGAACTCGCCCTGCTGCTGGAGGAGGCGAACGAGAGCCTGGTGGTGCTCGCCTGCGGGGCGGACACCGAGAGCCTGTACTGGAGCTGCATCGACGGGCTGGACGCCGGATCCGAGTGCCGCGACCTGGTGGCCGAGCTCCTGCGCGAGCAGCGGAGGCTGACGGGCGCGCGGGCCCCGGACGGAGAACCGGGGGCGGCGCAGGAGCGGGGAGGGGAACGAGGCGGGGGCCGGGACGGAGACCGGGGGGAGGGACCGCCCGGGCCGGCGGTGCCGGGCGCGGCCCGGCGGGAGGAGCCGAGGCTCGTGGTCCCGCTGGGCCCGCCGCTCCCGGCGGTGCGCGGTGCTCAGCTGCGGGGCGAGCCGTCCGCCGGGGTGTCCTGTCCGCCGAGGGCGGGCGAGGAGCGCAGGTCGGAGTCGAGTCCGGCCAGGTCGGTGTTGATCGAGGCCAGCAGTTCCTGCATCTGCTCCAACAACGACTTCGGGGAGGCGGGCGCGTCGCCCGCGGCGGGGGCCGCGGTGGTGTCCGCGGTGGGCGGCTCGGTCCAGGGCTCGGACATGAGGGGGCCCCTTCAACTCGGTGGTGCGGTGTGAAGCGCCGGGGGTCGGCGCCGCCGGTCCAACGAGTTCCCGCCGCGCACGGTCACCCCGGACCACCCGTTGAGGTCCAACCGGCAGGCCCGGTCAGCCCCAGGGGTGAGCCGAGTTTGCGGGGCCGCCCCCGCTCGGCTACGGCGCGGCGCCCGTTCGGCCGCGTCGTCGCACCCCGGAGGGGCTCCGGAGCGGGCCCGGGTGCGGGCCCGGGTGCGGAGTGCTCCCGGGTACCTACCGGAGCGGTTCCGGGCCCCGGAGCGGTTCCGGGCCGGGGAAGGCCGGACGGCCGGGCCGCTGGGGAGCGGACACCGGCCGTCGGGACGAACACCACCTGACAGGAGGTCAGTTGTGCGAGTGCAGATCCGCGTTCAGACCGCCCCACGAACCGGAGCGGGCGATCACCTCGACCGCGCCGGACTGCGAGTTGCGGCGGAACAGCAGGTTGTCCTGGCCGGACAGCTCCACCGCCTTGGCCACCGAGCCGTCCGGCGCGGTGACCCGGGTGCCGGCGGTGACGTACAGCCCCGCCTCGACCACGCAGTCGTTGCCCAGCGAGATGCCGATGCCCGCGTTGGCGCCCAGCAGGCAGCGCTCGCCCACCGAGACGACCTGCTTGCCGCCGCCGGACAGGGTGCCCATGATCGAGGCGCCGCCGCCGATGTCGCTGTGGTCGCCGACCACCACGCCCGCGCTGATCCGGCCCTCGACCATCGAGGTGCCCAGGGTGCCCGCGTTGAAGTTGACGAAGCCCTCGTGCATCACGGTGGTGCCCTCGGCCAGGTGCGCGCCCAGGCGCACCCGGTCGGCGTGGGCGATCCGGACGCCGGCCGGCGCCACGTAGTCGGTCATCCGGGGGAACTTGTCGATGCCGTACAGGGCGAGCTGCCCGCCCTGGGCGCGCACCGCCAGCCGGGCCTGCTCCACGTTGGCGACCGGGGTCGGGCCGATCGAGGTCCAGGCGACGTTCGCCAGCAGGCCGAAGATGCCGTCGAGGTTCTGGCCGTGCGGCTTCACCAGGCGGGCGGAGAGCAGGTGCAGCCGCAGGTAGACGTCGTGCGCGTCCAGCGGCTTCTCCTCCAGCGAGGAGATCACGGTGCGCACCGCCACCACCTCGACGCCGCGCCGGGCGTCGGTGCGGAGCGCCTCGGCGGCGCCGGGGCCGAGCGCCTTCTCGGCCTCCTCGGCGCTCAGCCGGACGGTGCCGGACGGGCCCGGGGCGGCGGCCAGCTCGGGCGCGGGGAACCAGGTGTCGAGGACGGTGCCGTCGGCCGCGATGGTCGCCAGGCCGGCGGCCACCGCGCCGCTTGCGGGGGAGGAGGTTTCAGCAGTCACATCCCGCACCGTAACCAATCGGGGCGAGGGCTGACCAACACGCTCACCGGACGGACAAAACCTGGTGCTCCCGGACGGGTCCGCGGGACATACTCGGCCGGGTGTTCGTATCGATCTCCACTACCGGCACCGCCGAGAACCCCGCCTCCGACCTGGGCTTCCTGCTGCACAAGCACCCCGACAAGGTGCAGCGGTTCGCCACCGCGCACGGCACGGCGCACGTCTTCTACCCCGAGGCCGGGGAGCAAGCGTGCACCGCCGCCCTGCTGCTGGAGGTCGACCCCGCCGCGCTGCTCCGCCAGGGCCGGGGCAAGGGCCGCTCCGGCTCGCCCGACCTCGCGCTCGCCCAGTACGTCAACGACCGCCCGTACGCCGCCTCCTCGCTGCTCGCGGTGGCGCTGCGCACGGTCTACCGCTCCGCGATGAAGGGCGAGTGCGCGCACCGGCCCGAACTGCCGGGCCGGGAGCTGCCGCTGCGGATCGCGCTGCCCGCCGTCCCGGTGGCCGGGGGCGACGGTCCCGCGCTGGTGGAGCGGCTGTTCGCCCCCCTGGGCTGGCAGGTCGACGCGCGGCCCGTCCCGCTGGACGAGTCCTTCCCCGAGTGGGGCGACTCCCGGTACGCGCGGCTCGAACTGACCGGCACCCGGCGGCTCGCCGACGCGCTCCAGCACCTCTACGTGCTGCTGCCCGTCCTGGACGGGGCCAAGCACTACTGGGTGGCCCCCGACGAGGTCGACAAACTGCTCGCGGCCGGCCAGGGCTGGCTCGCCGACCACCCCGAACGCGCCCTGATCGTCCGCCGCTACCTGTCCCGCCGCTGGTCGCTGACCAGGCTGGCCACGGAGCGCCTCGCGCTGGCCCGGCTGGCCGAGGCCGACGACCGCGAGGCCGAGGAGATCGACAACGCCGTGCCGGACGTCCCGGAGGTTCCGGACGCTCCGGAGACCCGGGGCGCCCCGGAGACCGCGGAGGAGGTGAGTGCCACCGGGCCGACCGACCGGGTCGCGACCGCGGCTGCGATCAAGGCCGAGGCCGGGTCCGAGACCGGGGCCGAGACCGGGGCCGAGGGGGCCGACCGCGAGCGCGGGGTGCCGCTCGCCGTGCAGCGGCGGACGGCGATCCTGGCGGCGCTGGCCCGCACCGGCGCGGCCCGGGTGCTCGACCTGGGCTGCGGGCAGGGCGAGTTGGTGGGCGCGCTGCTCAAGGAACCGCGGGTCACCGAGGTGCTCGGCGTGGACGTGTCCGCGCGGGCGCTGACGATCGCCGCCCGCCGGCTCCACCTGGACCGGCTGCCGGAGCGGACGGCCCGCCGGGTCAAGTTGGTCCAGGGCGCGCTGACGTACACCGACGCCCGGCTGAAGGGCTACGACGCGGCGGTGCTGTGCGAGGTGATCGAGCACCTCGACCTGCCCCGGCTGCCCGCGCTGGAGTACGCCGTGTTCGGCGCGGCCCGGCCCGCGGCGGTCGTGGTCACCACCCCGAACGCCGAGTACAACGTCCGCTGGGAGACCCTGCCCGCCGGGCGGATGCGCCACGACGACCACCGCTTCGAGTGGAGCCGGGCCGAGTTCGCGGCCTGGGCGGAGCAGGTCGCCGCCGGTTATGGCTACCGCGTCGAGCTGGAGCCGGTCGGCCCGGTCGACCCCGAGGTCGGCGCCCCCACCCAGCTCGCGCACTTCCGCCTCGCCGAGCCCGACACCACCGAGCCCGACACCACCGACACCGCTGCCACCGGCACCCCGTCGAACGACCTCGCCCCGGAAGGGAGCGCCCACCGATGACCACCGAAACCCCGGAGCCGACCCCCGCCCGGGCCGGCCGCCGGCTGCCCGTCACCGACGTCTCGCTGGTGGTGCTGATCGGCAGCACCGGCTCCGGCAAGTCCACCTTCGCCCGCGAGCACTTCAAGCCCACCGAGGTGATCTCCTCCGACTTCTGCCGTGGCCTGGTCTCCGACGACGAGAACGACCAGGCCGCCTCCGCCGACGCCTTCGACGTGCTGCACTACATCGTCGGCAAGCGGCTCGCGGCGGGCCGGCGCACCGTGGTCGACGCCACCAACGTCCAGGACCACGCCCGCCGGGCGCTGGTCGCGATCGCCCGGGAGCACCACGTGCTGCCGATCGCCATCGTGCTGGACGTCCCGGCCGAGGTGTGCGCCGAACGCAACCGCGCCCGGCCGGACCGGCAGTTGCCCGCCCAGGTGATCCAGCGCCACCAGCGCGACCTGCGCCGCTCGCTGCGCGGGCTGGAGCGCGAGGGCTTCCGCAAGGTGCACGTGCTGCGCGGGGTCGAGGAGATCGAGCACGCCGAGATCGTCCTGGAGAAGCGGTACAACGACCTGCGACACCTGACCGGCCCGTTCGACGTCGTCGGCGACATCCACGGCTGCCGCTCCGAGCTGGAGACCCTGCTCGGCCGGCTCGGCTACGAGCTCACCCGCGACGAACAGGGCCGCGCGGTGGACGCCGCCCACCCCGAGGGCCGCACCGCGGTCTTCGTCGGCGACCTGGTCGACCGCGGCCCGGACACCCCGGGCGTGCTGCGCCTGGTGATGGGCATGGTCGAGGCCGGCCACGCCCTCTGCGTCCCCGGCAACCACGAGAACAAGCTCGGCCGCTGGATGGGCGGCCGCAAGGTCACCGTCTCGCACGGCCTGCAGGAGTCGATCGACCAGCTGTCCGCGGAGAGCGACGAGTTCCGGGCCCGGGTCCGGACGTTCATGAGCGGCCTGGTCAGCCACTACCTGCTGGACGGCGGCGCGCTGGTGGTCTGCCACGCCGGCCTGCCGGAGAAGTACCACGGCCGCGCATCCGGCCGGGTCCGCTCGCACGCGCTGTACGGCGACACCACCGGCGAGACCGACGAGTACGGCCTGCCGGTGCGCTACCCGTGGGCCGAGGAGTACCGCGGCCGCGCCCTGGTGGTCTACGGCCACACCCCGGTGCCGGTGGCGAGCTTCCTCAACAACACCATCTGCCTGGACACCGGCTGCGTGTTCGGCGGCAGCCTGACCGCGCTGCGCTACCCGGAGCGGGAGGTCGTCTCCGTCCCGGCCGAGCAGGAGTGGTACGAACCGGTCCGCCCCATGCGCACCGACGCGCCCGGCGGCCGGGAGGGCCGCCCGCTCGACCTGGCCGACGTGACCGGCCGCCGGGTGGTGGAGACCTCCCGGCTCGGCAACGTCACCGTCCGGGAGGAGAACGCCGCCGCCGCGCTGGAGGTGATGAGCCGCTTCGCGCTCGACCCGCGGCTGCTCGCCTACCTGCCGCCCACCATGGCCCCCTCGCCGACCTCCCGGCGCGAGGGCCTGCTGGAGCACCCCGAGGAGGCGTTCCTCGCCTACCGGCACGACGGGGTGCGGCAGGTGGTCTGCGAGGAGAAGCACATGGGCTCGCGGGCCGTCGTCCTGGTCGCCAGGGACGGGGCCGCCCTGGAGAAGCGCTTCGGCCTGCCCGGCCCCGGCGCGATCTGGACCAGGACCGGCCGCGCCTTCCTGAACGACCAGGCGCTCACCGACGCGATCCTCGACCGGCTCCGGGCCGCCGCCGAGCACACCGGCCTGTTCGACGAACTCGACACCGGCTGGCTGCTGCTGGACGCCGAACTGATGCCCTGGTCGCTCAAGGCGGTCGAGTTGCTGCGCCGCCAGTACGCCGCCGTCGGCGCGGCCGCCGGGGCCGCCCTGCCCGTCGCGCTCGACGCCCTCACCCGGGCCGCCGCCCGCGGACTGGACGTGGCGGAGCTGACCGGCCGCCAGCGGGAGCAGGCCGCCGACGCCCGCGCCTTCACCGAGGCGTACCGGCGCTACTGCTGGCCGACCGAGGGCCTCGACGGCATCCGGCTGGCCCCGTTCCAACTGCTCGCCGCCGAGGGCGCCAACCTGGCACTGCGCCCGCACACCGAGCACCTCGCCCTGATCGACCGGCTGGTGGACGCCGACCGGCGGCTCGCGGCGGCGGCGGGCGGTGCCGCGCCGGTGCTGCACCGCACCGGGCGGCTGCTGGTCGACACCGGGGACGAGTCCTCGGTGGCCGCCGCCGTCGCCTGGTGGGAGGAGCTGACCGCGGCCGGTGGCGAGGGCATGGTGGTCAAGCCGGTCGAGCCGCTGCACCTGGACGGCTCCGGGCGACCGGTCCAGCCCGGCCTGAAGGTCCGCGGCCGTGATTACCTGCGGATCATCTACGGCCCGGACTACACCCGCCGCCTGGACGGACTGCGCCAGCGCTCGCTCGGCCACAAGCGCTCGCTCGCCCTGCGCGAGTACGCCCTCGGCCTGGAGGCGCTGGACCGGCTGGCGGCCGGAGAGCCGCTCTGGCGGGTGCACGAGGCGGTGTTCGCGGTGCTGGCCCTGGAGTCAGAGCCGGTCGACCCCCGGCTCTGACCCCGGGGTCGGAGGCTCCGGGCGGTCCGGGCGCGAGCCGGCCGTGGGCCGACCGTGGGCCGACCACGGGTCGGCCGTCGAATGGTTGCATGAATATTCGACTCCTCGTATACACTTCCCACTTCAGTCCGTTGACCGACCCAGGAGACCGGTATGGCGTTCAACCTCCGGAACAGGCACTTCCTCAAGGAGCTCGACTTCACTCCCCAGGAGTTCCGTCACCTGGTCGACCTGGCGGCCCAGCTGAAGGCCGCCAAGTACGCGGGCACCGAGCAGCCCCGGCTGCGCGGCAAGAACATCGCGCTGATCTTCGCCAAGACCTCCACCCGCACCCGCTGCGCCTTCGAGGTGGCCGCCCACGACCAGGGCGCCTCCACCACCTACCTGGACCCCGCCGGGTCGCAGATGGGGCACAAGGAGTCGATCAAGGACACCGCGCGGGTGCTGGGCCGGATGTTCGACGGCATCGAGTACCGCGGTGACGGGCAGGAGATCGTCGAGGAACTGGCCGCGCACGCGGGCGTCCCGGTCTGGAACGGCCTGACCGACGAGTGGCACCCCACCCAGCTGCTGGCCGACGTGCTCACCATCCAGGAGCACTCCAGCAAGCCGCTGAACGAGACCGCCCTGGTCTACCTCGGTGACGCCCGCTTCAACATGGGCAACTCGGTGCTGGTCACCGGCGCGCTGCTGGGCATGGACATCCGGATCGTCGCCCCGGCCTCGCTCTGGCCGAGCGAGGAGGTCCGCAAGGCGGCCGAGGTGCTGGCCGAGACCAGCGGCGCCCGGATCACCCTCACCGAGGACGTGGCGGCCGGCGTCGCCGGGGCGGACTTCCTCTACACCGACGTCTGGGTGTCGATGGGCGAGCCCAAGGAGGTCTGGGCCGAGCGGATCGCGCTGCTCAAGCCCTACCAGGTCTCGATGGACACCGTGCGCGCCACCGGGAACCCGGCGGTCAAGTTCCTGCACTGCCTGCCCGCGTTCCACGACCTCGGCACCGAGGTCGGCCGCCAGATGCACGAGCTCACCGGCATGTCCGAGCTGGAGTGCACCGACGAGCTGTTCGAGTCCGCGCACTCGGTGGTCTTCGACCAGGCCGAGAACCGCCTGCACACCATCAAGGCCGTGATGGTGGCGACCCTCGGGTCCTGACCCGCCGCACCCGCCCGCACCCGCCCGCACCCGCCCGCACCCGCGGTACCCACCCGCGCCCGCGGTACCCGCCGAACTCGCGGTACCCGCCGCCCCCGAACGCCCGCCGGACGCACCAGCCCGGCGGGCGTTCGGCGTCCGGGCGTCAGAAGTCGACGTCCACGCAGGCCGCCCGGTCGGCCGGGGCGTGCGGTCCGGCGGGCGCTCCCGCGTGCAGCACCAGCGAGTGCGCCTCGCCGGGCCGGAACTCCCAGGGGACGGTCGCGGTGGCGGTCCCGGCCCCGTCCGGGCCGGTGCGCACCGTCGTCCGCACCTCGTTGTCGGCCGCGTCCGAGCCCGCCACCTGCTGGTAGTGCGGCCCGGAGGACGCCGGGTCGGCGCCGCAGTAGCCGGTGTGCACGTGCGCCGGGAACTCGTGCGGGCCGGTCACCCCGGCGAGTTCCACCGTGACGGAGGTGTGCCCGGCCGCCCGGCCGACCGTGACCCGCACCTGCGAGCCGTACGGCACCAGATCGGGCGCGTGGGTGACCGCCCGGGCCGGGACGAAGCCGTCCGCCCGGTCGAAGCGGGCGTCCACCACCCGGGCGGCGCCCGCGGTGGCCGGTGCGCCCGGAGCGGGGGAGGCGGCCACCGCGCCGGGCGGGCCGACCGGCAGCAGGGCGAGCGGCACCATCAGCGCACCGGCAGCGGAGGACAGGGGCATCGCGGACCTTCCGACGGACCGTCAGGGAACACCCGACACCGTGGCCGTCCCCGCACCGCCGCGCACGCCGCCGTGCCGCACCGCCGCCCGCAGTCACCCGTACGGGAACCGGCTTCGAACGGCGCCCGACCGTGGCGGTGGCGGTGGCCGGGCCGCGGGTCAGTCCGCCGCCGCGATGCCGCGGATCTCGCAGCGCGGTCCGGTGGCGCGCATCAGGCGCAGGTCGGCGGTGACCAGCGGGGCGCCGTAGTGTTCGGCGACCGCGACGTAGGCGGCGTCGTCCGGGGTCAGGTTGTCCTTGAGCTCCCAGATCCGGCCGAGCAGCGGGGCCACCTCGACCTTGCGGATGGCCAGTCCGGGCAGCCGGCGGGTGAGGTCGGTGACCTCGTCGGCCGTCAACTGCTTGGCCAGGTACAGGCCGCGCAGCGACTGCATCACCTCGATCACCACGTGCTCGGGCGCCACCCACTCGGGGTCGGCGGCCAGCGCGGCCCGGGCGGCCTCGCCCCGGGGGCCCCGGTCGGAGAGCGACAGCACCACTGCGGAAGCGTCCACCACGATCACCCGCCCACGGTAGCCCGCCCGGGCCCGCCGCCCCGCGGCCGGGGTACCCGCCCGCGCCCGCCCCGCCCGCGCCCGTCCCGGGCCCGGTCCGCACCCGCCACGGCCCCGCCCGGAGCTCCGCGCTACCGGCTGGGCGTGGCGGTGGTGCTCAGGAGTTCGTCCCACCCGGGCGTCCGGGTGGTGGTCTCGGGGGGGAAGAGGTTCAGGCGCAGTTCCAGCGCGAGTTCGCCGACGGTGGCCCGGCTGACCGGCGGGAGGCCGCCGGTCAGCCCGGTGGAGGTCACCAGGATCCGGAAGCCGTTGTGGTCCAGCAGGTCCGCCCGGTAGCTGACGGGGCGGCCGTCCGCGGCGGGCAGGGTGACCGTCACGGCCTCGAAGTCCGAGGCCCCCTTGGAGTCGGAGTCGCAGCCGTCGGTGGCCGGGTGCCGGTCGCAGTCATAGTCCATGGCCGGGAGCCCCGGGGACAGCGAGGAGCGCTGGACGAGCAGTTCGACGGTGCCGACCTCCGCCCCGGAGGCGCCGTGCAGCCGGAACAGGAACGAGATCCCCGGGGCGTTCGCGGGCGCGGTCTTCGGCGGGTTCCCGAGTTCGGTGCTGGTGACCTCCCACCTGTCGTCCTGGCCGTATTCGGGCGGAACGGTCTTCTGCACGGTCTTGATCACGATCTCCCGGGCCGCGGCGGGCAGGGCGGCGACGACCGCGCTCCCGGGGCGGAGGGCCGGGGCGGCGGCCGGGGAGGCGGCGGGCGGGGCCGCGGCGGGGCGCAGCAGCAGTCCGCCGCCCACGGCCAGCAGGACGACCGCGGCGACGGCCCCGGTACGCGCCAACCGCCGCCGCCGCCGGATGCCGCGCCCCTGGACGGTGGCCCCGGCGATCAGCAGACCGAGGTCGGGAACGCTGTCGCCGACCGCCCGGACGAAGACGTCGCTGAGCTCCTGCTCGGGCATCGGGGGGTTTCTCGCTTTCTGACGGTCCGACGGTCGGTACGGGGCGCGGACTGCGGGGCCGCGGGCTCGCGGCGGCGTGCCGGGCGGTGCGGCACGGCCGGGCGGTGCGGCCCGGCCGGGCGGCCGGTCACTGGACCAGGCTGTCCAGTTGCGGGGCGAGCTGGCGGCGCAGCCTGGTCAGGGCGCGCAGGGCGCGGACCCGGACGGTGCCGGGGGAGAGCTGGAGTTCGGCGGCGGTCTCGTCGACGCTCCGGTCCTCCCAGTAGCGCAACACGAGCACGGCCCGGTCCCGGGGCGGCAGTTCGGCGAGGGCGGCGAGCAGGGCGACCCGCAGCGCGGGGTCGTGGTCGGGGGCGGCCTGCTCGGGGACGCTGTCGAGCACGGGCAGTTCGGTGCTGCGGCGCAGCCTGCGGTGCGAGAGGTAGCAGCGGACCAGCACGGTGCGGGCGTACGCGGCGGGGCTCTCGGCGTGCTTCACCCGGCCCCAGGAGGCGTAGATCCGGGCGAGGGCGGTCTGGGTGAGGTCCTCGGCGAGGTGCCAGTCGCCGCACAGCAGCAGCGCGGTGCGGAACAGCGCGGTGCCCCGGGTGTGCGCGAACTCCTCGAACTCGCGCCGCTCCTCGCCCGCCCTGCGTCGTCCCACCACCATCCGCACGCCCCCGTCGTCGTCCGCGGTCCCGCCGCACGCCGTCCGTACCCGGGCCGGAGCCCCCGCCGGGCCGGAGCCCGTACCCGCATTCGTCCCCGAGGAGCATGACGCGCGGGCCGAGGGGTCGCGTTACACCCCGGCCGGGGTTCGTTCGGGTGCCCGTGGGGGCGGGGAGGTGCACTCTGGTGGGGAGGCCGCGGCGACGCGGTGCCGTGCCGGGACGAGCCGGTGGAGTGTGGGTGGAACCCATGCACTATGGTTTATCTCGACATCGAGATACATTCCGCGTTACGCTTTATCTTGACGTCAAGATACTTGCCGAGGGGCGCAGCCCTCCATCATCGGCGCGGTAAGCGGTGGCAGTCAGGTTAGCTAAGGCTTACCTTATCACCGGGTGGACCAAGAAGGAGTCAGTCGTGTCCGCGAACAGCTTCGACGCCCGCAGCTCGCTGCAGGTGGGCGACGAGTCGTACGAGATCTTCAAGCTCTCCGCCGTCGAGGGTGCCGAGCGGCTGCCGTACAGCCTCAAGGTCCTGCTGGAGAACCTGCTCCGCACCGAGGACGGCGCCAACATCACCGCCGACCACATCCGCGCCCTCGGCGGCTGGGACCCGACGGCCGAGCCGTCCGAGGAGATCCAGTTCACCCCGGCGCGCGTGATCATGCAGGACTTCACCGGCGTGCCCTGCGTGGTCGACCTGGCCACCATGCGCGAGGCCGTGAAGGAGCTGGGCGGCGACCCGTCCAAGATCAACCCGCTGGCGCCGGCCGAGCTGGTCATCGACCACTCCGTCATCGCCGACAAGTTCGGCACCCCGGACGCCTTCGTCCAGAACGTCGAGATCGAGTACGGCCGCAACAAGGAGCGCTACCAGTTCCTGCGCTGGGGCCAGACCGCGTTCGACGAGTTCAAGGTCGTCCCGCCCGGCACCGGCATCGTCCACCAGGTCAACATCGAGCACCTGGCCCGCACCGTCATGGTCCGCAACGGCCAGGCGTACCCCGACACCTGCGTCGGCACCGACTCGCACACCACCATGGTCAACGGCCTGGGCGTGCTGGGCTGGGGCGTCGGCGGCATCGAGGCCGAGGCCGCGATGCTCGGCCAGCCGGTCTCGATGCTGATCCCGCGCGTGGTCGGCTTCAAGCTGAACGGCCAGCTCCCGGCCGGCACCACCGCCACCGACCTGGTGCTCACCATCACCGAGATGCTGCGCAAGCACGGTGTGGTCGGCAAGTTCGTCGAGTTCTACGGCGAGGGCGTCACCGCGATCCCGCTGGCGAACCGCGCCACCATCGGCAACATGTCGCCGGAGTTCGGCTCGACCTGCGCGATCTTCCCGATCGACGCCGAGACCATCAACTACCTGAAGCTCACCGGCCGCGACGAGCAGCAGCTCGCCCTGGTCGAGGCGTACGCCAAGGAGCAGGGCCTCTGGCACGACCCGTCGGTCGAGCCGGTCTACTCCGAGTACCTGGAGCTGGACGTCTCCACCGTCGTCCCGTCGATCTCCGGCCCGAAGCGCCCGCAGGACCGCGTGGTCCTGGCCGAGGCCGCGCAGAAGTTCGCCGAGGCGCTGCCGACCTACTCGGCCGAGGCGTCGAAGCCGACCACCGTCACCTCCCCCGACGGCTCGACCTACGAGATCGACAACGGCGCGGTCGTGATCGCCTCGATCACCTCCTGCACCAACACCTCCAACCCCTCCGTCATGCTGGGCGCCGCCCTGCTGGCGAAGAAGGCCGTGGAGAAGGGCCTGCACGTCAAGCCCTGGGTCAAGACCACCCTGGCGCCCGGCTCCAAGGTCGTCATGGACTACTACGAGAAGGCCGGCCTGCTCCCGTACATGGAGAAGCTGGGCTTCAACCTGGTCGGCTACGGCTGCGTCACCTGCATCGGCAACTCGGGCCCGCTGCCCGAGGAGGTCTCCGCCGCGGTGAACGAGTCGGACCTCGCGGTCGTCTCGGTGCTCTCCGGCAACCGCAACTTCGAGGGCCGGATCAACCCGGACGTCAAGATGAACTACCTGGCCTCCCCGCCGCTGGTGGTCGCCTACGCCCTGGCCGGCAACATGAACGTCGACATCACCCGCGACGCCCTGGGCCAGGACGCCGACGGCAACGACGTCTTCCTCGCCGACATCTGGCCGTCGGAGCAGGAGGTGGCCGACACGGTCGCCGGCTCCATCGACGAGGCCATGTTCGACAAGGGCTACCAGGACGTCTTCGCCGGCGACCACCGCTGGCAGTCGCTCCCCGTCCCGACCGGCAACACCTTCGAGTGGGACGCGGAGTCGACCTACGTCCGCAAGCCCCCGTACTTCGAGGGCATGGCCACCACCCCGAGCCCGGTGACCGACATCTCCGGCGCCCGCGTGCTGGCCAAGCTGGGCGACTCGGTCACCACCGACCACATCTCCCCGGCCGGCAACATCAAGCCGGGCACCCCGGCGGCGCAGTACCTCACCGAGCACGGTGTGGAGAAGCGTGACTTCAACTCCTACGGCTCGCGCCGCGGCAACCACGAGGTCATGATCCGCGGCACCTTCGCCAACATCCGCCTGCGCAACCAGATCGCGCCGGGCACCGAGGGCGGCTACACCCGCGACTTCACCCAGGCCGACGGCCCGGTGTCGTTCATCTACGACGCCTCGCAGAACTACCAGGCCGCCGGCACCCCGCTGGTCGTCCTGGCGGGCAAGGAGTACGGCTCCGGCTCGTCCCGCGACTGGGCGGCCAAGGGCACCGCGCTGCTCGGCGTCAAGGCCGTCATCGCCGAGTCCTACGAGCGCATCCACCGCTCCAACCTGATCGGCATGGGCGTCCTGCCGCTGCAGTTCCCGGCCGGCGAGAACGCCGACTCGCTGGGCCTGACCGGCGAGGAGACCTTCGAGTTCACCGGCGTGACCGAGCTGAACGAGGGCCGCACCCCGAAGACCGTCAAGGTCAAGGCCGTCGCCGCGGCGGGCAACACCGTCGAGTTCGACGCGGTGGTGCGCATCGACACCCCCGGCGAGGCGGACTACTACCGCAACGGCGGCATCCTGCAGTACGTGCTGCGCAGCCTCATCGGTTGATCAGGCACAGCGGCTGAGCCGGACAGTGGCCACGAAGGCCGCATCGCCCCTCGCGGGGCGGTGCGGCCTTTGCCGTTCCTTGGCACGGATCCTGCCGTTCCCCTTGTGCGGGGCCCTCCGAGTGGACTAAACCTCTCCACAGCACATGGTCCATACCAATTGACGCTGAATCGGAGAGATTCACGGAATGACCAGACGCAGCTCCGCCGCACTCCTCGTCGCGGCCACGCTCGGCGCCCTGCTCGTCTCCCCGGCGGCCGCCCAGGCCCACGGGAACGACGACCGCGGGGGCAACCACCGGCTGGAGGGCCAGCGGGTCGGCTACTTCACCCAGTGGGGCATCTACAGCGGCTTCTCCGCCAAGAACGTCCAGACCAGCGGCCAGGCGGGCAAGCTGACCGTGATCAACTACGCCTTCGGCAACGTCTCCGCCGACGGCACCTGCTTCGAGGCCAACGCGGCCGGGGTGGGCGACGCCTGGGCCGACTACCAGCGACCGGTGGGCGCCGAGGAGTCGGTGGACGGCGTCGCGGACACCGCCGACCAGCCGCTCAAGGGCAACTTCAACCAGATCCGCAAGCTCAAGGCGGAGAACCCGCAACTGCGCGCGGTGATCTCGCTGGGCGGCTGGAGCTGGTCCAAGTACTTCTCGGACGCGGCGCTCACCGACGCCTCGCGGAAGAAGTTCGTCTCCTCCTGCATCGACCTGTACCTCAAGGGGAACCTGCCGCAGCTGGGCTCCGCCGAGGGCGGCGCGGGCGCGGGCGCCGGGGTGTTCGACGGCATCGACATCGACTGGGAGTACCCGGGCGGCGGCGGTGACGGCGGCAACGTGGTGCGGCCCGAGGACGGCAGGAACTACACCCTGCTGATGCAGGAGTTCCGCCGCCAGCTGGACGCGCTGTCCGGCAAGAAGGGCCCGCACTACCTGCTCACCGCGGCGGTCCCGGCCGGCGAGTCGAAGATCGACCAGATCGAGGTCAAGAAGGTCGCCAAGTCGGTGGACTGGCTGAACCTGATGACCTACGACCTGCACGGCCCGTGGGAGGCCCAGGGGCCGACCAACCACGACGCCAACCTGTACACCGACAAGGCGGACGCCTCCGGGCTGAAGCTGAGCGTCGACCGGGTGGTGCGGACCTACCTGGACCGCGGCCTGCCCGCCAAGAAGGCCGTGGTGGGCGTCCCGTTCTACGGCTACGGCTGGACGGGCGTGCCGGCCGGCCCGAAGAAGAACGGCCTGTACCAGTCCGCCACCGGCCTGGCCCGGGGCGGCAACCTGCCCTACAACCAGATCAAGGACCTGCCGGGCACGGTCTTCACCGACCGCGCGCACGGGGCGACCTGGAAGTACGACGGCACCGAGTTCTGGACGTACGACACCCCGGAGCTGCTGACCGGCAAGGCCCGGTACGTCGAGGAGAACGACCTGGGCGGCGTGATGGCCTGGTCGCTCGACAACGACGACGCCCGGGGCACCCTGGTCGCCGCCCTGGACAAGGGTCTCCGGGACGACTGACCCGCCGTCAACCGCCCCGCGGGGGCGGCTCGCGCGCAGCTTCGCGCGGTACGGTTCGGCACACCGTACCGCGCGAAGCTGCGCGTTTTCGTGCCCGGGCGAGCAGGAACGAGCGCGATCCGGATCCGGGGCGTGACGCGGACCCGTAATTTTCAGGGTTCCTGCGCATTGCACATGCTGCATCGCCGACAACGGTTCGACTGTCAGGTTTGTTATCAGACCCGCTGACTATTGCCGCTGAGTGAACAGTGGACTATACCTTTGCAGCATCATCACACCGCCTCTGACCGGCATCTTCGCCGCTGGGCACCTTCCGGGCTACGGGAGTTGACGCGTCGTCAGCTCCGGTCCGCTTCTTCTGGAACTGAGGGGTTAGGGCACTCATGGGCTCTGCAACTGAGTACAACCGTCGCGACCTGTTCAAGCGTGCGGCCGCGATCACCGTCCTCGCGGCGGGCGGCACTTCGCTGCTCGCGGCCTGCGCCGGCGGTTCCGGCAGCAGTGACAGCAAGTCGGGTGCCTCCCCGACGCTCGGGAGCGACAACAAGAACCCGTTCGGCGTGAAGGCCAGCGACGCGCTCGACGTCGTGATCTTCAAGGGCGGCTACGGCGACGACTACGCCAAGGTCTTCGAGGACGCCTACAAGAAGGCGTACGCCGGTGCGAACGTCTCGCACCTCGGCACCCAGGAGATCAGCGGCAAGCTGCAGCCGCGCTTCAACGCCGGCAGCCCGCCGGACGTCTTCGACAACTCCGGCGCCCAGGCCATGAAGGCGGACGTCCTGGTCAGCGCGGACCAGCTGACCGACCTGACGGTGCTGCTGGACGCCCCGTACCTGGACGACCCGACCAAGAAGATCCGCGACGTGCTGCTGCCGGGCACCATCGAGCAGGGCACCATCAACGGCAAGATGTACTCGCTGAACTACGTCTACACCGTGTTCGGCCTGTGGTACTCCGCCAAGCTCTTCAAGGACAAGGGCTGGGCCGTCCCGAAGACCTGGGACGAGTTCATCACCCTCTGCGGCACCATCAAGGCCGCGGGCATCGCCCCGTTCGCGCACCAGGGCAAGTACCCCTACTACGCGAACTACATCATCTTCAGCCTGATCGCCAAGCAGGGCGGCCAGGACCTGGTCAAGAAGATCAACGCCTGTGACGCGTCGGCCTGGGACGACCCGGCGGTGCTGGCCGGCGTCACCGCGTTCAACAAGATCATGGAGGGCGACTACCTCCTCCCCGGCACCAACGGCATGACCCACACCGAGTCGCAGACCGCCTGGTGCCAGGGCAAGGCCGCCTTCATCCCGTCCGGCTCCTGGCTGGAGAACGAGATGCTGGACTCCACCCCGGCCGACTTCGACATGGCCTTCCTGCCGGTCCCGTCGCTGCCCGGCGACAAGCTGCCCGCCACCGCCCTGTGGGCCGGCGCCGGCGAGCCCTTCATGGTTCCGAGCAAGGCCAAGAACAAGGCCGGCGGCCTCGAGTTCCTGCGCATGATGCTGACCAAGGACGGCTCCTCCAAGTTCGTGGCCACCGCGAACTCGCTGACCGTCCTGAAGGACGGCGTCAACGCCGACGTCCAGCTCAAGCCGGGCACCAAGTCCTCGGCGGTGGCGGTCAAGGCGGCCGGCGACGTCACCTTCAGCTTCAGCTTCCAGGACCTGCAGACCGCGTTCGACGCCGAGGTCGAGAACGCCACCAACGAGCTGGTCAACAAGCGCATCAGCCCGGCGGACTGGGTCGCCCGCGGCAAGGCCGCGACCGCCAAGAAGGTCTGACCCCCCGGTAGGCCGACGGCCTGACACCGCAAGGCCGGGGTCCGCGCGCGGACCCCGGCCGTTCCACGCGACACCGCAGTTCCAGGCCTGTCTGACCACAGGCTGTCGGCGGACAGGAGCAGCTCCCATGCGACACCGTAAAACACCGTTCATCTTCGGGTTCCTCGTGGTTCCCGTCGCGCTGTACATCCTTCTGGTCATCTGGCCCTACCTGCAGACCTTCGGTTACTCGCTGACCGACTGGTCCGGCGCCTCGTCCGAGATGAACTTCATCGGACTGGACAACTACACCAAGCTGTTCCAGGACAGCGCCTTCCTCGGCGCGCTGCAGCACAACCTGCTGCTGCTGATCGTGCTGCCGCTGGCCACCATCCTGCTGGCGCTGTTCTTCGCCTTCATGCTCAACGTGGGCGGCAAGAGCAGCACCGGCGGCGTGCAGGGCGTGCGCGGCTCGGCCTTCTACAAGGTCGTCTTCTTCTTCCCGCAGGTGCTCTCGGTCGCCATCCTGTCGGTGCTCTTCCAGGGCGTGTACCGGACCGACAAGGGCGGCCTGCTCAACGGCGTCCTGATCGCGCTCGGCATCGTCGACGAGCAGCACCCCTGGGACTTCGCGTCCAACCCGACCTTCGGCCTGTGGTGCATCATGGGTGTGATCGTCTGGTCCGGCGTCGGCTTCTACCTGGTGCTGTTCTCGGCCGCGATGCAGAGCATCCCGAAGGACATCTACGAGGCCGCCATGCTGGACGGCGCCAAGCGCGGCACCACCTTCTTCAAGATCACGCTGCCGCTGCTCTGGGAGAGCATCCAGACCGCCTGGGTCTACCTCGCGATCGCCGCGATGGACGCCTTCGCACTGGTCTCCACGATGACCCCCGGCGCGTACTACGGCGGTGGCCCGGACCACCACAGCGAGATCATGGCGACCTTGCTGATGCGCAACTTCATCACCTTCGGCAAGGCCGGTTACGCCTGCGCCATGGGTGTGGTGATCTTCTTCATCACCCTGGTCCTGTCCGTCGTCTCGCTCCGGGTCACCCGGCGCGAGAAGATCGAGTTCTGAGGTCCCCGGCATGAGCACCAACACCGACGCGACCACCGGCATCCCGGCCCAGCGCAACGGCGGGAACGACAAGCCGCGCAAGCCCGTCAAGGAGCAGCGCTTCGCCGACGGCGGGGGAGTCCTCAACGTCTTCTCGCACGGCTTCCTGGCCCTGTGGGCGGTCCTGATCATCGGCCCGCTGGCCTGGATCATCCTCGGCTCGTTCAAGAACAACGCCGAGATCGGCGACAGCGCGTGGAGCTGGCCCTCGCACTGGGGCTTCGACGCCTTCACCCGCGCCTGGGACAAGGGCATCGGCGACTTCTTCGTCAGCACCGTGATCGTGCTGGCGGGGTCGCTCACGCTGACCATGCTGCTCGGCTCGATGGCCGCCTACGTGCTGGCCCGCTACGAGTTCCGCGGCAACCGGGTCATCTACTACTTCTTCGTGGCCGGCGCGATGTTCCCGGTCTACCTGGCGCTCGTCCCGCTGTTCTTCATGATGAAGAACCTCGGCACCGTCATCCCGTGGCTCGGGCTGAACCAGTACGCCGGCCTGATCCTGGTCTACACCGCCTACTCGCTGCCGTTCACCGTGTTCTTCCTGCACTCGTTCTTCCGGTCGCTGCCCAGCGCCGTCCACGAGGCCGCGATGATCGACGGCTGCTCGCACAGCCGGGCGTTCTTCCAGGTCATGGTGCCGATGGCGAAGTCCGGCCTGATCAGCGTGTTCATCTTCAACGTGCTCGGCCAGTGGAACCAGTACCTGCTGCCGCTGACCCTGATGCAGCAGCAGAGCAGCAGCGACCCGGACCGCTCGATGCTGGCCCAGGGCCTGATGAACCTGGCCCAGCAGTCCGGCTACGCCAGCGACTTCCCCGGCCTGTTCGCCGGCATGACGATCGCGATGCTGCCGGTGCTGGTGGTGTACCTGTCCTTCCAGCGCCAGGTCCAGGCGGGCCTGACCTCGGCCACCCTGAAGTAGTCGCAGTACCCTCGCACGTGGGGCAACTCCCTCTCCAGAGGAGGGAGTTGCCCCACGCGGCGTTACCGGGCGTCGCACTCCTGGGCCCGCAGCGCCCGGGCCAGGTCGTCCCGGCACTCCAGCACCAGCCGGCGCAGCGCCGGGGCGGCGTCCGGGTGGGCGGCCAGCCAGGCGTCGGTGGTCGCCAGGGTCTCCGGGGTGGTCTGGTAGCGCGGGAAGAAGCCGCCGACGATCCGCATCGCGATCTCGATCGAGCGCTCCGCCCAGACCGACTCCAGCAGTTCGAAGTACGGCTCGGCGTAGGCGGCGGTCAGCTCCCGCTGGCCGGGCTGGTTGAAGCCCGCGATCCGGGCCTCCACCAGGGCGTTGGGCAGTTCGTCGGAGTCGACCACGGCGGTCCAGGCGGCGGCCTTGGCGCCCGGGGTGGGCAGCGCGGCCAGGCAGTGGGTCTGCTGGCGGCGGCCGCTGGCGGTGTTGTCGCGCTCCAGCTCGGCGGCCAGCTCCGCGCCGGTGGCCTCCCCGTGCGCGGCCAGCGCCAGCCAGAACGTCCAGCGCAGCTCCTGGTCGACGCTCAGGCCGTCGATCCGGCCGGTGCCGTCGAGCAGTCCGCGCAGCAGCCGCAGGTGGTCGGCGCGCTCGGCGGTGTCGGCCAGGAACCGGGCCCAGGCCAGCTGGTGGTCGCTGCCGGGGACGGCCCGCGACAGCTCGCGCAGCGCGCACTCGGCGAGCGCGGTGCCGTACTCGGCGCGCCCGGCCGGGTCGGCGTACAGCGCCAGCGCGGTGGCGGCCTGCTGGTGCAGCGACTGCAGCACGCCGACGTCGGACTCCCGGCCGGCGAAGCGCTGCACCAGGTCGAGGTAGTCGCGGGTGGGCATCAGGCCGTCCCGGGTCAGGTTCCACACCGCGGACCAGGCCAGCGCCCGGGCCAGGCTCGGGGCGTCGGGGCCCGCCTGGTCGGCGAGGCCGCCGAGGCCGGTGCGCAGGGTCTCCAGCGAGCGGTCGTCGAACCGGACCTTGCAGTACGTCAGGTCGTCGTCGTTGACCAGCACCAGCGCGGGCACCGGCCGCCCGGCGGCGGCGGCGACCACGGTGCGCTCCCCGGCGACGTCCAGCTCGTAGCGGTCGGTGCGCAGCAGCGCGCCGTCCTCGGCCAGGTCGTACAGGCCGACCGCGATCCGGTGCGGGCGCAGCGGCGCGCCGTCCTGGCGGACCGCCAGTTCGGTGATCCGGCCCTCGGCGTCGTGGGTCAGCTCGGGGGCCAGGGTGTTGACGCCGGAGGTCTGCAGCCAGGCGGCGGACCAGCTGCGCAGGTCGCGGCCGCTGGTCTCCTCCAGGGCGTCCAGCAGGTCGTCCAGCACGGTGTTCCCGAAGGCGTGCTTGCGGAAGTAGGCGCGGGCGCCCTCGAAGAAGGCGTCCCGGCCGACGTAGGCCACCAGCTGCTTGAGGACGGAGGCGCCCTTGGCGTAGGTGATGCCGTCGAAGTTGAGCTTGGCGTCCTCCAGGTCGCGGATGTCCGCGGTGATCGGGTGGGTGGTGGGGAACTGGTCCTGCCGGTACGCCCACGCCTTGCGGCGGTTGGCGAAGGTGATCCAGGCGGAGCGGTACCGGGTGCCGGCGCCGATCTGCGCGTAGGAGCCCATGAAGTCGGCGAACGACTCCTTCAGCCACAGGTCGTCCCACCACTTCATGGTGACCAGGTCGCCGAACCACATGTGGGCCATCTCGTGCAGGACCACGTTGGCCCGGGACTCGTAGGCGGCCTCGGTGACCTTCGAGCGGAAGACGAACTCCTCGCGGAAGGTCACGCAGCCCGGGTTCTCCATCGCGCCGATGTTGTACTCGGGGACGAAGCACTGGTCGTACTTGCCGAACGGGTACGGGTAGTCGAACTCCCGGTGGAAGAAGTCCAGGCCCTGCTTGGTGACGGTGAGGATCTCCTCGGCGTCGAAGTACGGGGCGAGCGAGCGCCGGCAGGTGGCGGCCAGCGGGATCTCCAGCACCGCGCCGTCGGCGAGTTCGCGGGTGTAGTGGTCGCGCACCACGTGGTACGGGCCGGCCACCACGGCGGTCAGGTAGGTGGAGATCGGCCGGGTCGGGGCGAACCGCCAGGTGCGGGCGGCGCCCTCGTCGGTGATCTCCTCGTGCACCGCGTTGGCGTACACGTCCCAGGCGGCGGGGGCGGTCACGGTGAAGGTGAACGGGGCCTTCAGGTCCGGCTGCTCGAAGTTCGCGAAGACCCGGCGGGCGTCGGCCGGTTCGTAGTGGGTGTACAGGTAGGTCTCGCCGTCCGCCGGGTCGACGAAGCGGTGCAGCCCCTCGCCGGTGCGGCTGTACGCGCACTCGGCGACCACGGTCAGCTCGTTGTGCGCGGCCAGCACCGGCAGCGCCACCCGGGTGCCGTCGAACACCTCGGCCGGGTCCAGCGCGAGCCCGTTCAGCTCGACCGAGACCACCTCGGGGGCCAGCAGGTCGGCGAAGCTGCTCGCGCCGGGCTCGGCGCAGTCGAAGGAGATCCGGGTGGTGGAACGGAAGGTGGGCCGGCCGGGGTCGGCCGCCGCACTGACGTCCAGGTGGACGCGGTAGCTCTCCACCCGGATGATCGCGGCCCGGTCGCGGGCCTCCTCACGGCTCAGGTTCTTGCCCGGCACGTCGGTACTCCTCTGTACGGAACACACGGTTTTCGGAGTGTTCATGGCACTCCGTCGGGGGCATCCTTTCACGTCGTCCGGCCTGTGCCATTGCACTGGAGGAGGAATCAACCCGGACCGCCCGCCGTTTGCACCCGGGGAACAAATCCCGACCCGCCGACCCCGAAGGACGCCGTCAGTGACGACCGCAGACTCCCGCAAGATCGCCGACTTCTGGTTCGACCCGATCTGCCCCTGGGCCTGGATGACCTCCCGCTGGATGCTGGAGGTCGAGAAGCTCCGCCCGGTGGACACCCGCTGGCACGTGATGAGCCTGTCCGTCCTCAACGAGAACCGGGACGACCTGCCCGAGCAGTACCGGGAGCTGCTGGCCGCCGGCTGGGGCCCGGTCCGGGTCCTGATCGCCGCCGCGCAGGCGCACGGCGACAAGGTGCTCGGCCCGCTCTACACCGAGCTCGGCACCCGCTTCCACAACCAGGGCCTGCCCAACACCCGGGAGACCGTCGTGGCCGCGCTGCGCGCCGCGAACCTGCCCGAGGAGCTGGCCGACGCCGCCGACACCGACGCGCACGACGACGCGCTGCGCGCCTCGCACGCCGAGGGCATCGGCCTGGTCGGCGAGGACGTCGGCACCCCGGTGATCGCCGTCGACGGCCCGGACGGCGACCGCGTCGCCTTCTTCGGCCCGGTCGTCACGCCCACCCCGCGCGGCGAGGCCGCCGCCCGGCTCTGGGACGGCACCGTCCTGGTCGCCTCCACCCCCGGCTTCTACGAGATCAAGCGCACCCGCACCGCCGGCCCGTCCTTCGAGTAGCCGCCCGCCCGCCGGAGCCCCGCACCCCCACCGGGGGAGCGGGGCCCCGCCGCGTCAGGGCGCGGCCGGCCGGCGCCCGCGCAGCGCGCCCACCACCGCCAGCAGCAGCGTCAGCCCGGCCGTGAAGTACAGCTGCACGCGGTTGGCGGGGTCCAGCGTCATCAGCACCAGCACCGCCAGGATCGCCGCCAGCGCCAGGTAGGTCAGGTACGGGAACGCCCACATCCGGACCGGGAGTTCGGCCGCCGACAGGTGCCGCCTGGCCCGCAGCTGGGCGACGCAGATGAACCCCCAGACCACCAGCACCGCCGCGCCCACCATGTTCAGCAGCCAGGAGAAGACCGTCTCCGGCCACCAGTACGACAGCAGCACCGCCAGGAACCCGAACCCGCAGGAGGCCAGCACCGCCCGGCGCGGCACGCCCCCGGAGATCCGGGACAGCGCGCGCGGGCCGTGGCCGCGGGCGATCAGCGAGTGGGCCATCCGCGAGGAGCCGTAGATGTTGGCGTTCATCGCCGACAGCAGCGCGATCAGCACCACCACGTTCATCAGCTGGGCCGCGCCCGGGATGTTCAGCGCGTCCAGCACGGCCACGTACGGGCCCGGCCTGACCACCGCCGGGTCGTCCCACGGCACCAGCGTGACGATCACCGCCATCGAGCCGACGTAGAACAGCGCGATCCGCCACATCGCGGTGCGCACCGCGATCGCCACGCTGCGCCGCGGGTCCTCGGACTCGGCGGCCGCGATGGTGACGGTCTCCAGGCCGCCGTACGCGAAGACCGAGGCCAGCAGGCCGGTGACCAGGCCGCTCGCCCCGTTCGGGAGGAAGCCGCCGTGGCCGGTGAGGTTGCTCAGCCCGGGCGCGGGGGTGCCCGGCAGCAGGCCGCAGACCGCCAGCACGCCGATCACCAGGAAGGCGGTGATGGCCAGCACCTTGATCGCGGCGAACCAGAACTCGAACTCGCCGAAGTTGCGGACGGCGGCCAGGTTGGTCAGGCAGAAGAAGGCCATGAAGACCGCCACCCAGGCCCAGGACGGCACCCCGGGCAGCCAGCCGGAGACGATCCCGGCCGCGCCGATCGCCTCGACCGCGACGCCCACGCACAGCAGCACCCAGAACAGCCAGCCCACGGTGAACCCGGCCCAGCCGCCGACCTCCCGCTCGGCGTGCACCGAGAAGGAGCCGGAGGCGGGGCGGGCGGCGGACATCTCGCCGAGCATCCGCATCACCAGCATCACCAGCAGCCCGGAGGCGGCGAAGTCCAGCACCACGGCCGGCCCGGCCGCGGCGATCCCGGAGCCGGAGCCGACGAACAGCCCGGCGCCGATCACGCCGCCGAGCGCGATCATCGACAGGTGGCGCTGCTTGAGGCCGTGGGACAGGCCCGCGTCCTCGGCGGCCGGCTCCCGGGCGGGCGCGGTCTCGGGGGAGGGGGTGCGGGGCATGCGGCGATTCCAGACTGTTCGACTGATTGGTCAGGTTCAGGGGGGTCTGTCCACTATTCGGCAAGGGATGCGGGCCGCCCAAGCGGTACCGCCATCCGGACGCGGCCGTGACCGCGCGTGCCCGGCCGGCTGCGCGGCGCACGGATGAGGGCCCGGTCACAGGCCGGATCCGACAAGCCGGGACGGTCCGCTTTTGTCACGGCCGACGCGGCGCGAAGCGCCTGACAGCGCGTAGGTTCACAGGTGATCACCGCACCTGAGCCAACGAAACCCCGGGAGCAGCCGTGGCCATCGCCGCACCGATACCGTCCACCGCCGTCCTCGCCGACCTGCTGCCGCAGGCCTCCACCCGGCTCGGCGCCCGCGCCCGCGACCTCGCCCTGGTGGCCGGCGGCGCCGCGCTCACCGGCCTGGCCGCGCAGCTCTCGGTGCCCGTCCCCGGCTCGCCGGTGCCGGTGACCGGCCAGACCTTCGCCGCGCTGCTGGTCGGCACCGCGCTCGGCGCCCGCCGCGGCGCCGCCGCGCTCGGCCTCTACCTGGCGGCCGGCGCGGCCGGCCTGCCCTGGTTCGCCGAGGGCAGCTCGGGCGCCGGCCTGGCCACCCTCGGCTACGTGATCGGCTTCGTGCTGGCCGCCGCGCTGACCGGCGCGCTGGCCCGCCGCGGCGCCGACCGCAGCCCGCTGCGCACCGCCGGCGCGATGGCGCTCGGCAGCCTCACCATCTACGCCGTCGGCGTGCCCTACCTGGCCTTCGCCCTGGACGTCCCGCTGGCGAAGGCCGCCCACCTCGGGCTCTACCCCTACCTGGTCGGCGACGCGCTCAAGATGGCGCTCGCCATGGGCGCCCTGCCGCTCACCTGGAAGCTGCTCGGCCGCCGCTGACGCAGCGTCACCACCGCCGGGCCCGCGCCCCTGTCGGGGAGCGGGCCCGGCGGCATGTCACACTCGTGGTCATGCGCGTCTACCTGGGCTCCGACCACGCCGGATACGAACTGAAGAACCACCTCGTCGAGTGGCTGAAGGGGGCCGGGCACGAACCGGTCGACTGCGGCCCGCACATCTACGACGCCGAGGACGACTACCCGCCGTTCTGCCTCCGGGCGGCCGAGCGCACCGCCGCCGACCCCGAGGCGCTGGGCGTGGTGATCGGCGGCTCCGGCAACGGCGAGGCGATCGCCGCCAACAAGGTCAAGGGCGTCCGGGCCGCCCTCGCCTGGAGCGAGCAGACCGCCGCCCTCGGCCGCGAGCACAACAACGCCAACGTGATCTCGATCGGCGGCCGGATGCACACCGTCGAGGAGTCCACCAAGTTCGTCGAGATCTTCCTCAACACCCCGTACAGCGGCGAGCCGCGGCACACCCGCCGGATCGACATGCTGTCCGAGTACGAGACCACCGGCGAGCTCCCGCCGATCCCGGCCCACCACCCGCAGGGCTGAGCCGACGGGGGGCGCCCGGACGGGCGCCCCCGCCCGGCCGCGCTCAGAAGCCGTGCGGCAGCCAGGGCTCCAGGTCCGAGCGGAACGCCGCCGAGGCCGGCCCCAGCGTCCCCGGCCGCAGCTCGCGCACCAGGCCCGCCGCGGCCAGCGCCGCCAGCGAACCGCCGCCCAGGTACACCGAGGCCAACTCGCGGACGTCCAGCTCCAGTTCGGCCGGATCGCCGGTGCGCACGCAGGAGACCGGCCCGCCCGGCGCCGCCGTCAGCCGCCAGCGCCCCGCGTTCCACGGGCAGAACGCGTCGGTCACCCCCAGCACCACGTCCACCGCCGCCGGGTACCCGCGCGCCTCCAGCGCCGCCGGCAGGTCCACCAGCCGCAGGTACATCCCGTCCACGATCCGCGGCAGCAGGTGCCGGACGTCCGACACCAGGTGCAGCAGCGCGTCGTCCACCGGCAGGTTGTCCGCCTCCACCCGCTCGGTCAGGTCCAGGTCCAGCAGGAACTCCCACAACCGGGCCGCCACCCACGGCCGTCCGGCCTGCACCACCCGCACCCGCACCACCCCGGCCGCGCCCCGGTCGGTCCACTCCGACTTCACCGCGTACCGGGCGTAGCCCAGCAGTTCACCGCTCCCCGGGTCCTCGGCCAGCACGCACTGCAGCGGCGAGAAGCCGCCCCGCCCGGACGGCACGTCCAGCACCGGGACGGCCTCCCAGCCCGGCCGCCGCAGCAGGGTGCCCGGCCGGGCGGTGGCCAGCCGGGCGTACAGCTCCTCGCAGCGCGGCAGTTCGGCGACCGGGTCGGCCAGCCGCAGCACCACCCCGCCGTCCCGCTCCGGGGTGTGCACCCGCACCCGGCCTCGCAGCATCGACACCGCCGCCTTGCGGGTGGCGGGCCCGTACCCGAAGCGGCCGTAGATCACCGGCTCGGACGCGGTCAGCACCGCCAGCGGCTCCCCGGCCGCCCGCACCCCGTCCAACTGGCCGCGCATCAGCGCGGTCAGCGCGCCCCGCCGCCGGTGCGTCGGCAGCACCCCCACCGCGGCCACCCCCGCCGCCGGCACCACCGCCCCGCCCGGCACCACCAGCCGGAAGTCGAACGAGCCTCCCCCACCCACCAGTTGACCGTCCGACCAGACGGCCAGGGTGCGTTCCACCCCGATCAGCCGCCGCCACAGCTCCCGCTCCTGCGGGGACTCCTGGTCGCCGCCGAAGGCCACCTCCACCGTCCGGTACCAGGTGTCCCACTCCTCGGCGCGCAGCGGCCGGACGCTCAGTTCGGGGTGTCGAATCGTCATGCCGCCTGCCTACCACCGGCCCCCGCGCCCGGCGAGCCGATGACGCCACCGCCCTGACGTGTCCCGGGCGGCCGAAACCCGGCCTCCGCTGCACCCGGTGCCACCCGGGCCGTCGACGCGGGCACCGGCGGTGGATAAGGTCGGTCCCCATGGCCGGCAGCGCGCGTCCCAGTGCGACGGGCCGGGACGGCCGACCGTCCCGCGAACCCGTGACGGCCCGGCTGCGCGCGGCGCTGTACCGGGCCCGGCGCAGGCTGCGCCGCACCGGCGTCGACTACTTCCGCGGCGACGGCGCCGACTGGTGGGCGTTCGCCGCGCTCGCCCTGGCCGTCCCGCTGCTGGTGCTGCTCAACATCGTCGCCCCCGACTGGGCCCCGCCCACCGCCCTGGTGCTGCCGGTCCTGGCCGGCGCCCTGCTGCTGCGCCCCGGCACCCTGGTGCTGCTGTACGCCGTCGCGGCCGGCGGCCTGATCACCGAGTCCGTGGTGCACACCGGCGAGCAACTGGCCGGCGACCTCCCCGCGGCCTACCGGCACGGCGTCACCCCCGGCGCGGCCCTGGTGGTCGGCGCGGTCGGCGTCGCCGGGCTGCTGGTCGCCCAGTTCCGCCGCCGGATCGGCGTGCCCTGGCGCGGCGGCTCCACCATGCTGTTCGACCTGCGCGAGCGGATCCGGGTGCAGGGCCGCGTCCCGGTCCTGCCCGACGGCTGGCACACCGACACCGCGCTGCGTCCGGCCGGCGGCCAGTCCTTCTCCGGCGACTTCATGGTCGCCGCCCGCACCGGCCCCGGCGGCCGGGTACTGGAGGTCGTCCTCGCCGACGTCTCCGGCAAGGGCATGGACGCGGGCAGCCGCGCCCTGCTGCTCTCCGGGGCCTTCGGCGGACTGCTCGGCTCGCTGCCCGCCCACGACTTCCTGCCCGCCGCCAACGGCTACCTGCTGCGCCAGGACTGGGCCGAGGGCTTCGCCACCGCCGTCCACCTGGTCGTCGACCTGGACAGCGGCGAGTACGAGCTCCTGTCGGCCGGCCACCTCCCCGGCATGCACCGCCTCGCCGGGGCCGGGCACTGGGAGGTCAAGGAGGCCGAGGGCCCGCTGCTCGGCGTCTACGACGGCGCCAAGTTCGAAGGCGTGCGCGGCACTTTGGGCCCCGGGGACGTGCTGATGCTGTGCACCGACGGCATGGTGGAGATCCCCGGCCGGGACCTGGGCGAGGGCATGGACCGGCTGATGGGCGAGGCCGACCGGCTGGTCGCCACCACCCCGGTGGCCGGGCGCTCGGGCGCCGCGGTCCGACTGATCGACAGCGTGGCCAAGCACGTCAACGACGACCGCGCGGTGCTGCTGGTCTGGCGCCGCTGAGCGGCACCGGGCGCCGCCCGCCCCGGCCCGCGCGCGGGTCCGGCGCACACGCCGCCGCGCACCGCCGCGGTCGGCCCCGCGGGGCGCCGGAGCGGATCCCGCGGGCGCCCGGGTGCGCGGGAAAGGTGCGCGGGACGTGCCCGCGGGGTGTCAAACCCGGACGTTGATCTTCGGCCAATTCCACTGGCATACCCGGCCGGTGGGCGGATGCCCGGCCTGCCTGCCGCTTTGCCGCCGCCACCGCGGCGGACCGCGGCCCGCCGACGGTCCGTCAGGACCCGTCCGCTATCGTCACGGTCGGCGAAAATCAGCCCCAGCACGCGGGTTGGGGCCCCGGGTGACGGGGCAAGTCCTTTACGCACTCCGCACGAGCGACCACACTGAGTCCGGATGGAGTGGTGGGGACACGGGGGGCAGGGGCCGGTTTCCGCCTGGAGCCGTCGCCGGTTCCGACCCGAATCCCCGCCACGAATCGAGGAAGTGAGTCCCGGTGGCCTTCTCCGTCTCCGCCCTGGTCCTGTTCGGCATCATCGTCGCCATCTTCATCCGCAACAAGCAGTTGAAGACAGGCCACGCCGTCATGGCAGCGCTCTTCGGCTTCATGCTCAGCCAGTCGAACATGGCAGCCCCGATCACCCAGTTCCTCCAGTCGGTCTCCAAGGCGATCTCCGGCATCGCCGGCTGACGCCCCGTCCGACCGGACCGGGGAGCGCGTTCCGACGGACGGGAGCCACCCCCCGGACCGTCCCAGAGTCCTGCCCGCGGGTGACCAGGGTCACCCGCATCGTCACGCCGGGTCAGCGCCCGAGCGCGCACGGTGGCCGAAGTCGCCCACCGTGCCTGGTTCGTGGGCGCACCGTCATGATCCCGTACGCGCACCGCAGCCCGGTGGCGGCGGAGCGTGACCTGGCGGACCGTCAGCCCCCTCCCGAGCCCGGGGACGGGGCTTTTCGGCGCTTGCCAGCTCGGCGAGCCGTGGGTTTTGCTTCCTCCGCAGCCCGGACATCGGCCGGGCTGGTCGCCGAGCGGAACGCCTAGTCCTGCCGCCGCCCGGTGCCGACCAGAGACCACGCCACGGCAGGAGCGGGGGAACCACAGGTAGTACGCCGGACCCGGAACGCACGGGGACGGCTCGGGGTGAAGCCGCCACAGCGCGGCCGGGCAACTCTCGCCCGAACCCGACAGCTCACCTCGCAGGCGTCGGAGAGGAACAGCTTCATGTCCGCTCAGGGCAAGCACCGCAAGCCGCGCCTGGCCACCGTCGTCCGCATCGCCATCGCCGCCGGCGTCGCCGGCGCCGCGGTCGGCCTCCCGGTCACCGCCGCCTCCGCGCACACCGCCGACCAGCACGACGGCGCCCGCCAGTGGGCCAACGTCTCGGTCGACGCCACCCCCGTCGCCGACACCACCACCGACGCCGCCGCCCCGGCCGCGGAGTCCTACCGGGTCGCCGCCGGCGACACCCTCTCCAAGATCGCCACCGCGAAGAACGTGGACGGCGGCTGGGAGAAGCTCTACCAGGACAACCGCTCGGTCATCGGCGGCAACCCGAACCTGATCTACCCGGGCCAGCAGCTGACCGTCAACGGCCAGGCCGCCGCGACGACCTCCGCCGCCACCTCCTCGGACGCCGCGGCCACCACCGCCGCCCCGAAGACCTCGACCAAGTCGAGCACCGGCACCGCGAAGACCCAGGCCCAGGCCCAGACCCAGAAGTCGACCTCCTCGTCGTCCTCCTCCTCGGCCTCGTCCTCGTCGTCCACCGCGAAGTCGTCGACCGGGAGCGCCACCACCGGCACGTCCACCACCACCGGCTCCACCGCGAGCTCCTCCTCCGGCTACGTCGCCCCCGCGCCGGGCAGCGTCACCACCGGCTACAAGGTGGCGGGCTCCAGCTGGTCCAGCGGCTACCACACCGGCATCGACTTCCCGGTCGCCACCGGCACCAGCCTGAAGGCGATCGCCAACGGCACCGTGGTCTCGGCCGGCAACGGCGGCGCCTACGGCAACCAGGTCGTCATCAAGCTCGCCGACGGCAAGTACGCCCAGTACGCGCACCTGTCCTCGATCTCCGTCTCGGCCGGCCAGGCCGTGACCGCGGGCCAGCAGATCGGCCTCTCCGGCGCCACCGGCAACGTGACCGGCCCGCACCTGCACTTCGAGATCCGCACCACCCCGGACTACGGCTCCGACATCGACCCGATCGCCTACCTGGCGGCCCACGGCGTCAACGTCTGATCCCCGGCACCACCCCCGAAGGCCCCGCGTTCCGCTGCGCGGGGCCTTCGGGCGTCCCGGATCGCGGATCGCGGACCCGGAGCGCGGAGCCCGGGAACGGCGGAGGCCCCGACCGCTGCTGCGGTCGGGGCCTCCGGCCTCGTGGAGCGGGTGACGAGAATCGAACTCGCGTGACCAGTTTGGAAGACTGGGGCTCTACCATTGAGCTACACCCGCAAAGGAGCGTCCGCCACCACCCGAGGCGGTGCGGACCGCCCCAGCGTACCTGGTCGGGTCGGTGGATTGCACACTCCTCCGCCGTTGTCGGCTCGCCGATATCGCCCCGGTCCGGGGCGGGCCGACGTGTACTCTTCTGCTCGGCACCACGGGGTGTGGCGCAGGTTGGTAGCGCGTCCGCTTTGGGAGCGGAAGGCCGTCGGTTCGAATCCGGTCACCCCGACCGTGTGCGGCAGGGTCTCGTCAGCGGGCGGGGCCCTGTTGTCGTTGCCGCCGCCCCCGGCGTCGTCGTTGCCGCCGCCCCCGGCCCCCGGCCTCCCGCGCGCACCCCGGTGCCGGGCACAGTCGCTTTCGTGGTACCGGTAGGATGGACCGCTGGCGGTAGTACGGACAGCATTGCAGCCCCAACCGCCTATCGCCCTGACCGCAAGCCCCCTAGGAGACCCAACCGTGAAGAGCGCCGTCGAGACTCTGAACCCCACTCGGGTTCGACTCACCGTCGAGGTGCCCTTCGAGGAGCTCAAGCCCAGCCTCGACGCGGCGTACAAGAAGATCAACCAGCAGGTCACCGTTCCGGGCTTCCGCAAGGGCAAGATCCCGAACAAGGTGATCGACCAGCGCTTCGGTCGTGGCGCGGTGCTGGAGGAGGCCGTCAACGACGCGCTTCCGCGCTTCTACACGCAGGCCGTCGACGAGGGCCAGATCGACGTCCTGGGCCAGCCCGACATCACCGAGATCGAGGGTGTCGAGAACCTGGCCGACGGCGGTGACCTCAAGTTCACCGCCGAGGTCGACGTGCGCCCCGAGGTCACCCTGCCCGAGTTCGCCGAGATCGCGGTCGTGGTCGACCCGATCGAGGTCAGCGACGAGGACATCGAGAAGTCGCTGGAGCAGCTCCGCGAGCGCTTCGCCTCCGTCAAGGACGTCGAGCGCGCCGCCGGCGAGAACGACATCGTCGTGATCGACCTGGAGGCCAAGGTCGACGGCGAGGTGCCGGAGGACGGCACCGCCACCGGCGTGAGCTACGAGATCGGCTCCGGCCGCCTGCTGGACGGCATCGACGAGGCCGTGATCGGCCTGTCCGCCGGCGAGTCCAAGACCTTCACCACCACCCTCAAGGGCGGCACCCAGGTCGGCAAGGACTCCGAGGTCACCGTCACCGTGACCACCGTCCAGGAGAAGGAACTCCCCGAGCTGGACGACGAGTTCGCGCAGCTGGCGAGCGAGTTCGACACCCTGGAGGAGCTCCGCGCCGACTCCGTCAAGCGCCTGGAGCGCATGAAGGAGTTCGACCAGGCCACCCAGGCCCAGGAGAAGGTCCTCGACGAGCTGCTCTCGCGCGTCGAGATGGAGTACCCGGAGAAGCTGCTCGCGGACGAGATCGGCACCCGCAAGCACAACCTGGAGCACCACCAGCTGGAGCCGATGGGCCTGACCCTCGACACCTACCTCGCCTCCCAGGACAAGTCCCGCGAGGACTACGAGAAGGAGACCGAGGAGCAGGCGAAGAAGGGCATCAAGACCCAGTTCGTGCTGGACCAGATCGTCAAGAACGAGGAGCTGGGCGTCAACCAGGAGGAGCTCACCGAGCACCTCATCCGCCGCGCCGCCGGCTCCGGCCTGACCCCGGACCAGTTCGCCCAGCAGGTCGTCCAGGGCGGCCAGGTCCAGCTGCTGGTCGGCGAGGTCGCCCGCGGCAAGGCGCTGGCCCTGGTGGTCGAGGCCGCCAAGGTGACCGACACCAACGGCGAGACCGTCTCCTTCGAGGACGACGAGGAGGAGACCACCGAGGCCGCCGAGGCCGCCGCGGAGGGCACCTCCGAGGAGTCCGCCGAGGCCTGATCCCGCTGACCCGCCGGTCCGCCGGCGGGCCCGCGAAGGCAACCGGGAACGGGCCCGGACACCGCACGGTGTCCGGGCCCGTTCGCGTTCCTCCGTACCGGTAGCGCGAGTTCGGCCTGCTCACCCCGCTCACCCTGCGCTCACAGCGAACAGTTCTGCGTGGGGGATTCAGCGGCGGGGCCTGCGCGTTAGGGTCGGTGGACAGCGACACACACGCAGATCGACTGAGCAGGTGGCTAAGTGACGTTCCCGCAGATGCAGATGCCTGGCCCGATGGCACCGCACGCCGCCGGCGGCGACGTGGGTGGCGGCCTGGGCGACCAGGTCTACAACCGGCTGCTCAACGAGCGCATCATCTTCCTCGGCCAGCAGGTCGACGACGACATCGCCAACAAGATCACCGCCCAGCTGCTGCTGCTCGCGGCGGACCCCGAGAAGGACATCTACCTCTACATCAACTCCCCGGGCGGATCCATCTCGGCGGGCATGGCGATCTACGACACCATGCAGTACATCAAGAACGACGTGGTCACCATCGCGATGGGCATGGCGGCGTCGATGGGCCAGTTCCTGCTGACCGCGGGCGCCAAGGGCAAGCGCTTCTCGCTGCCGAACGCCAACATCCTGATGCACCAGCCCTCCGCGGGCCTCGGCGGCTCCGCCACCGACATCCGGATCCAGGCCGAGCAGTTGCTGCGCACCAAGAAGCGGATGTCGGAGCTCATCGCCCACCACAGCGGCCAGTCCTTCGAGCAGATCACCGCGGACTCCGACCGCGACCGCTGGTTCACCCCGGAGGAGGCCAAGGCGTACGGCCTGATCGACGAGATCATGCACAGCGCCGCGGACGTCCCCGGCGGCGGCGGTACCGGCGCCGGCCTGGCCGGCTGACCGGCAACGCAACCCTGACCGCACGCTTCGGAGGACCAGAAACCATGAACATCCCCAGCCTGTCGGGCGCGAAGGCCCGCCTGGAGGACATGCGCGCCGAGGGCCGCTACATCGTCCCGCGCTTCGTCGAGCGCACCTCGCAGGGCATCCGCGAGTACGACCCGTACGCCAAGCTGTTCGAGGAGCGCATCATCTTCCTCGGCTCGCAGGTGGACGACGTCTCCGCGAACGACATCATGGCGCAGCTGATCTGCCTGGAGTCGATGGACCCGGACCGGGACATCTCGCTCTACATCAACTCGCCCGGCGGCTCGTTCACCGCGCTGACCGCGATCTACGACACCATGCAGTTCGTGAAGCCGGACATCCAGACGGTCTGCATGGGCCAGGCGGCCTCGGCCGCCGCGGTGATCCTGGCCGCGGGCACCCCCGGCAAGCGCCTCGCGCTGCCGAACGCCCGGGTGCTGATCCACCAGCCGTACACCGAGACCGGCCGCGGCCAGGTGTCGGACCTGGAGATCCAGGCCAAGGAGATCTTCCGGATGCGCGAGCAGCTGGAGACCATGCTGGCCAAGCACTCCAGCAAGGACGTCGAGCAGGTCCGCGAGGACATCGAGCGCGACAAGATCCTCACCGCCGAGGAGTCGCTGGAGTACGGGCTGATCGACCAGATCGTCTCGACCCGGAAGAACTCGTACACCGACTGACCCGCCGCCCCGGGGTGGTGCGTACGTGACGTACGCACCACCCCGGGGCGTTCCGGTCCGGGCTCCCGTCCCGCACAATGGGCAGTCGGGTCCATGCGCCCGCGACGGCATCTGTTCGGTATCAATTCGCCCAGGGCGTAGGGCAGAGCGGTCGAAGTCGGCGGAAACAGCGGCTCGGCAGAGTACCGTCGGATACCAGACCGACCGCCGACGGCGCAGCCGGTCTCACAGCACCAGGCCCCGACCCCCGCGGGGCCCCTGGCGAAGGGGAAGCACCTCGTGGCACGCATCGGAGACGGTGGCGACCTGCTCAAGTGCTCGTTCTGCGGCAAGTCGCAGAAGCAGGTGAAGAAGCTGATCGCCGGGCCAGGCGTGTACATCTGCGACGAGTGCATCGACCTGTGCAACGAGATCATCGAGGAGGAGCTCGCCGAGAGCTCCGAGGTGCGCTTCGAGGAGCTCCCGAAGCCCCGCGAGATCTACGAGTTCCTGGACCAGTACGTGGTCGGGCAGGACCTCGCGAAGAAGGCGCTGTCGGTCGCGGTCTACAACCACTACAAGCGCGTCCAGGCCGGCGAGGCCGGGCGCAGCGGCAGCGGCCGGGACGACGCGATCGAGCTGGCCAAGTCCAACATCCTGCTGCTGGGCCCCACCGGCTCCGGCAAGACGCTGCTGGCGCAGACCCTGGCCCGGATGCTGAACGTGCCGTTCGCGATCGCGGACGCCACGGCGCTGACCGAGGCCGGCTACGTCGGCGAGGACGTCGAGAACATCCTGCTGAAGCTGATCCAGGCGGCCGACTACGACGTCAAGAAGGCCGAGACCGGGATCATCTACATCGACGAGATCGACAAGGTCGCCCGCAAGAGCGAGAACCCGTCGATCACCCGGGACGTCTCCGGCGAGGGCGTGCAACAGGCGCTGCTGAAGATCCTGGAGGGCACCACCGCCTCGGTGCCGCCGCAGGGCGGCCGCAAGCACCCGCACCAGGAGTTCATCCAGATCGACACCACCAACGTGCTGTTCATCGTGGGCGGCGCGTTCGCGGGCCTGGAGCGGATCATCGAGGGCCGGGCCGGCGCCAAGGGCATCGGCTTCGGCGCGACCATCCGCTCCAAGCGCGAGGTCGACTCGGCGGACCACTTCCGCCAGGTGATGCCGGAGGACCTGGTGAAGTTCGGGATGATCCCGGAGTTCATCGGCCGCCTGCCCGTCATCACCAGCGTGCACAACCTGGACCGCGAGGCGCTGCTGCAGATCCTCACCGAGCCGAAGAACGCGCTGGTGAAGCAGTACCGCAAGCTGTTCGAACTCGACGGCGTGGAGCTGGAGTTCACCCGGGACGCGCTGGAGGCGATCGCCGACCAGGCGATCCTGCGCGGCACCGGCGCGCGCGGTCTGCGGGCCATCATGGAGGAGGTGCTGATGTCCGTGATGTACGAGGTGCCGTCCCGGCAGGACGTCGCCCGCGTGGTGGTCACCGGGGACGTCGTCTCCAAGCACGCGATCCCGACCCTCGTCCCGCGCGACATGATCAAGCGCGAGCGCCGGGAGAAGAGCGCCTGAGGCGCCGCCCGGCCCGCCACCGAGGGCAACGGGGAAGGGCCCCGCACCGTCACCGGTGCGGGGCCCTTCCCCGTGTGCGCCGCTCGCGCCTCGACCGCGGCGCGGCGGGGGCTACTTGAGGATCTCGGAGGTCTGGCGCAGCTCGCGGGAGTCGGCGGCGACCTTGTCGAGGGTGATGTCGTCGCCCTGCTCCAGGACGATCACCAGGGTCGAGTAGTCGGCCCAGGCGCAGACGTTGAGCTCGGTGTCGGAGCTGGTCACGACGGCGCAGGACATCGTGCCGCCGAGCGGCCCGGCGTCCACCGACTTCTTCTGGGAGACGGTGTCCCCCTCCTCCTCCATCTGCTTGAACTGCGCGTCGACCTGGGCCTCGGGCCGGGTGATCTTGCCGTAGCCACCGGCGGCGACCACCAGCCGGCTCTGGTCGTCCGTGGTGTAGAGGGCCGCGACGGTGCCGTCCATCACCAGGTCGGAGTCCTTCTTGATGCTGTCGGCCAGCCCCTGGGCGGTGTCCGCGCCGGCCTCGCTGCTCATGCCCTGGAAGTTCGCGGGCAGGACCAGCTTGTACTTGCCGGTCTTGGAGACGGTGTCGTAGGCGAGGTAGCCGACCACGCCGGCACCGGCCAGGATCACCGCGGACACGATCGACAGCGTGATCCACAGGCCCTTGCGGGAGGACTTCTGCGGCGGAGCCGGGTAACCGGCCGGGTAGCCGGGGGCGCCGGCCGGGTAGCCCTGGGGCGGGAGCGCGGCCCCGCCCCAGGACTGCTGCGGCTGCTGGGGCTGCGGGTAGCCGTACCCGGGCTGCTGCTGCGGGGCGCCGGGCGCGCCCTGCGGGGGTATGGGGGCGCCGGGGGCCTGCGGCGGCCCGAAACCGGACTGCGGCGGGCCGAACTGGTTGTCGGACACGGCTGGGGCTCCGTTCACACGTGAAGAAGAAGGTGGTGCGGGGTCTACTTGGCCACGGTGGAGGCGTCCCGGATCTGGCGGGCCAGCGCTGCCATCTGGTCGATCGAGAGCGGCTGGGCGGTCGGGTCGACGTCGCTCGCGCTGATGCTGCCCAGCGTGGAGTGGGTGGCGAAGACGCAGGCGGGCTGGTCCTGCGAGGTCTCCTTGCCGCTCACGGTGACGGTGATGTTGACCACCGCGCAACGCAGTTGGCTGCCCGGGTCCTTCGAGTCCTTGGCGTCGAAGCTCTTGAACTTCTGCTTCCAGGTGACCTTGCCGTCGCCGTCCGCCTCGCCGTTGGAGTCGTCGAGGGTCTGCTCGACCTTGGCGACCATGGCGTTGGCGGCCTTGTTCGGGTCGTCCACGGTGCCCCAGGTGCCGCTCAGGCTGGCGATGCCGCCCTCGCCCTTCTGGAAGGAGATGCTGATCGAGGACTCGAAGGTGCCGGCGCCCTCCAGACCGGTCAGGCCGTTGCCGTCGCGGGCGGACTTCTTGGTGTAGCCCGCCACGCTCTCCGGGGCCGCGAGCTTGAACTTGGCCTTGGTGTCGGCGCCCTTGGCCGGGTCGGTGCTGTCACCGCCGCCCTTCAGGCCCCACCAGGCGCCGCCGCCGATCACGGCCAGCGTCACGATGACGATCACCGCGATCAGACCGCCGCGGCCCTTGGCCGGCGGGGGCGGCGGCGGGTAGCCGCCGTAGCCCTGCTGCGGCGGCACGCCGTACTGCTGGGGCGGCTGCTGGCCGTAACCGGGTTGCTGGCCGTAGCCGGGCTGCTGGCCGTAGCCGGGCTGGGGGGCGGGCGGCTGCTGCGGGTAGCCGTACCCGGGCTGCGACTGCGGCTGCGGCGCCCCGTACCCGGGCTGCGGCTGGCCGTAGCCCGGCTGCGGGGGCGGCGGCGGAGCGCCGTAGGGCTGCTGCGGCTGCCCCTGCGGATACTGCTGCGGTCCCTGCCCCTGGCCGTACATCAGTCGTCAGTCTCCCCCGCCGCTTACGAGTCGCGCGGCCGTGTCATCGGTCGAATGGTCTACCATGCGGCACGCTATCGTACGGCCCCCCCGGCGCGCCCGAGTGGTCCGCGCACAATCGGTTCGTAACCGCGGTCCGGCCTTCCGTAAACTGTGCGTCGTGACCGACACCACGAACCAGCGCCCCACGAGCTCGCAGCCCGGGGCCGACGCAGCCACCCTCCCGACGACCTACGCCCCGGCCGAGGTAGAGGGCGAGCTGTACGAGCGCTGGGTCGAGCGCGGTTACTTCACGGCCGACGCGAAGAGCGAGAAGCCGGCGTACACCATCGTCATCCCGCCCCCGAACGTCACCGGCGCGCTGCACCTGGGCCACGCCTTCCAGCACACGCTGATGGACGCGCTGACCCGCCGCAAGCGGATGCTCGGCTTCGAGGCGCTTTGGCTCCCGGGCATGGACCACGCGGGCATCGCCACCCAGAACAAGGTGGAGCAGCAGCTCGCCGAGGCCGGCCTGTCCCGGCACGACCTGGGCCGGGAGGCCTTCGTCGACAAGGTCTGGGAGTGGAAGGAGAACTACGGCGGCCGGATCCTCGGCCAGATGCGCCGCCTCGGCGACGGCGTGGACTGGTCCCGCGAGCGCTTCACCATGGACGAGGGCCTCTCGCAGGCCGTCCAGACCATCTTCAAGAAGCTCTTCGACGACGGCCTGATCTACCGCGCCGAGCGCATCATCAACTGGTGCCCGCGCTGCCTGACCGCGCTGTCCGACATCGAGGTCAACCACGAGGACGTCCCCGGCGAGCTGGTCTCGATCCGCTACGGCGACGGCGCGGACTCGATCGTGGTCGCCACCACCCGGGCCGAGACCCTGCTGGGCGACACCGCGATCGCCGTCCACCCGTCCGACGAGCGCTACGCGCACCTGGTCGGCCGGACGGTCAAGCTGCCGCTGACCGACCGGGAGATCCCGGTCGTCGCCGACGAGCACGTCGACCCGGAGTTCGGCACCGGCGCCGTCAAGGTGACCCCGGCGCACGACCCGAACGACTTCGCCATCGGCCAGCGCCACAACCTGCCGAACCTGACGGTGATGGACGAGCGCGGCACCATCACGGTGCACGGCCCGTTCCTCGGCCTGGACCGGCACGACGCCCGCGCCGCCGTGGTCGGCGCGCTGCGCGAGCAGGGCCGGATCGTCGCCGAGAAGCGCCCGTACGACCACGCGGTCGGCCACTGCTCGCGCTGCAAGACCGTGGTCGAGCCGCGGCTGTCGCTGCAGTGGTGGGTCGACGTCAAGCCGCTGGCCAAGGCCGCGGGCGACGCGGTCCGCGACGGCCGGGTGCAGATCCACCCGAAGGAGCTGGAGCGCCGCTACTTCGACTGGGTCGACAACATGCACGACTGGTGCATCTCGCGCCAGCTCTGGTGGGGCCACCGGATCCCGGTCTGGTACGGCCCGGACGGCGAGGTCGTCTGCGTCGGACCGGACGAGCAGCCGCCCGCCGGCGAGGGCTGGCACCAGGACACCGACGTCCTGGACACCTGGTTCTCCTCCGGCCTGTGGCCGTTCTCCACCCTCGGCTGGCCGGAGAAGACCCCGGACCTGGAGAAGTTCTACCCGACCGACGTGCTGCTGACCGGCCACGACATCATCTTCTTCTGGGTCGCCCGGATGATGATGTTCGGCCTGTACGCGATGGACGGCCAGGCGCCGTTCCACACCATCGCGCTGACCGGCCTGGTCCGCGACGAGTTCGGCAAGAAGATGTCGAAGTCCTTCGGCAACGTGGTCGACCCGCTGGACTGGATGGACGCCTACGGCGCCGACGCCGTCCGCTTCACGCTGGCCCGCGGCGCCAACCCCGGTGCGGACGTGCCGATCGGCGAGAGCTGGGTCCAGGGCTCGCGCAACTTCTGCAACAAGATCTGGAACGCCGTCCGCTTCGCCCTGATGAACGGCGCCACCGTCGAGGGCCCGCTGCCCGCGCCGGAGGAGCTGACCGCCGCCGACCGCTGGATCCTGTCCCGGCTGAACGCGACCGTCGCCGAGGCCGACGCCCTGTACGACGACTACCAGTTCGCCAAGCTCTCGGACGCGCTGTTCCACTTCGCCTGGGACGAGGTCTTCGACTGGTACGTCGAGCTCTCCAAGACCACGCTGAACGAGGGCGGCGTGCGGGCCGACCACGCCCGCCGGGTCCTCGGCGAGGTGCTCGACGTGACGCTGCGCCTGCTGCACCCGATCGTCCCGTTCGTCACCGACGCGCTCTGGACGGCGCTCACCGGCGCCGAGTCGGTGGTGGTCGCCGAGTGGCCGAAGGACTCCGGCTACCGGGACGCCGACGCCGAGTCGGAGATCGCCCAGCTCCAGCAACTGATCGTCGAGATCCGCCGGTTCCGCGAGGCCCAGGGCCTGCGGGACGCCCAGAAGGTCCCGGCCCGGCTGGCGCTGGCCGGCCACCGGCTGGAGGCGCACGAGGCGGCGATCCGCTCCCGGGTGCGCCTGACGCAGCCGGAGGAGGGCTTCCACGCCACCGCCTCGCTGCCGGTGGCCGGCACGACGGTCGAGCTCGACCTGTCCGGCACCATCGACGTCCCGGCCGAACGCAAGCGCCTGCAGAAGGACTTGGCGGCGGCCGAGAAGGAGAAGGCGCAGGCCAACGGCAAGCTCGGCAACGAGGCGTTCCTGGCCAAGGCGCCGGACGAGGTGGTCGCCAAGATCCGCACCCGACTGGCGGCCGCCGATGCCGACATCGAGCGGATCACCGCCCAACTCGCGGCGCTGCCGCAGGGCTGACCGCACGTCAGGAAGGGCCGTCGCTCCCCCGGGGGCGGCGGCCCTCCGCCTTTTCCCGAGTTGTTCCCGGCGGTCTGTCAATTCCCTTGCCCGCGCGTCGCGGTACCGGTGGCGCACCCCCTATTCGGCGTCATTACGCGGCAATTGGCGTGCCGAGCCAATTGGAATGCATTGCGTTGCCGATCCCCGCGCGTTCAGCGACCTTTGCACTTCCGATGTGTACGGTGGGCGAAGTTCCCATTCGGGCGGGGCACGAACGGAGGGTGCGCGCATGATGGCGACCGGGGAGTTGGCCGACGAACTTTCGGAGGAACTTCCGAGGGAAGAGGTGGAGGCGGCCAAGGCCAGGGCGGCGACGCTGCTGCTGGCATTCCGGCACGGGAACCAGGTGGCCTTCGACACCGAGCTGGACCGGCTGCTCGCCGAGCACGTCGAGCGCGAGGTGGCCACCCTGCTGGTGTGGATCGCCGCCGAGGCGGTCCGCAAGGCGTACGCCCCCGAGGTCGCCGACCGGGTGCTGCGCGGCCTCGCCCGGCGCGCCCCGCACGACACCGCGCAGGTGCCGGTGGACGAGGAGGCGGCCGGGGCCGCCCTGCTGCTGGAGGCCGTCGCCGCGGGCGACGTGGCCGAGGTCCGCACCCTGGTGGCCGGCACGCCCGACACCACCTACCTGCTCGGCGGCCTGGTGCAGGCGGTGGCGATGATGCTGCCGCTGCTGCCGGAGGGCGAGGCCGAGGAGATCGCCGCCGAGCTGCGTCGCCGGCACGCCGGCCGGCTGCCGATGCCCCGCGGCACGTACTGACGGATCGTCACTGCGCGCCCCGGGGCGGGTGGTTCCCGCCCCGGGACGCGCGCGCCGGATCAGGTCACGGCATCGCGTGCAGGTGCGCGCCGATCGTGTTGGCGATCGGGTTGCCCGCGGTGGCGTCCCAGTTGGTGGACCAGGTCATCGCGCCGCCGATCGTCGGCCAGGTCTGACTCGGCTTGAACGAACCGCAGTTGGTGCCGGAGGCCAGGCAGTCCAGCGCGTTGTTCACGGTCGCCGGGCTGATGTACCCGCCGCCCGCCGCGCTGGTGGACGCCGGGACGCCGAGGCCGACCTGGTCGGGCCGCAGGCCGCCCTGGAGCTGGATGCAGGCCAGGCCGGTGAGGAAGTTCTCGGTGCCCTGCGAGTACACGCCGCCGTCGCAGCCGAGCATCGCCCCGCTGTTGTAGTACTGCATGTTGACGATGGTCAGGATGTCCTTGGTGGCCAGCGCCAGCTTGAAGTACTCGCCGCCGGTGGACTGCATGCCGATGGTCTCCGGCGCCATGGTCAGCACGAACCCGGAGCCGACCTTGGCCGCCAGGGTGTGCAGCGCCTGCGACATGTAGGTGGAGTTGACGCCGTTCTCCAGGTCGATGTCGATGCCGTCGAAGCCGTACTGCTGGATCAGGCCGTAGGCCGAGTTGGCGAAGTTGGTCGCCGCGGTGGAGTTGGCCACCGAGACGGTGCCGTTCTGCCCGCCGACCGAGATGATCACCTTCTTGCCGGCCGCCCGCTTGGCCGCGATGTCGGCCTTGAACTGGGCCTCGGTGTAGCCGCCGAGCTTGGAGGAGAGCGTCGGGTCCAGGGTGAAGCTGAGCCCGCCCTGGGTGCTGGTGGCGTCCGCGAAGGCCACCGCGATGATGTCGTACGCGGCCGGGACGTCACTGATCCGCTGCGGGGTGGCGCCGTTGTAGAAGTCCTGCCAGTAGCCGGTCAGCAGGTGCTTGCGCTGCGGCGGCGCGGTCGGGCTGACGGTCGGGGACGGCGGCGGGCTCGACTGCGGGGGCGTCGGGGACGCCGAGGTGCTGTTCGTCGGCGTCGGGTCGACGATGACCGTCGGTGACGGCGAGGGCGACGGGCTGTTGGGCGCGGTGCCCGGGCCGACCAGCGAGACCTTGTCCACGGTGAACGGGGTCTGCCCGTACCAGCCGTGGAACCACACCGACACCGAGGTGGTGGACGCGCCGGTGGTGAAGGTCGAGGTCAGGGTGTTCCAGCCGGAGTTGGAGCTCCAGGTGGACGGGTCGGTGCCGCCGGTGCCGGTGACGCCCGCGAACACGTAGCCGCCCTGCACCACGGCGCTCAGGGTGTACGTCGAGTTCGGCAGCACGGTGACGCTCTGGCTGCAGTTGGCGTAGTCGGTGCCGGCCGGGGAGCCCTGCAGGTCCCAGCCGGTGGCGGCGTTGTTGACCGCGGTGACGGTCGGGCCGCAGGTCCACGGGCTGATGTGGTTGCCGGCCGCGAAGTCGCCGTTGGCGATCACGTTCACGCTGGGCGCGACGTCGGCGGTGGCCGTGCCGGTGCCGGCCATCAGCAGGCCGACCATGCCGGTGGAGGCCGCCACCAGGCCGGCGAGCAGGGCCCGTCCGGTGCGCCGGCGGGGCTGTGGTTGGGGCGGTAGTGCACGCATGCCATCTCCATGTGGGGGAGTGTCGATGGGGGTGCGGTGCGGGGAGCTTCGAGCGGGGAGCGGTGGGAGCGACTCACACGGTGGAGTAGACCAATTCCGGTGTCAAGAGGGCCTGCGCCCCGGGGCGCCCCTCCGGGCCGGGCGCACGGAGTCCTTAGACTGGCGGGGTGAGCGACAAGGCCGAGCCCAACCCCTACACCGTCCGTCCCGCCGACTCCGGCGGCACCGACCCCGAACTGCGCGCCGTCGAGGCCGAGCTGGCCACCCGCTGGCCGGAGAACAAGATGGAGCCCTCGCGCGACCGGATCGAGGCGCTGATGGACATCCTCGGCCAGCCGCAGCGCTCCTACCCCTCGATCCACATCACCGGCACCAACGGCAAGACCTCCACCGCCCGGATGATCGAGCAGCTGCTCGGCGCCTTCGAGCTGCGCACCGGCCGCTACACCTCGCCGCACGTGGAGTCGGTCACCGAGCGGATCAGCCTGGACGGCGCGCCGATCAGCCCCGAGCGGTTCGTCGAGACCTACCGGGACGTCGAGCCCTACGTGCGGATGGTGGACGCCGCTCAGCCGATCGCGATGTCCTTCTTCGAGGTGCTCACCGGCATGGCCTACGCCGCCTTCGCGGACGCCCCGGTGGACGTCGCGGTGGTCGAGGTCGGCCTGGGCGGCACCTGGGACGCCACCAACGTGATCGACGCCCAGGTCGCCGTGATCACCCCGATCGGCCTGGACCACACCGACAAGCTCGGCGACACCACCGGGAAGATCGCGGTCGAGAAGTCCGGGATCATCAAGCCCGGCGCGCTCGCGGTGGTCGCCCAGCAGCAGCTGGACGCCGCCGAGCAGATCCTGCGCCGCGCCGTCGAGGTGGACGCCACGGTGGCCCGCGAGGGCATGGAGTTCGGCGTGCTGCGCCGCGAGGTCGCGATCGGCGGCCAGCTGGTCACCCTGCGCGGCCTCGGCGGCCACGAGTACCAGGACCTCTTCATCCCGCTGCACGGCGACCACCAGGCGCAGAACGCCGCCCTCGCGCTGGCCGCCGTCGAGGCGTTCTTCGGCATCGGCCAGGGCGGCGCCGAGCACCTGGACGAGGAGAAGGTCCGGCAGGCGCTGTTCGGCGTCTCCTCCCCGGGCCGGCTGGAGGTGGTCCGGCGCAGCCCCACCGTCATCCTGGACGCCGCGCACAACCCGCACGGCGCGCAGGCCGCCGCCGCCGCGATCGGCGAGGCGTTCGGCTTCACCAAGCTGGTCGGCGTGATCGCCACCAGCGGCGACAAGGACGTCACCGGCCTGCTGGAGGTCTTCGAGCCGATCCTCGCCGAGGTCGTGGTCACCCAGAACTCCACCCACCGCGCGATGCCGGTCGACCGGCTGGCCGCGATCGCCGTGGAGGTCTTCGGCGAGGACCGGGTGCAGGTCGAGCCGCGGCTGGACGACGCGATCGACGCCGCCGTCACCCTGGCCGAGGAGGAGGACCTCGGCGGCGCGGGCGTCCTGGTCACCGGCTCCGTCATCACGGTGGGCGAGGCGCGCCTGCTGTTCGGAAGGAAGTAACCGCAGATGCGCACCCTGTGCTCCTCCACGCTGATCGGCGAGGCGCTGCTGATCATGTTCGCCGGCCTGGTCGCGATGAAGCTCACCGACGTCGGCACCGGCACCATCTGGGCGGTCAGCGCGGCGGCGATCGTGCTGTGCGTGCTGCTCTGCGGCGCGATCACCCGCCCCGGCGCGGTGCAGGTCGGCTGGGCGCTGCAGGTGGCGGTGCTGGCCAGCGGGCTGGTGCTGCCGACCATGTACGTCTTCGGCGTCGTCTTCGGCGGGCTGTGGTGGTGCTCGGTGCACTACGGCCGCAGGATCGACGAGCTCAAGGCGCAGCGGGCCGCCGCCGCGGAGCCGGCCGCCGTCTGACCGCCGTCCGCCCGGCCCGTGACCGGCCTGGTCAACGGGCCGGGGTAGTGTCGGTGCCACAGTCAGGCACGACCGAACACCTCAGGAGCCGTACCGTGTCCCAGCGCACTCTCGTCCTGCTCAAGCCCGACGCCGTGCAGCGCGGCCTGGCCGGCGAGATCATCAGCCGGATCGAGCGCAAGGCCGGTTGGCGGTTCGCTGCGATGGAGCTTCGCACCTTCGACCGCGCCACCCTCGAACAGCACTACGCCGAGCACGTCGGCCGCGACTTCTACGAGCCGCTGCTGGGCTTCATGACCTCCGGCCCGTCGATCGCGCTGATCGTCGAGGGCGAGAACGTCGTCCCCGGCATCCGCGCGCTGGCCGGCGCGACCGACCCGCTGGCGGCCGGCGCGGGCACCATCCGCGGCGACTACGCGACCATCACCCGGGAGAACCTGATCCACGCCTCGGACTCCCCGGAGTCGGCCGAGCGCGAGATCAAGATCTTCTTCCCGGCCCACGCGTGAGGATCCGGTAGCGGTTCGGTGCCCCTGTCCCCATCCGGGCATGGGGCGCCGTTCACGGGGAAGCAGCAGCTCAGCGGCCGGATGGCGGGCCGGGTTGCTCCCTCTGGGCGTTAATCGTCAAATCACGGAACCCTACACTCCGACACGGCGTCCCAATGCCAGGAGAAGGCGATTCGCCCCCGGAGAATGGGCGGCACGCCGTACCCGCCGCCCGCGCTGACCGGCGTGACTACGATGGACCCAACTCACGGGCACGGAGCGGCTGCTCAGCCGCCGTCAGCCCTGCCGCGGGCCCGTACGGCCGGCCCGCTCCCCGCCCTTGATCCGAACTCGGGAAGGCACTCGACATCCCATGGCGAACAACCTGTCGTTTCTCGGCCGGGACCTGGCGATCGACCTAGGCACCGCGAACACGCTGGTGTACGTCCGGGGCAAGGGCATCGTGCTGAACGAGCCGTCCGTGGTGGCGGTCAACACCAACACCGGCGGGATCCTCGCGGTCGGGGCCGAGGCGAAGAAGATGATCGGCCGCACCCCCGGCAACATCGTCGCGATCCGCCCGCTCAAGGACGGCGTGATCGCCGACTTCGAGATCACCGAGCGGATGCTGCGGTACTTCATCATGAAGATCCACCGCCGCCGCTACCTGGTCCGCCCGCGGGTCGTGGTCTGCGTCCCCTCCGGCATCACCGGCGTCGAGCGCCGCGCCGTGGTGGAGGCCAGCATCCAGGCCGGCGCCCGCCAGGTGCACATCATCGAGGAGCCGATGGCCGCGGCGATCGGCTCCGGCCTGCCCGTGCACGAGCCCACCGGCAACATGGTGGTCGACATCGGCGGCGGCACCACCGAGGTCGCGGTGATCTCGCTCGGCGGGATCGTCACCGCCCAGTCCCTGCGGGTGGCCGGCGACGAACTGGACAGCGCGATCGTCCAGCACATCAAGAAGGAGTACAGCCTGCTGCTGGGCGAGCGCTCCGCCGAGCAGATCAAGATGTCGATCGGCTCCGCCTTCGGCCTGGAGGGCGAGAAGGACGAGCACGCCGAGATCCGCGGCCGCGACCTGGTCTCCGGGCTGCCGAAGACCGTGGTGATCTCGGCCGCCGAGGTCCGCGAGGCCATCGACGAGCCCGTCAACTCGATCATCGACTCGGTCAAGACCACCCTGGACCAGTGCCCGCCGGAGCTCGCGGGCGACGTGATGGACCGCGGCATCGTGCTCACCGGCGGCGGCGCCCTGCTGCGCGGCCTGGACGAGCGGCTGCGCCGGGAGACCGGCATGCCGGTGCACATCGCGGAGAACCCGCTGGACTCGGTGGCGCTGGGGGCGGGCAAGTGCGTCGAGGAGTTCGAGGCGCTGCAGCAGGTACTGGACGCCCAGCCGCGTCGTTGAGCAAGGCAATTCGAATACACACCGAGCTGAGCTGATGAGCATTCAGCACGAAGGGGCGGCGGCGTCACCGTGAGGGACACCCGACAGAGTCGACTACTGCTGGTCCTGCTGGTCCTGGTGGCCTTCGCACTGATCACCGTGGACATCAAGGGCGGTGACGACTCGCCGCTCGGCGGTGCCCGCCGGGCCACCGCCGCCGCGCTCGGCCCGGTGGAGAACGCCGCGGCCTCCGCGGTCGACCCGGTGGCCGGCTACATCCGGGCGATCCGCGACGCGGGCACCCACCAGCAGCGGCTCGACCAGATCACCCGGGAGAACACCGAACTGCGCCAGAAGCTCGCCTCCTCGGACGCCGCCGCGGGGCGCAGCAAGCAGCTCGACGACATGCTGCGCACCGCCGGGGCCGGCGGCTACACCGTCAAGGCCGCCCAGGTGATCGCGATCGGCGCCGCCCAGGGCTTCTCCTGGACCATCACCATCGACGCCGGCAGCGACGACGGCCTGACCCGGGACATGACCGTGGTCGACGGCCAGGGCCTGGTCGGCCGGATCACCACCGTCGCGCCCACCACCGCCACCGTGCTGCTCGCCTCCGACCCCGGCTTCACCGCCGGCGTCCGGCTGGAGGGCAGCGGCGAGATCGGCTTCGCCGCCGGCCAGGGCGCCTCGCCGATGAAGGTCGAGCTGCTGAACGGCCGGGCCCAGGTGAAGGCCGGCGACCGGCTGGTCTCCTTCGGCTCGCAGAGCGGCCGCCCGTTCGTGCCCGGCGTGCCGGTCGGCACCGTCAAGGAGGTGCAGGCCACCCCCGGCCAGCTCACCAAGACCATCCTGGTCGAGCCGTACGTGCAGTTCACCCGGCTCGACCTGGTCGGCGTGGTGGTGGTCCCGCCGCGCACCGACCCGCGGGACGCGGTGCTGCCGCCGGCGCCCACCGCCTCCGCCGGCGCCGACGGGAACCCGCAGGCGCCGATCGCCGCCGTACCGCCGACCACCGGGGGGAACTGATGCCGCGTGTGAACCGGATCCTGCTGTCCGCCGTGCTGCTGGTGCTGGCCCTGGTGATCCAGGTCAGCATCCTCGGCCGGCTCCAACTGCCCGGCGCCACCCCGGACCTGCTGATGCTGGTGGTGGTCGGCCTGGGCCTGGTGTACGGGCCCACCGGCGGCTGCGCCGTCGGCTTCTGCGCCGGCCTGCTGGCCGACCTCGCCCCGCCCTCCGACCACGCGGTCGGCCGGTACGCGCTGGTGCTGTGCCTCGTCGGCTACGGCGCCGGACTGCTGAAGCCGGAGGGCGGCCGGCAGCGCTCGGCGCTGTCCGCGCTGGGCGTGGTGGCGGTCGCCGCGGTGGTCTCCACCCTGCTGTACGCCACGGTCGGCGCCCTGGTCGGCGACACCGCGGCCCGGCACGTCGGCCTGACCGGCCTGGTGTTCAGCGCCCTGCTGTACGACGTGCTGCTGGCCCCGTTCACGGTGCCGCTGGTGATGCTGCTGGCCCGCCGCTTCGACGGCGACCGGGTGGTCAACGAGACGGTGCGCGGCGCGGACGGCGGCTCCGGCCTCGGCGCGCTGGCCCGCTACCGCACCACCCGCGAGCCCTCCGCCACCCCCTACAAGAAGAAGCGCGCGCTCGGCCTCGCCAAGCGCCCCTGAACCGGGACGGAGTCCGCGCACGTGAGCAACATCCCCGAGACCGGCCGGACCCGCCGGGTGACGATCCGGTTGGTCGTCCTCCAGGTGCTGGTCCTGTCGCTGCTGGCCACCCTCGGCGGCCGGCTGTGGTACCTGCAGATCCGCAACGGCAAGGAGTTCACCGAGAAGGCCCAGGGCAACCACATCCGCGAGGTGGTGGAGCCCGCCGTCCGCGGCGAGATCCTGGACGCCTCCGGGCGGATCCTGGCCGGCAACGAGACCAAGCTGGTGGTGTCGGTCTCCCGGACCGCGCTGCTGCAGCAGAAGGACCACGGCAAGGCCGTGCTGACCCGGCTCGCCGACGTCCTGGGCGTCCCGGCCGACGACGTCAAGAACAAGGTCCGGCTGTGCGACGCCAAGACGCCGCAGCCCTGCTGGAACGGCTCCCCGTACCAGCCGATCCCGGTCACCCAGCAGGCCACCACCCAGCAGGCGATGCAGATAATGGAACGCCGCGAGGACTTCCCCGGCGTCACCGCCCAGCCCACCGCGCTGCGCCGCTACACCAACGCGGAGGGCGCCAGCGCGGCCCAGATCCTCGGCTACCTCTCGCCGGTCACCGACGACGAGGTCACCAAGAGCGCCGACAAGGCCGGCCGGGAGCGCCGGCTGCCCTCCGACCAGATCGGCCGGGCCGGCCTGGAGTCGGTGTACGACGACGACCTGCGCGGCACCACCGGCGTCGACCGGCTGGAGGTCGACAACCTCGGCCGGGTGATCGGCAGCGCCGGCAACACCCCCGCGCAGTCCGGCAACAACCTGGTCACCTCGATCGACGCCCGGGTGCAGAAGGTGGTCGAGGACCAGCTGGTCCAGGCGATGGCCGACGCCCGCACCCAGTACGACAAGGAGACCCACCGCAACTACATCGCCGACTCCGGCGCCGCCGTCGTGATGGACGTGCACACCGGCCGGATCGTGGCGATGGCCAGCGCCCCCACCTACGACCCCAACCTGTGGGTCGGCGGCATCTCCGCCAAGGACTACCAGGCGCTGAACAGCGACGAGTCCAACCACCCGCTGATCAACCGGGCCATACAGGGTCAGTCCGCCCCCGGCTCCACCTTCAAGGTGATCTCCACCACCGCCGCCGTGCAGGCCGGCTACGACCTCAACGGGCGCTACCCGTGCCCGAAGTCGCTGACCATCGGCGGCCGCGAGTTCAAGAACTTCGAGAGCGAGCAGTTCGGCGACATCACCCTGGAGAAGGCCCTGGAGGTGTCCTGCGACACCGTCTTCTACGGCCTGGCCTACGACCAGTGGATGAAGGACGGCGGCCTCAAGCCCAAGAAGGACGCCCAGGACTGGTTCTTCAAGACCGCCCACGAGTTCGGCCTCGGCGCCAAGACCGGCGTCGACCTGCCCGGCGAGGTGGCCGGCCGGGTCCCCGACCGGCAGTGGAAGCAGTCGTACTACGACGCGATGAAGAACTCCTGGTGCGAGCAGGCGGCCAAGGGCGGCCACGAGTACGCCGACGAGATCGCCCGCGAGAACTGCGCCGACGGCAACCAGATGCGCGCCGGTGACATGGTCAACTTCGCCATCGGCCAGGGCGACACCCTGGTCACCCCGCTGCAGATGGCCCGGATCTACTCGGCGCTCGCCAACGGCGGCACGCTGTACCGGCCCACCATCGGCAAGGCCGTGGTCAGCCCCGACGGCACCCTGGTGCGCGACATCGCCCCGCACGAGGACGGCAAGATCCCGGCCCAGGGCAAGCTGCTGGAGTACATCGACCAGGCCACCGCCGGCGTCGTCACCTCCGGCACCGCCGCCTGGAAGTTCGTCGGCTCCAACTGGCCGCAGGGCAAGATCGAGCTGCACGCCAAGACCGGCACCGCCGAGGTCGCCGGCAAGCAGACCACCTCCTGGCTGACCACCTACAGCAACGACTACGCGGTGGTCATGACGATCAGCCAGGGCGGCACCGGCTCCGGCGGCTCCGGCGACTCGGTGCGCCGGATCTACCAGGCGCTGTACGGCGTCGACGACAAGGGCGCCATCGACAACTCCAAGGCGCTGCTGCCCAAGCCGCAGGCCGAACTGCCCAAGTTCAACCCGGACGGCACCGCGATCGTCCCCACCACCTTCAGCTACGAGCCCGGCGCGACCTTCCTGGACCCGGCCCCGCCGGCCCAGGCCGACCAGGTGGCGAGCGTGCTGCTGGCCGCCGTCGAACCCACCCGCGGCGGCGGGTACGGAAGGGGCCGGGCATGACCCCGTACGACTCCTACCGCAACTTCCGGCTGTCGCCCCGGCGCTCCTCGCTGGGCCGGGCGCTGGCCAAGGACTCCCCGCTGCGGCGGCTCGACTGGATCATGATCCTGGCGGCGCTGGCGCTCTCCCTGGTCGGCTCGCTGCTGGTCTGGTCCGCCACCCGCGGCCGGGACTCGCTGACCCACGGCGACCCGCAGTACTTCCTGTACCGGCACCTGACCAACCTGATGATCGGCCTCGGCCTGTGCGCGGCGGTGATCCTGCTCGGCACCCGCCGGCTGCGCACCGCGGTGCCGTTCATCTACCTGGCCGTGATCCTGCTGCTGTTCGCGGTGCTCAGCCCGCTCGGCTCGACCATCAACGGCGCGCACTCCTGGATCCAGTTCGGCGGCGGCTTCTCCATCCAGCCCGCCGAGTTCGCCAAACTGGCGATCGTGCTGGGGATGGCCGTGGTGCTGTCCTCCCGGGTCGACGCGGGCGAGCGGGAGTTCCCGCCCACCCGCAGCGTGCTGCAGTCGCTCGCGGTGGCCGGCTTCCCGATGGCCGTGGTCATGCTGATGCCGGACCTCGGCTCGGTGATGGTCATGGTGGTCACCATGCTCGGCGTGCTGATGGCCTCCGGCGCCGCCAACCGCTGGGTGATCGGCCTGCTGGCCGGCGGCACCGCCGGGGCGCTGGCGATCTGGAAGCTCGGCATCCTCAGCCAGTACCAGATCGACCGCTTCGCGGCCTTCGCCAACCCGGCCCTCGACCCGGCCGGCGTCGGCTACAACACCGCGCAGGCCCGGATCGCGATCGGCTCCGGCGGCCTGACCGGCATGGGCCTGTTCCACGGCACCCAGACCATAGGGCAGTTCGTCCCCGAGCAGCAGACCGACTTCGTGTTCAGCGTGGCCGGCGAGGAGCTCGGCTTCGCCGGCGGCCTGCTGATGCTCGGCCTGCTCGGCGTCATCCTGTGGCGCGCCTGCCGGATAGCGCGCCAGGCCACCGACCTGTACGGGACGATCCTGGCGGCCGGCGCGGTCACCTGGTTCGCCTTCCAGGCGTTCGAGAACATCGGCATGAACCTCGGCATCATGCCGGTCGCGGGCATCCCGCTGCCGTTCGTCTCCTACGGCGGCTCCTCGATGTTCGCGGTCTGGATCGCGATCGGACTGCTGCAGTCGGTGCGCTCCCAGCGGCCGATAGGGATCTAGCGCCGGTCGACGGTGTGGAAACGGTGACCCTCGGGGCTCGGCTACCCTGAAGGGTCACTGCTTTTTCTGCCGTAAAGGTCCTTGCGCATGACTGTCGAATCGGTCTTCCCACGCCTGGAGGCCCTCCTCCCGCACGTCCAGAAGCCGATCCAGTACGTCGGTGGCGAGCTCAACTCGACCGTCAAGGACTGGGACTCCTGCGACGTGCGCTGGGCGCTGATGTACCCGGACGCCTACGAGGTCGGCCTGCCCAACCAGGGCACCATGATCCTCTACGAGGTGCTGAACGAGCGCGAGGGCGTCCTCGCCGAGCGCAGCTACAGCGTCTGGCCGGACCTGGAAGCGCTGATGCGCGAGCACGGCGTCCCGCAGTTCACCGTCGACGCGCACCGCCCGATCAAGGCGTTCGACGTGTTCGGCCTGTCGTTCTCCACCGAGCTCGGCTACACCAACATGCTGACCGCGCTCGACCTGGCCGGCATCCCGCTGAACGCCGCCGACCGCACCATGGACGACCCGGTCGTCCTGGCGGGCGGCCACGCCGCGTTCAACCCCGAGCCGATCGCCGACTTCATCGACGCCGCCGTGATCGGCGACGGCGAGCAGGCCGTCCTCGACATCACCGACATCGTCCGGGCCTGGAAGGCCGAGGGCCGCCCCGGCGGCCGCGACGAGCTGCTGCTGCGGCTGGCCAGGACCGGCGGGGTGTACATCCCGCGGTTCTACGACGTCGAGTACCTGGCCGACGGCCGGATCGGGCGCGTCGTCCCGAACCGCCCCGGCGTGCCGTGGCGGGTCTCCAAGCACACCGTGATGGACCTCGACGAGTGGCCCTACCCGAAGCAGCCGCTGGTCCCGCTCGCCGAGACCGTGCACGAGCGGATGTCGGTGGAGATCTTCCGCGGCTGCACCCGCGGCTGCCGCTTCTGCCAGGCCGGCATGATCACGCGCCCCGTGCGGGAGCGAAGCATCACCGGCATCGGCGAGATGGTCGAGAAGGGCCTGAAGGCCACCGGCTTCGAGGAGGTCGGCCTGCTCTCGCTCTCCTCCGCCGACCACTCCGAGATCGCCGACATCACCAAGGGCCTGGCCGACCGCTACGCCGAGGACAAGGTCGGCCTCTCGCTGCCCTCCACCCGGGTCGACGCCTTCAACATCGACCTGGCCAACGAGCTGTCCCGCAACGGCCGCCGCTCCGGGCTCACCTTCGCCCCCGAGGGCGGCTCCGAGCGGATCCGCAAGGTCATCAACAAGATGGTCTCCGAAGAGGACCTGATCAACACGGTGGCCGCCGCGTACGGCAACGGCTGGCGCCAGGTGAAGCTGTACTTCATGTGCGGCCTGCCCACCGAGACCGACGAGGACGTCCTCCAGATCGGCACCATGGCGAAGAACGTGATCGCCAAGGGCCGCGAGGTCACCGGCACCAATGACGTCCGCTGCACGGTCTCGATCGGCGGCTTCGTCCCCAAGCCGCACACCCCCTTCCAGTGGGCCCCGCAGCTCTCCGCCGAGGCCACCGACGAGCGGCTCACCAAGCTGCGCGACTCGATCCGCGGCGACCGCAAGTTCGGCAAGAACATCGGCTTCCGCTACCACGACGGCAAGCCCGGCATCATCGAGGGCCTGCTCTCCCGCGGCGACCGCCGGATCGGCGCCGTCATCCGGGCCGTCTACGAGGACGGCGGCCGCTTCGACGGCTGGCGCGAGCACTTCTCGTACGACCGCTGGATCGCCTCCGCCGAGAAGGGCCTGGCCGGCACCGGCGTCGACGTCGACTGGTACACCACCCGCGAGCGCTCCTACGAGGAGGTGCTGCCCTGGGACCACCTGGACAGCGGCCTCGACAAGGACTGGCTCTGGGAGGACTGGCAGGACGCGCTGGAGGAGGTCGAGGTCGAGGACTGCCGCTGGACCCCGTGCTTCGACTGCGGCGTCTGCCCGCAGATGGACACCCACATCCAGGTCGGGCCGACCGGCAAGAAGCTGCTCCCGCTGACGGTCGTCAACGGCTGACGCGGCCTCACCCCGCAGGGCCCCCGCCACGACCCCGTGGCGGGGGCCCTTTGCCTGGGTATTACCATCGCCCGAACGGCCTACGGGGAGTGACGATGGTTCAGCAGCAGGGGCAGCCGCAGCAGGGCGGGGGGTGCCTGGTCGCGGTGGTGCGGCCGGTGGTGGTGGCGGTCGTGGTGCCGCTGCGGCTGCTGTGGGAGCTGGTGGTGCTGATCGGCCGCGGCGTCGGCTGGGTGGTCGACAAGGTGCTGCTGTGGCCGCTGCGGCTGCTGTGGCGGTACCTGCTGCGGCCGCTGCTGAAGTGGCTGGTGGTCGAGCCGCTGCGGCTGCTGTGGCGGTACGTGCTGGAGCCGGTGCTCGGGTTCCTCTGGAACTACGTGCTGGAACCGGCCTGGAACGGGACGGTCGCCGTCGCCCGCGGCTTCGGCCGGGTGATCGCCTGGCTGGGGTACTACCTGGTCGCGGTGCCGCTGCGGGCCTGCTGGCGCTGGGTGTTGGTGCCGATCGGCAAGGCCTTCCAGCACGGGCTGTGGCGGCCGGTGCTGTTCCCGGTGCTGCGCGCGCTGTGGCTGGCGTTCCGCTGGGCCTGGCGGATCGGCGGCCGGATCTGGCGCTTCACCGTGGTGGCCCCGTGCCGCTGGGTGCGCCGGGGCGTCTGGTGGCCCGTCAAGGCGGAGATCCGCCGGGTGGCCCGGGAGGTCCGCCGGGTGCTGTTCGGCTGACGCACCGCGTACCCTTGGTGAGGACAAGGTCCGGCCGGAGCCGCACGCGGTGCGAGGCCGGACGGGGACAACTGACGAAGGACTGAGCCCCCTGGCACGCCGCACGCCCGACGGTCCGCCGCCCGCGCCGACGGTGCAGCGCATCCGTCTCCGCTACACCAAGCGCGGCCGTCTGCGCTTCACCAGCCACCGGGACTTCCAGCGGGCGTTCGAGCGCGCGCTCCGCCGCTCGGCCGTCCCGATGGCCTACTCCGCGGGCTTCACCCCGCACCCCAAGGTCTCCTACGCCAACGCCGCCCCGACCGGCACCGCCAGCGAGGCCGAGTACCTGGAGATCGGCCTCGCCGAGCGCCGCGACCCGGAGGCGCTGCGCCGCCAACTGGACGAGTCGCTGCCCCCCGGCCTGGACGTCACCGAGGCCGTCGAGGTCGCCACGAGCAACTTCGTGGAGCGGCTGGAAGCCTCCGAATGGCTGCTGCGCCTGTCCGGCGTGGAGCCCGCCGAGGCCGAGAAGGCCGCCGCCGCGTTCCTCGCCGCCGACGCGGTCGAGGTCCAGCGGATGACCAAGAACGGCCTGCGCACCTTCGACGCGCGCGCCGCCGTCGCCGCCATCGGACTCGCTCCGGCGGACGCCGCCCTGGTCGGGATCGGTGACAACACGGCCACGGACGGTGCGGACGATGTTCGTACGGGTGCTCCCTGTGCGATACTGCGCCTGGTAGTACGACACGCCACACCCGCCGTACGACCCGACGACGTATTGTCCGGTCTCCGTTCGACGGCCGACCTGGCGCCGCCGGTCCCCGCAGAGGTGACCAGGCTGGCGCAGGGGCCGCTCGACGAGCAGACCGGCACGGTGACCGACCCGCTGGCGCTCGACCGCGCCGCGGCCGAGGTCGGCCGGTAGGCCACCCCGCCGCGCGCAACCGCCGTCCGCCGAGCGGGCGGGAGCGCAGGCACGGAGAGAACTCCGGGCCTGCCGCTTCCCGGCCCCCGCGGCTCCCCAGGGGAGCGAGCGTCGTCGCGCGCAGGCCCGGCCACCCCCTCGGCCAGGCCCTTGAAAACTGAGAAGACTGGTCAGACCAGAAGACTTTTCGCCTCCCCGCGCCCCGCGGGGGGCGAGCGAGACTACGAGCCCCTGTGCGGCCTCGCGTCCGCACGACGGCACCGTGGGAGCCGGACCGCCCGAAGCGGCCTCCGGCTGGTGAACGCGGTGGAGCGTCGTGCCAGGACGCGGAGCCCGGGGGCCTGACGGGAGACACACCCGCATGCTCGAAAACACCGAACCGCAGCCCGCTGCGGCCGACAACAACGACAACGGCCCCGCCGAGGGCGTCTCCGCGGCCCCGCCGCGGCGCCGCCGCCGGGCGGTGTCCCGCCCGGCCGGTTCGCCGCAGGGCGCCGCCGGCGAGGGCGCCGAGACGGTGGTCGCTCCCGCGCCCGCCGCCGAGGAGCCCGCGGCTCCGGCCGTCGAGGCCGAGCCCGCCGCCGAGAAGCCGGTCCGCGCCCGGCGCACCCGCAAGCGCGTCGAGGCACCGGCCGGTGCGCCGGAGGCGCCCGCCGCGGCCGAGCAGCCCGCCGCCCCGGCGGCCGAGGCCGAGCCGGCCGCCGCCGAGAGCGAGCCGGTGGCCGAGGAGAAGCCGGTCCGGGCCCGCCGGACCCGCAAGCGTGCCTCCGCCCCCGTGCAGTCGCCCGCCGTGGCCGAGGAGCCCGCCGAGGGCGTCGAGCCCGCCGTCGAGGGCGTCGAGGCCGTCGCGGAGGCCGAGCCGGCCGCCGTCGAGGCCGAGCCGGTGGCCGAGGAGAAGCCGGTCCGGGCCCGCCGGACCCGCAAGCGTGCCTCCGCCCCCGTGCAGTCGCCCGCCGTGGCCGAGGAGCCCGCCGCCGAGGCCGTCGAGACCGTCGAGGAGGAGCCGGAGGCCGAGGCCGAGCCGGTCGTCGAGGCCGTCGCGGAGCCCGAGCCGGTCGTCGAGGCCGAGCCGCCGCGCGCCCGCCGCCGGGCCGTCCGCCCGTCCACCGCGATCTTCCAGGCGCCGGTGTTCCAGGAGCCCGCGCCCTACGCCGCGCCCGCCGCGCAGCCCGCCAAGGCCGCCGCGCCCGCCGCCAAGGCCGCCGAGCCGGCCCCGGCCGTCGTGGCCGAGCCCGAGCAGACGGCCGCCGAGGAGGAGTTCGAGTACAGCGGCGTCGGCCGCCGCCGCCGGGTCCGCACCGCGGTGCGCGTCCAGCAGCCGGCCAAGCCCGCGAAGGCCGCCGCGCAGCCCGCGAAGGCCGCCGCGCCCGCCGCCGCCAAGGCCGCCGTGCCCGCCGCCCCGGTCGAGGCCCCGGCCGAGGTCGAGGCGCCCGCCGCCGGCCCCGAGCAGGACGCCGAGTGGGAGGACGACCGTCCGTCCCGCCGCCGCCGTCGTGGTGGCCGTCGCCGCCGCCGCGGTGAGGCCGAGGACGCGCACGAGACGGCCGAGGCCGAGGCCGCCGAGGTCGAGGAGGAGGCGTCCCACGAGGAGGCCGAGGACCACGACGAGGCCGAGGACGACCAGGACGACGACCTGGCCGCCGGCCTGTCCTCCTCGCGCCGCCGCCGTCGCCGTCGCCGTCGCAGCGGCGAGGGCGGCGCCGAGCAGCCCGAGACCACCGAGGACGGCGTGCGCACCGTGGTGAAGGTGCGCGAGCCGCGCCGCCGCTCCGCCGAGCCCGCGTTCGACCCGGACGAGGTGCAGTCGATCAAGGGCTCCACCCGCCTGGAGGCCAAGAAGCAGCGCCGCCGCGAGGGCCGCGAGCTGGGCCGCCGCCGGGTCCCGATCATCACCGAGGCCGAGTTCCTGGCCCGCCGCGAGTCCGTCGAGCGGGTCATGGTGGTCCGCCAGAACGGCGCCCGCACCCAGATCGGCGTGCTCGAGGACGGCGTGCTGGTCGAGCACTACGTCAACAAGGAGCAGGCCACCTCGTACGTCGGCAACGTGTACCTGGGCAAGGTGCAGAACGTGCTGCCGTCGATGGAGGCCGCGTTCGTCGACATCGGCAAGGGCCGCAACGCCGTGCTGTACGCGGGCGAGGTCAACTTCGGCGCGCTCGGCGGCCACGGCGGCCCGCGCCGGATCGAGTCGGTGCTGAAGTCCGGCCAGTCCGTGCTGGTGCAGGTCTCCAAGGACCCGATCGGCCACAAGGGCGCCCGCCTGACCAGCCAGATCTCGCTGCCCGGCCGCTACCTGGTGTACGTGCCCGAGGGCTCGATGACCGGCATCTCCCGCAAGCTGCCGGAGAACGAGCGGGCCCGCCTCAAGCAGATCCTCAAGAAGATCGTCCCGGACGACGCGGGCGTGATCGTGCGCACCGCCGCCGAGGGCGCCTCCGAGGAGGAGCTCACCCGCGACGTCCAGCGCCTGCAGACGCAGTGGGAGGAGATCCAGAAGAAGGCCGCCACCGGCAACGCCCCGGCGCTGCTCTACGGCGAGCCCGACATGACCGTCCGGGTGGTCCGCGACATCTTCAACGAGGACTTCACCAAGGTCATCGTCAGCGGCGCCGACGCCTGGAGCACCATCCACGACTACGTCTCCAACGTCGCCCCCGACCTCACCGAGCGCCTGCAGAAGTGGACCTCGGACGTCGACGTGTTCGCCACCTACCGGATCGACGAGCAGCTGATGAAGGCGCTGGACCGCAAGGTCTGGCTGCCCTCCGGCGGCTCGCTGGTGATCGACCGGACCGAGGCGATGGTCGTCGTCGACGTCAACACCGGCAAGTTCGTCGGCCAGGGCGGCAACCTGGAAGAGACCGTCACCCGCAACAACATCGAGGCGGCCGAGGAGATCGTCCGCCAGCTGCGGCTGCGCGACCTCGGCGGCATCATCGTGATCGACTTCATCGACATGGTGCTGGAGTCCAACCGGGACCTGGTGCTGCGCCGCCTGCTGGAGTGCCTGGGCCGCGACCGCACCAAGCACCAGGTGGCCGAGGTCACCTCGCTGGGCCTGGTCCAGATGACCCGCAAGCGGGTCGGCCAGGGCCTGCTGGAGTCCTTCTCCGAGCCCTGTGTGCACTGCAACGGCCGCGGCGTGATCGTCCACATGGACCAGCCCAGCCACAGCCACGGCTCGCACACCGCCGCGGCGGCCGGTGCGGGCGAGGGCGGCGGCAAGCGCCGCCGCCGGGGCCGCGGCGGGGCCGGGAACGCCGAGGCGGACGCGGTCGAGAGCACCACCGAGGCGATCGGCTCGGTGGAGCCCGAGGAGGTGGAGGAGGCCGTCGAGGCGGCCGAGGTCGCGCTCGACGTCGTCGAGGAGCTGGAGCCGGTCGAGGCCTTCGCCGACGCCGAGGTCGTCGAGACCGCCGCCGAGCCGGTGGCGGAGGAGAAGCCCGGCCCGGTGGAGGTCCCGCCGGCCGCCCCCGCGACGGCGGGCCGCCCCCGGCGCCGCGCGGTGCGCAGGGCCACCGCCCCGGCCGGGGCGTCCGGCGAGGCCGAGATCGTGGTCCTGCAGGCCCGCGCCGAGGCCGCGATGGAGGCCGCGCTGAGCGCCGCCGAGAGGTCGGCCGCCCAGGTCGCCGAGACCGCCGCGGAGGTGACGGCCGAGGCCGTCGCCGCGGTGGAGCCCGGGACCGGGGTCACCGTCGAGGTCGACACCGAGACCCCGGCTCCGGCCGAGGCCGAGGAGGCGGCGGCCGAGGAGGCCGCGCCGAAGAAGCGCGCCGCCCGGAAGACCGCCACCAAGACCGCCGCCAAGAAGACCACGGCGGCCAAGAAGACCGCGGCGAAGAAGACCACCACCGCCGCGGCCGCCAAGAAGACCACCGCCCGGAAGACCGCCACCAAGCGGACCGGAGCGGCGGCCAAGAAGGCCGCGACCGCCGAGGGTGACGGCGCCGCGGAGTGAGCCCGAGGGGGTCGGGAGCACCGCTGCGGCGGCGCTCCCGGCCCCCGCGCACGTCCCGGTTTGTCTTCGGATGGACGGGTCCGTATTCTTGACCATCGGCGTGTTGACGCCATGCTCCAGAGCACCTCACCTCCCGGGTGGTCGCCGCTTCGGCGCCCGTCGGGGGAGGCCGCTTGTGTCCATACCCAGGTGGCTGGCATCCGGAGTTCCGACCGAGTTAGGAAAGTAGGTACCGCATGTACGCGATCGTTCGCGCCGGCGGCCGCCAGCACAAGGTCGCCGTGGGCGACGTGCTGGAGATCGACCGCATCGACGCCAAGCCGGGTGACTCGGTCGAGCTCTCGACCATCCTCGTCGTCGACGGTGAGTCCATCACCTCCGACCCGTGGGTGCTCGGTGGCGTGAAGGCGCACGCCGAGGTCGTCGACCACACCAAGGGCGACAAGATCGTCATCCTGCGCTACAAGAACAAGACCGGCTACCGCCGTCGTCAGGGCCACCGCCAGAAGCACACCGCGGTGCGCATCACCAGCATCGACTCGGTCAGCAAGTAACAACTTCCTGCGGTCTTTCCTAGAAAGGGGATAGCCAGATGGCACACAAGAAGGGTGCGAGTTCCACTCGCAACGGTCGTGACTCGAACGCCCAGCGCCTCGGCGTGAAGCGCTTCGGCGGTCAGGTCGTCTCCGCCGGCGAGATCATCGTCCGCCAGCGCGGCACCCACTTCCACCCGGGCGCCAACGTCGGCCGTGGCGGCGACGACACCCTGTTCGCGCTGACCGCCGGTGCCGTGGAGTTCGGCAACCGTCGCGGCCGCAAGGTCGTCAACATCGTGGCCGTCGAGGCCTGAGTCCGTACAGACTCGCTGTGAAGGGTGGGCCGGGATGATCCGGGCCCACCCTTCCGCTTTACCGCAGGACAACCTCATTTCTTCGCACGGGAGGCACCCCTCATGACCACCTTCGTGGACCGCGTCGAACTGCACGTCGCCGCGGGTAACGGAGGCCATGGCTGCGCCTCCGTGCACCGGGAGAAGTTCAAGCCGCTGGGCGGCCCCGACGGGGGCAACGGCGGCGAGGGCGGCTCGGTGATCCTGGTCGTCGACTCGCAGGTCACCACGCTGCTGGAGTACCACCACTCGCCCAAGCGCAAGGCCACCAACGGCAAGCCCGGCGCCGGCGGCCACCGCACCGGCGCGCTCGGCCCCGACGTGGTGCTGCCGGTGCCGGACGGCACCGTGGTGCTGGACCGCCAGGGCAACGTGCTGGCCGACCTGGTCGGCCACGGCACCAGCTTCGTCGCCGCCCAGGGCGGCCGCGGCGGCCTGGGCAACGCGGCGCTGGCCTCGGCCCGCCGCAAGGCCCCCGGCTTCGCGCTGCTCGGCGAGCCCGGCGAGGCCCGCGACATCGTGATGGAGCTCAAGTCCGTCGCCGACGTCGCGCTGGTCGGCTACCCGAGCGCCGGCAAGTCCTCGCTGATCTCGGTGCTCTCCGCCGCCAAGCCGAAGATCGCCGACTACCCGTTCACCACCCTGGTCCCCAACCTCGGCGTGGTGACCGCCGGCGAGACCGTCTACACGATCGCCGACGTCCCCGGCCTGATCCCCGGCGCCAGCCAGGGCCGCGGCCTCGGCCTGGAGTTCCTGCGGCACGTCGAGCGCTGCGAGGTGCTGGTGCACGTGCTGGACTGCGCCACCCTGGAGCCGGGCCGCGACCCGCTCACCGACCTGGAGACCATCGAGGACGAACTCGCCCAGTACGGCGGCCTGGAGGACCGGCCGCGACTGGTCGCGCTCAACAAGGTCGACGTCCCGGACGGCCAGGACATCGCCGACCTGACCCGCGCCTCGCTGGAGGAGCGCGGCTACCGGGTCTTCGAGGTCTCCGCGCTCGCCCACAAGGGCCTGCGCGAACTCTCCTACGCGCTGGCCGAGATCGTCGCCGCCGCGCGCGCCGCCAAGCCCGTCGAGGAGAGCACCCGGATCGTCCTGCGGCCCACCGCCGTGGACGACGCCGGCTTCACCATCGAGGAGGAGGACGGCGCCTACCGGATCCGCGGCGGCAAGCCCGAACGCTGGGTCCGGCAGACCGACTTCGCCAACGACGAGGCGGTCGGCTACCTCGCCGACCGGCTGGCCCGGCTCGGCGTCGAGCAGCAGCTGTGGAAGATCGGCGCCAAGGAGGGCGACACGGTCATCATCGGCCCCGACGAGAACGCCGTGGTCTTCGACTGGGAGCCGACCATGGCCGCCGGTGCGGAGATGCTCGGCCGCCGCGGCGAGGACCACCGGATGGAGACCCAGCGCCCGGCCGTCGACCGCCGCCGCGAGCGCCAGCGCGGCCGCGACGCGGCGGAGCAGGAGTACCTGGACTTCGAGGCGCTCTCCTCCGGTCGCGAGGAGCTCGACCAGTAGTTCCGGGCGGGCCCGGCGGGACCGGGTGCGCTGACGTGCGACAGGGGCGCGGACTCACCGTCCGCGCCCCTGCGGCGTCCTCCGCGCCCGCCACGTCTCACGCCTCGTCGCGATTTCGTGACCCGCGAGCGCGCTCGCTAGATTGCGGACGTACACAGGCTGCGTCGGAAGGGTCGGACTGATGGTGGATCAGTTGCTCCGCGAGGAGGTCGTCTCGGCGCGGCGGATCGTGGTGAAGGTCGGCTCGTCCTCGCTGACCACCGCCGCCGGCGGGCTGGACGCGGACCGGGTGGACGCCCTGGTGGACGCGCTGGCCAAGCTGCGCTCCGGCAAGGACGCGCCCGAGGTCGTGCTGGTCTCCTCCGGCGCCATCGCGGCCGGCCTGGCCCCGCTCGGACTGGCCAAGCGCCCCAAGGACCTGGCCCGGCAGCAGGCCGCCGCCAGCGTCGGCCAGGGCCTGCTGGTGGCCCGGTACACCGCCTCGTTCGCCCGCTACGGGGTGCGGGTCGGCCAGGTGCTGCTGACCGCCGAGGACGCCAGTCGCCGGGCCCACTACCGCAACGCCTACCGGACGCTCGACCAGCTGCTGACGATGGGCGCGATGCCGGTCGTCAACGAGAACGACACCGTCGCCACCGCCGAGATCAAGTTCGGCGACAACGACCGGCTGGCCGCCCTGGTCGCCCACCTGGTGCGGGCCGACCTGCTGGTGCTGCTCTCCGACGTGGACGGCCTGTACGACGGCGACCCGGCCAAGCCCGGCAGCAGCCGGATCGAGGTGGTGCGCGGCCCCGAGGACCTGGCGGGCGTGGAGATCGGCAGCGCGGGCAAGGCGGGCGTCGGCACCGGCGGCATGGTCACCAAGGTCGAGGCGGCCCGGATCGCCACCGGCGCCGGCATCCCGGTGGTGCTCACCGCCGCCAGCCAGGCCGCCGACGCGCTGGCCGGCCGGCCCACCGGCACGCTGTTCCTGCGCACCGGCAGCCGCTCCGCCGACCGGCTGCTCTGGCTGGAGCACGCCTCCTCGCCGCGCGGTGCGCTGACCCTGGACGACGGCGCGGTGGCGGCCGTCGTGCACGGCGGCAAGTCGCTGCTGCCCGCCGGGGTGACCCGGGTGGAGGGCGAGTTCGCCGCGGGCGATCCGGTCGACCTTCTTGGCGAAAACGGTCACATCGTCGCCCGCGGACTGGTCAACTTTGATGCGAGGGAGTTGCCCCGTCTGCTCGGCCGGTCCACCCGAGAACTGGCCCAGGAGCTCGGTGCCGCGTACGAACGCGAGGTCGTCCACCGCGACGACCTGGTCGTGCTGCGCGGCTGAGCACGGGCGGCGGGGCCGGTACGGGGGGTGGGAGCAGCGGGCCGGGGGGTCCGCGCGACACGCTGAACAGGAGGCCGCCGGTGGTTCGCAGGCGGGAGGAAGCGCTGCCGGGACAGAGGCCCGAGCGGCGGCTCACCAGCATCGAGGGCGGCCGGGGCGTCGAGCAGCGGGCTCCGCAGGAGGCCGACCGGAACGCCGGGCCGGACACCGGGCAGGACGCCCCGGGCCCGGTGCGGGAGCAGGCCCGGATGTGGCACGTGGTGCTGAGCGTCGCGGGCGCGGCGACACCGCTGCCCGAGCTGCGGACGGCCCTGGAGAAACTGGCGCACGACCACTCGTTCTTCCTGACGGCCCGGTACGCGGCGGACCACGCCGAGGTCCGCTACTGGGAGGAGGCGCGGGACCTGCACGACGCGGCGGCGATCGCGCTGCGGCTGTGGGGCGAGCACAAGGCCAGCGCCAAGCTCCCGGCCTGGGAGATCGTCGGCCTGGAGGTGGTGGACCGCCCGACGTACCACAAGCGGGTCGCGGAGGGCTTCGGGGACCCGCCGCCGCAGCTGGGCGGCGTGCACCCGTACTGAGCGGGGTGCGTGCGTCCGTACCGGGCGGGGGCGTGCGTCCGCACCGGGCCGGGCCGATCGCTCCGGGGGCTCCGGGGGTTCCGGGGTGGACGTCTCAGCGGGCGAAATGTGCGGCGGGGCGGGGGCGTCGGCTCGCTAGGCTTGGCGGCATGAGCGCTCTCACCGCCACCGCCGACAGTCCCGTCCTCGCCGCCGCGCGCCGTGCCCGGGAGGCGGCCGCCGCCCTGGCCCCAGTGCCGCGCTCGGTGAAGGACGCCGCGCTGCTGGCGATCGCGGACGCGCTGGTCGAGCGGGCCGCCGAGATCACCGCCGCCAACGCGGAGGACGTCGAGCGGGCCCGCGCCGCGGGCACCGCCGAGTCGGTGATCGACCGGCTGACGCTGAACGCGGAGCGGATCGCCGCGATCGCCGCCGACGTCCGCAGCGTGGTCGGCCTGCCCGACCCGGTGGGCGAGGTGGTCCGCGGCTACACCCTGCCCAACGGTCTCGACGTGCGCCAGGTCCGGGTCCCGCTGGGCGTGGTCGGCATCATCTACGAGGCCCGGCCGAACGTCACGGTGGACGCCGCCGCCCTGTGCCTGAAGTCCGGCAACGCGGTGCTGCTGCGCGGCTCGGCCTCCGCGTACCGCTCCAACACCGCGCTGGTGGAGGTGCTGCGCGCGGCGGTGGTCGGCGCGGGCCTGCCGGCCGACGTGATCCAGCTGGTGCCGGGCGAGAGCCGCGAGTCGGTGCAGGAGCTGATGCGCGCGCGCGGCCTGGTCGACGTGCTGATCCCGCGCGGCGGCGCCTCGCTGATCCGCACCGTGGTCGAGGGCTCGACCGTCCCGGTGATCGAGACCGGCACCGGCAACTGCCACGTGTACGTGGACGCGCAGGCCGACCTGGCGATGGCCGTCGGCGTGCTGCTCAACTCCAAGGCGCAGCGGGTCAGCGTCTGCAACTCCGCCGAGACGCTGCTGGTCCACCAGGACGTCGCGGACGCCTTCCTGCCGCTCGCGCTGGCCGCGCTGGCCGGGGCCGGGGTCACCGTGCACGGCGACGACGCGGTGCTCAAGGCCGCCGAGGGCACCGGAGTGACGGCCGTCCCGGCGACCGAGGAGGACTGGGAGACCGAGTACCTGTCGCTGGACCTGGCGGCCGCGGTGGTGCCCTCGCTGGAGGCCGCGGTGGAGCACATCCGCCGATACTCCTCGGGCCACACCGAGGCGATCGTCACCGGCTCGCAGCCCGCCGCCCGCCGCTTCACCCAGCTCGTCGACTCCACCACGGTGGCCGTCAACGCCTCCACCCGGTTCACCGACGGCGGCGAGTTCGGCTTCGGCGCGGAGATCGGCATCTCCACCCAGAAGCTGCACGCCCGCGGCCCGATGGGCCTGCCGGAGCTGACCAGCACCAAGTACATCGTCACCGGCGACGGGCACGTGCGCGGCGAGGCCCGGCAGACCGTCGGCGGCTGACCGCGCGCTCGCCCGGGGGCGTCCCCGCGGGCTCCGCGGGTCCGTGCAGCTCGTGGGGCCGGTGGGGCTCACGCGGCCGAATGCCGTAGTCCGTCCGGACCCGATCGGCGAGACCCACAGACAAACGCCCCGGCCGGTAATACATTGAATCCGTGGCTGAGGATGTGGGGGGCTCGCCGTACTCCGACGGCGCCGACCACGGTGGTGCGGACGACGAGTTCGCCACCGTGGTCTTCGACGAGAGCTTCGTCCGCTCCGCCGCCGTGCACGAGCCGAGCGCCCGGGAGCGGCAACTCGCCGCCGCCGAGGCCCGGCTGGAGCCGGAACAGGCGGGGGCGGCCCGGAGCTACGAGTTCACCGAGCACCCGGAGCACGCGGAGCACCTCGGCGGCGCCGAGGCGCTGCCGCTGGAGCTGCGCCCGCTGCCCGGTGGACTGGACGAGGACCGCTTCTACCCCGACCCGTGGTCCGGCGGCGACCGGCAGGAGCGGCGCACCCGCCGCTCCCGGCTCCGCGCCTTCGACCCGCTGCGCGGCGGCACGGTCGCCCAGCAGCGCTGGCACCGGCCGGTGGCCTGGGTGCTGGCGCTGGTGATGGGCGTCGGCCTGGTCGCGCTGTCGGTCGCCGCGGTGTACCGGGGCGTCGGCGGGGCCGCGCCGCAGTCGCCGGCCCGGCCGAGCAGCGGCAGCAGCCAGAACGGCGGCGGCCAGAACGTCGGCGGTCGGAGCGGGGACCCCGTCGGCGGGAGCCCGGCCGCGGTGCCGGTGCAGCCGTCCGCGGTGGCCGCCGCGCCCGTCGGCTGACACCCTCGGCCGAGACCCCTCCGGGTGGGCAGCGGGCCGGCCTCGGGCGGGCGTCGGACGGGTGCCGAGCCGGCCCCGGGCGGGTGGCGAGTGGGCGTGGGGCTGGTGTCACTCGCCGTCGCGCGCTCGTTACCCGCGCGCCCTCGTCGCGGGCGGCCCGCGAGTCTACCCTGGTGTCATGGGTGACCCGCGCGAGCCTCCTGGGGGCACGCCCGAGGGTGGTTCCAACGATGACGAGTTCCGGTCCGTCGTCTTCGACGAATCGTTCGTCCGGGCTGCCCGGATCCAGGAGCTGTCCGCGCAGGAGCGGCTGGCGGGCGCCCTCGGCCGGGCCACCCGGCCGCGCGGCTGGGGCTGGCTGTCGGTGCCCCGGCAGGCGATCGTCCTGCTGCTGGTGGTCGCGATGGCGTTCGCCGCCGCCGTCTACTTCGGGATCAGCTCCCCGCGCGGCGAGACCGCCCCGCCCAGCGGCACCCAGCTGACCGTCAGCCTCACCCCGCTCGCCCCGCCCGGGGCGGTCACCGCGGCCGCCGACCGCGCCGACCCGTTCGCCGGGCTGCCCGCCGGGTACGCCGACGGCCAGGCCGGGTTCGGGATGCCGGCCGCCACCGCCACCGCGCACTTCACCGGCTCCCAGGTGCAGCGGGCCCTGGACTCCGTCCAGCAGTACCTGGTGGTCTCCGAGCTGACCCCGGCCACCCTCACCGCCAACCAGACCGCGCAGGTCCGGGCCCTGATCACGGCCGGCGAACTCTCCCAGTACGACGACAGCACCAACTCGCCCCGCGACGACCAGCACCACGCCGCCACCGGCTGGATGGTGCGCTTCGACCCCGGGCGGATCGCCCTGGCCACCGACACCGTCAGGACCACCGGAAGCGTGCACGTCGGCGAGCTCAACGCCGACACCCTGGAGGTCACCACCGACCACACCCTGGTGTACGCGCTGCGCCCGGCCGGCACGACCAGCGACCCGTCGGTCACCCTGTACGCGGTGCGCCGGGCGGTGCGCATCGACGTCGACCGCGCCGACCTCGACACCGGACGGCTGCGGGTGGTCGACGCGGCGGTGCAGGCCGGACCGAGTTCCTGTTCGGCCGGGCAGAGCGACTACCTGCAGCCGGTGCTGGCCACCACGGCGGGCGTCCGCGCGAGCGTCCCGCCCGCCGTGACCCCGGCCGACCACGGCCGGCCGGCCTGGCAGTCCTGCGGGGTGCTCGGGCCGATCACCGGCTGAAACCCGTCCGGGCCGGCCCGGGGCCGAAGGGTCAGTCCCGGGAGTCGCCGTCCTCCTTGTCGCCGCCGTTGCCGTTGTTGCCGCCGTTGCTGCGGCCGGCGCCCGCGAAGGTGTCGCGGAGCTTGCCGCCGACCGTGCCGACGCCGTTGCCCAGGTCGCGGAGCAGGCCCATCAGCGGGTCCTTGCTGTCCTTCACCGACTGCGAGTACGACTCGGCGGCGGCCTTCCACTGCGCGCCGACCGAGACGTCCGGGTCGTCGCCGCGGCGCGGGTACGCCCCGGCCATGATCGAGCGGTACTCCTCGCTCTCCGCCCACTTCTTCAGCTGGGCCACCCGCACCACCGCGAACGGGTGCGACTGCGGCAGCACCTGGAGCAGCTTCAGCACGCTGTCGCGCAGGTCGCCCGCCTTGTCGTACTCGGCGGCCTGCTCCAGGAACGCGTCCACGTTCATCTCGGCCATGTGCGCGCCGCCGGCCAGCTTCATCAGCGACCGCATCGACGCCTGCAGGTCCTGCCCCGCCAGCAGACCGGCCCGGTCGCTGGACAGCTCCGCCTTGCGGAACCACTCCTTGAGCGCGGTGATCAGCGCCATGATCGCCAGGTTGCCCAGCGGTATCCAGGCGATCCGGGTCGCCAGGTTGGTGAGGATCAGCAGCATGGTCTGGTAGACCGCGTGCCCCGACATCGCGTGACCGACCTCGTGGCCGATCACCGCGCGCAGCTCCTCCTCGTCCATCAGCTCGACCAGGCCGGTGGTGACCACGATCACCGGGGTGTCCATGCCGATGCAGTACGCGTTGACCTTCGGGTCCTGGGAGACGTACAGGTCCGGGACCTTGTCCAGGTCCAGGAGGTACGCGGCGTCGCGCACCATGTCGTACAGCTCCGGGAACTGACGCTCCGACGTCTTGACCGCGGTGGCCAGGAACATCAGGCGGACGCTGCGCTCCGACACCAGGCCGGCCAGCTTCTTCAGGACGTCGTCGAAGCCGCTGAGCTTGCGCAGCGCGACCAGGCCGGAGCGGTCCGCCGGGTGCTCCCAGGCCCGGGTGGAGATCTCCGGGAAGCGCTGGCGGCGGCGGCTCGGCGCAGAACCCTTGGTCATGTCGGTCATTGAGTACCTCTCCTGGATCGACGCCGGCACCGGCCCCCTGGCCGGCCCCCGCTGCTTTCCACTTCAACGTCGGTGTGTCCGTACTCGTCCCCGCGGTCACGCTACGCCGTCCGCCCCGCGCCCCGGGAGACCGGGGACGCCCCCGGACGGCCCGGACGGGGCGGGCGGACCCCGCGGGTGTCGGGGGTGCCGGGGCGGGGGCGGCGGTAAGCGGGACTACCCTGGCTCTGCCGTACCGAACAAGGAGCTCCGATGTCCACTGCCGCCCTGGTCCAGCTCGCCGGACCGATCTCCAGCGAGAACGGCCCCGGTCTGTTCCTGCGGATCATCCTGATCGCCTCCTTCGTCGGAGTCGGCCTGATGGTGTGGGCGCTGGCCCGGGCCGGCCGCGACGGCGCCAAGCGCGACGCGGCCCGCGCGGCCGCCCGCGAGGCCGAGCCGTCCGGCGCGGCCGGGCGGACCGCCGACGACCTGGGCTGAACCGGGTCCTTCCCGGGGCCGGTCCTGCGTTCGGCCGGTGCTCGGTCGGTGCTCGGTCGGTGCTCGGTCGGTGCTCGGTCGGCGTTCGACCGGTGCTCGGCCGGGGTCGGCGGGCGGAGGACGGCTCACGGGCGGTCAGACGCGGTGGGCCGCCGCGCGGTTGCGCGTCGGGCCCCCGTACGATGAGCGCGCGGGCCGTACGGTCCGTGACCGCCTGGTCCTCACACCGAGCCGAGAAGGTCCCGCCGATCATGAGCTCTGCTGCCCTGCCCGCCATCGCCCGCCTCGCCGAGGAGGGCGGTAACCACGACAGCCTCAACCCCCTGCTGACGGGCGGCGCGGCGCTGTTCATCCTGCTGCTCCTGCTGTTCATCACCACCCGCTTCAACCGCGACCGCTGACCGGCCGCGCCGCCGCCCCGCCGGCCGCGCCCCCGCGGCCTCCCGGGGTGGCGGGCGCGCGGCGGGCGTGCGGTGCGCCCGGGGACCGCTGACCGGCGGAACCCCCGGGACATTCGCGTCGCGTAAGGTGTGGCGCCATGAGAGAGCAGGTCGAGACCTCCGGGACGAACGTGGCGCCGGGCACCTCCGCGCCGGGCACCCCGGTACCGGACGGCGGTCCGCGCAGGCGACGGCTGGGCGTGATGGGCGGCACCTTCGACCCCATCCACCACGGCCACCTGGTCGCCGCGAGCGAGGTGGCGAGCGCCTTCCAGCTGGACGAGGTGATCTTCGTCCCCACCGGGCAGCCCTGGCAGAAGTCCGAGCGGCAGGTCTCGCCGGCCGAGGACCGCTACCTGATGACGGTGATCGCGACCGCCGAGAACCCCCAGTTCTCGGTCAGCCGGATCGACATCGACCGCGAGGGCCCCACCTACACCGTGGACACCCTGCGCGAGCTGAGCAGCCTGCACCCCGACGCCGAACTCTTCTTCATCACCGGCGCCGACGCCCTCGCGCAGATCATCTCCTGGCGCTCCTCCGAGGAGCTCTTCGACCTCGCGCACTTCATCGGCTGCACCAGGCCGGGCCATACTCTCTCCGACACCGGCCTGCCGGTCGGCGGCGTCTCGCTGGTCGAGGTGCCCGCGCTCGCCATCTCCTCCACCGACTGCCGGGTGCGCGTCGCCAAGGGCGAACCCATCTGGTACCTGGTGCCGGACGGCGTGGTCCGATACATCCACAAGCGGGCGCTGTACGCGTCGGCCCGGCCTTGATGCCCCCAGGAGGGACGACGTGACCGGAACGTCCGACGACCAGAACTGGTTCGGCCAGCAGCAGCCCCAGTCCCACTCCCGCCCGCCCCGCCCGGAGCACCCGCAGCAGCAGCCCGACTACTACGCGCAGCAGCAGGGGTACGAGGGCTCCGGGTACGAGCAGCAGGGGTACGAGCAGCAGGGGTACGAGGGGCAGGGCTACGAAGGGCAGCAGGGGTACGAGCAGCAGTCCGGCCCGCACGAGCAGGGCGGTCGGTACGACCAGTACGGCGCCCCCCAGTACCAGCAGCAGTACCAGCAGCACCAGCAGTCGTCCGGGGCGTACCCGCAGGACCCCTACGGCGGCGGGCAGCAGGCCCCCGCACCCGGGTACCCGGCGCAGGGCTACGGACAGGGCGGCCACCGGCAGGGCGGGTACGAGCAGGCGGGCTACGAGCCTTCCGGGTACGAGGCGCCCGGTTACGGGCAGGGCGGGTACGAGCCGCAGGGGTTCGAACAGCGCAGCCACGGGGGACAGTTCGACGGGCAGCAGGGCGGGGACGGGTACGGGCAGCAGTCCTACGACCCCTACTACGGGCAGCGGCAGCCGGAGCAGGCGCCGTACCAGCAGGGTGCGCAGTTCCCGGTGACGGCTCCCGGACAGGTTCCCGGACAGGCTTCCGGTCGGGCGGCGGGGCGTTCGGCGCCTCCGGTGAGCCCGGTGGGCGGGGCCGCCGCCGCGGGCGGTGCGTCCGGGGTGGCGGGTGCGGCGGGCGCGTCCGGGGCCACGGGGGCGGGGCGGCGGGCGCGTTCGGCCGGTGCTGCTCCGCCGGCCGGTGCGGCGAACGTGCCGGCGGAGGAGCCGTCCGAGCTGGTCGGCGGGCGGGCGGCGGCAGCGGCGGCGGCCCGCGCGAAGGGCAAGGGCGGTGACTCGTACACCACGTCCGAGTTCGACTTCGTCGACGAGCAGACGGAGGAGTCCGAGGACGCGATCGACTGGCTGAAGTTCGCCGATTCGCGCAGCGAGGTGCGGGCCGAGCGCCGGCGGCGGCTGCGCAACCGGCTGCTCTCGCTGCTGGTGGCGGTGGCGGTGCTGGCGGCCGGCGGCGTCGGCTACCTGTGGTGGAGCGGGAAGCTCGGCGGCAGCGGCGACGCCGACGCGGCGGTCGGCGGCCGGTACGTCAACGTGGTGCACTTGCGCGACCCGCAGGGCAAGGTCACCACCGCGCTGCTGGTCGACGACGAGGGCGGGAAGAAGGCGACCGTGCTGCTGCTGCCGGACACCCTGCAGCTGCCCAGCAACGGCGACTCCGCGACCACCACGGTCGGCAAGTCCCTGGACGAGATCGGCGCCTCCGCCACCCGTGACGGCCTCTCCGCGGTGCTCGGCGCCAAGGTGGCCGGCACCTGGCGACTGGACACCCCCTACCTGCTGCTGCTGGTCTCCCAGCTCGGCGGCATCAAGGTGGACACCAACGCCGAGGTGCGCGAGGACAACAAGGCGGACGGCAAGGTGCTCGCCAAGGCGGGCAAGGACGTCCTGCTGAACGGGCGCGCCGCCGTCGCCTACGCGACCCTCCAGGCGCCGGGGGAGAGCCGGGACGCCCAGCTCGCCCGCTTCGGGCAGGTGATGGCCGCGGTGATCGGCACCATGCCGACCACCATGTCGGACGCCACCGACGACGTGCACCGGATGAACTCGGTTCCGGACCCGTCGCTCCCGGAGAACGCGCTGGCCGGTGTGCTGGTCAACCTGGCCAAGCAGGGGAAGGCGGGGCACCTGTCCACCGTCACGCTCACCGCGAAGGCCGACGGCACCCTGGACGACGCCGTCGCGGGCAAGCAGGTGAAGGAGATCCTCGGCGGCACCATCGGCAAGGTCAAGGGCACCGGCGGCTCCACCCGGGTCACCCTGGTCAACGCCTCCGGCAACGACCTCTCGGCGGAAGCCGCAAAGGTCATGGTCATCAACGCGGGCATGGACCCGCTGCCCTCCAGCGCCAAGGCGTCCGAACAGGCGACCTCCGAGATCCGCTACACCGACGACGCCAAGCAGCCGGCGGCCCTCACCCTGGCCACCAGCATGAACCTGCCGGACTCGGCGGTGAAGAAGGTCACCGACGAGCAGAACGCGGACCTGGTGCTGGTGATCGGCAAGGACTACCAGCCGCCGGCGACGCAGAAGAACCAGTAGGGAGAACCGGCGGGGAGAACCGGAGGGGATCCCGGCGGGGATCCCGGAGGGGGAGGCCCCGCGGGACACCGCGGAAGCGCGGTCGGGGCCCCGGGCGGAAAACGCTCGGGGGTCCCGCCGCGTTCGTGAGATCCTGGGGGAGTATCCCCACAGCCGATCCGGAAGAGCATCGTGACCGTCACCGACCGAAGCCAGGAACTGATCACCGTCGCCGCGCAGGCGGCGGCCGACAAGCTGGCGCACGACATCATCGCCTTCGACGTCAGCGAGGTGCTGTCGATCACTGACGCCTTCCTGATCGCCTCCGCAGCCAACGACCGCCAGGTGCGGGCGATCGCCGAGGAGATCGAGGACCAACTGCGCGAGAAGCTCGACGTCAAGCCGGTGCGCCGCGAGGGCGAGCGCGAGGGCCGCTGGATCCTGCTCGACTACCTGGACATCGTGGTGCACGTCCAGCACTCCGAGGAGCGCTCCTTCTACTCGCTCGACCGCCTGTGGAAGGACTGCCCCGAGCTGCCGCTGCCCGAGGACGCCCTGGCGACCCGGAACCGGCCGGAGAACGCCGTCACCGACGCCGCCGGCAACGCCGTCTCCGGGGGCGACCTCTGAGCCGGGCCGGGGCCTGGCCGCGCATCGTCCTCTGGCGGCACGGCCAGACCTCCTGGAACCTCGAATCCCGGTTCCAGGGGACCACGGACATCGAGCTCACCGACCAGGGCGTCTTCCAGGCCCAGCGGGCGGCCCGACTGCTCGCCGGGCTCCGGCCCGACCTGTTGATCTCCTCCGACCTGCAGCGGGCCCGGCGCACCGCCGCCGAGCTCGCCGCCCTCACCGGCCTCGAAGTGCACCACCACGAGGGTCTGCGGGAGACCTATGCGGGGGAGTGGCAGGGGCTCACCAACGCCGAGATCCGGGCCCGCTACCCGGAGCAGTACGAGGCGTGGGCGAACGGCGAGCAGGTGCGGCGCGGCGGCGGCGAGCTGGCCACCGAGGTGGCCGACCGGGCCGTCCCGGTGGTGCTGGACGCGGTGGGCAAGCTGCCGGAGAACGGCACCCTGGTGGTGGTCAGCCACGGCGGCACCATCCGCACCATGATCGGCCGGATGCTGGGCCTGGAGCCGCAGATGTGGGAGCGCTTCGGCGGTCTCTCCAACTGCTGCTGGTCCGTCCTCGGCCAGGACTCGCGCGGTTGGCGACTGCTGGAGCACAACGCGGGCACGCTGCCGCAGCCGGTCATCGGCGACGAGACCTGAGGCGGCGCCCGGCGGCCGACCGACCCGGATTTCACAGTTCCGGCTCTGACCAGCTAGAGTCTTCCTCGTTCGCAGTGAGGAACGCAGACGGGAAACCGGGGGCGGGAGTCGCGGAACTGCGGGGCTATAGCTCAGTTGGTAGAGCGATTGCATGGCATGCAATAGGTCAGGAGTTCGATTCTCCTTAGCTCCACTCCGCACCGGTGGTCCGTGAGTGGTCGTCAGTGTCGCGGGGCTATAGCTCAGTTGGTAGAGCGATTGCATGGCATGCAATAGGTCAGGAGTTCGATTCTCCTTAGCTCCACAGCAGTTCCGTGAGGCCGTCATCCGAAGAGGGTGGCGGCCTTCGGTGTTGTTGCGGATGGGCGCGGGCGCCGGGTCGGCCGGGGGCACAGGGCGGACCCGGGGGCGCAGGGCGGACCGCCGCGAGGGCCACTGTGAGGGACGCTGCGAGAAGCACCGTGAGGAGTGCCGCGAGAGGTGCCGTGGGGGGTGCTGCGAGGGGGGCCGCGGGGATCATCGTGGGGCTCCGGAACGGATTAGGGCCGGGGGCGCCGACCGTGTACAGTTGTCGATGTCGCCGAGGGAAACCGCAGGTGGCAGCGGTGAAAGCATGGGGCTATAGCTCAGTTGGTAGAGCGATTGCATGGCATGCAATAGGTCAGGAGTTCGATTCTCCTTAGCTCCACAGCAGTCCGGAGGCCGTCCCACTAGGGGCGGCCTCCGGCCGTTCACCGGACTTCCCTGCCGAGCGGGGGACGGGGCCGCTACGGTCGTGACATGGCCGACCTGGTGCGAAAACGGAACGACGAACTCGCCCGGATACTCCACCAGCTCGGCTGGAGCCCGGAGCGGCTGGCCCGCGAGGTGAACGCGGTGCTCCCGGCCGGCATGGCGATCAGCGCCACCGCACCGTACAAGTGGCGCGACCGGGGGATGGTGCCGCGCTCGCCGCACGACCAGACCGTCTGCGAGGTGCTGGGCCGCAGCGTCGGCATCGCCGTCACCTACGAGCAGCTCTGGGGGCAGATGGGCTCCCACCGGGGCGCGAAGATGCTCTCGCCCCGGCTGCTGACCGACCCGTGGACCGCCGACACCGCACAGACCGCGCTCCGCGAGGCGGGTGCCGACGGTGCCCCGGTGCGCCTGACCGACCTGTTCCGCGGCGACGAACTGGAGCAGGCCGCCCGGCACTGGGCCTCCCCGCCCCCGCCGGTCGCTGGCGGGGAGGGCGCGCTGCGGATCGCCCCCGAGCAACTGGCCGACCTCCGGCTGTCCTACGAGTCCAAGCAGCGCCTGGAGCGCGCCTACGGCGGCGGCCTGATCCTCGACCTGGCCAAGGCGGAACTCGCCATGGTGGGCAAGCTGTTGGAGCTCGGCCGGTACGACGAGCCGCTCGGCCGCGAGCTCTACGGCGCGGCCAGCCGGCTGGCCCGACTGGTCGGCTGGGCCAACTACGACATGGGCAACGACGCCGCCGCGCAGCGCGCCTTCGTCGCCGCGCTGCGGGCCGCGCACGTCTCGGGCGACCCGCGGCTCGGCGTCGGCGTGGTCGGCTGCCTCGCCGTCCAGGCCACGTACAACTCCGGCGGGCGGGGGCTCGATCCGGTGGCGATGCTCTCCACCGCGCTGCGCGCCGCCGACGCCGTGCTGACGCCGCGTGAGCGGGCGCTGCAACTGGGGCGGATCGCCCGGGCGCACGGCCGCAAGGGGGAGCAGATCAGTGCGGAGGCCGTCGCGGAGCGGGCGTTCCGGGTGCTGGAGGGCGTGGAGGGGCACGCACAGGAGCGGGCTGACCTGGAGGGCATGGTCGGCGAGGGGTACCTGCTGCTGGGCGAGCACGCGCAGGCACGCAGCCTGCTGCTCGCCTCGATCGACGCCCTCTCGGTGGAACGGGCCAGGGCCAAGGCGCTGTTGATGGTGCGCCTCGCCGACTCCTACCGGCGCACCGGCGAGCGGGTCGAGGCCGAGCGCACCGCCGACCGGGCCCGGCTGCTCGCGGCCGGCATGCAGTCGGCGCGGGTGGCCCGGGCCCTGCGGGACTTCGACACCGCGATGCGCGCGGAGACGTAGCCCGTGGCCGGGCGGGGCGAGTCGGGCGGGGCGACTGGGGCGGCTGGTGCGGTCGGGGCGGTGCGGGCGGCGGTGGGGCGAGTGGCTGGTGGCGGTGTGGTCGGGCGGGTGCGGGCGGGGGTTGACGTGGTGACGCGAAAGCGGGTTGAGGGGGTGCGGTACCCTGAGCCCATGCGAACCGTGCGCCTGCTTCTTAGCCGGCCGCGCTGACCAGGACCGGCTTGAGGGCCGGAGTCGGCGTGGCGTCCCCTCCTGAGGAGGGGCTTTCTGCTTTCTACGGCCTGTTCGCTGACTGATGACGATGGAGCCTGAAGGACCATGAGCGAGACGACCCCCGCATCCGGCGCGGCCGAAGCCGCCACCGAGCCTTTCCGCTACGGCGCCGCGCTGGCCGCCGAGATCGAGTCCCGCTGGCAGGACTTGTGGGAGAAGGAGGGGACGTTCGACGCCCCCAACCCGACCGGCCCGCTGGCCGACGGGACGTCCGTCGCGACGAAGCCGCACAGCTTCATCATGGACATGTTCCCGTACCCGTCGGGCTCCGGCCTGCACGTGGGCCACCCGCTGGGCTACATCGCCACCGACGTGTACGCCCGCTACCAGCGGATGACCGGCCACAACGTGCTGCACACCCTGGGCTACGACGCCTTCGGCCTGCCCGCCGAGCAGTACGCCGTCCAGTACGGCATCCACCCGCGGGTGTCCACCGAGGACAACATCGCCAACATGCGCAAGCAGCTGCGCCGGCTGGGCCTGGGGCACGACTCGCGCCGCTCGATCTCCACGATCGACCCGGACTACTACCGCTGGACGCAGTGGATCTTCCTGCAGATCTTCAACTCCTGGTACGACGAGGACGCGGCCAAGGCCCGGCCGATCGCCGAACTGATCGCCCAGTTCGAGTCCGGTGAGCGTGCGGTCCCGGGCGGTCGCGCCTGGGCCGAGCTGTCCGGCGTCGAGCGCGACGAGGTGCTGGGCGAATACCGGCTGGCGTACTCCAAGGAGGTGCCGGTCAACTGGTGCCCCGGGCTGGGCACCGTGCTGGCCAACGAGGAGGTCACCGCGGACGGCCGCTCCGAGCGCGGCAACTTCCCGGTGTTCAAGTCCAACCTGCGCCAGTGGATGATGCGGATCACCGCCTACGCGGACCGCCTGATCAGCGACCTGGACCTGCTGGACTGGCCCGAGGCGATCAAGCTGCAGCAGCGCAACTGGATCGGCCGTTCCGAGGGCGCCCGGGTCGACTTCACCGTCGGCGCCGACACCGTCACCGTCTTCACCACCCGCCCCGACACCCTGTTCGGCGCCACCTACATGGTCCTGGCGCCCGAGCACGCCCTGGTCGACACCGTCGTCCCGGCCGAGTGGCCGGCCGGCACCCGCGAGGAGTGGACCGGCGGTGCCGCCGACCCGGCCACCGCCGTGGCCACGTACCGGGCGGTCGCCGCCGCCAAGTCCGACGTGGAGCGCCAGGCCGACGCCAAGGTCAAGACCGGCGTGTTCACCGGGGCCTACGCGACCAACCCGGTCAGCGGCGAGCAGATCCCGGTGTTCATCGCCGACTACGTGCTGATGGGCTACGGCACCGGCGCGATCATGGCCGTCCCGGCGCACGACAGCCGCGACTTCGCCTTCGCGCAGGCGTTCAACCTGCCGATGCGCTGCGTCGTCCGGCCCACCGACGGCCGCGGCGAGGACCCGCACACCTGGGACGACGCCTTCGACACCTACGACTCGGTGCTGGTCAACTCCGAGCGCGACGGCATCTCGCTGAACGGCCTGTCCGTGGTCGACGCCAAGGCCCGGATCACCGCTTGGCTGGCCGAGCAGGGCATCGGCGAGGGCACCGTCAACTTCCGCCTGCGCGACTGGCTGTTCAGCCGCCAGCGCTACTGGGGCGAGCCCTTCCCGATCGTCTACGACGAGAGCGGCGCGATGCACGCCCTGCCCGAGTCGATGCTGCCGGTCGAGGTCCCCCAGGTCGAGGACTACCTGCCGCACACCTACGACCCCGACGACGCCGCTTCCTCCCCGAAGACCCCGCTGTCCCGCAACGAGGACTGGGTCAACGTCGAGCTGGACCTGGGCGACGGCCCGAAGACCTACCGCCGCGAGACCAACACCATGCCCAACTGGGCGGGTTCGTGCTGGTACGAGCTGCGCTACATCGACCCGGTCAACTCGACCTCGGTCGTCGACCCCGCCAACGAGGCCTACTGGATGGGCCCGACGGCGGAGAAGCCGGCCGGCGGCGTCGACCTGTACGTCGGCGGCGCCGAGCACGCGGTCCTGCACCTGCTGTACGCCCGCTTCTGGCACAAGGTGCTGCACGACCTGGGCCACGTCTCCTCGGTCGAGCCGTTCCACAAGCTGTTCAACCAGGGCATGATCACCGCTGACGTCTTCCGCGACGACCGGGGCTTCCCGGTGCCCGCCGCCGAGGTCGAGGAGATCGGTGACGAGTTCTTCTGGAACGGCGAGAAGGTCCGCCGCGAGGCGGGCAAGATGGGCAAGTCGCTGAAGAACGCGATCGCCCCGGACGAGTTCGCCGACGAGTACGGCGCGGACACGCTGCGCCTGTACGAGATGTCGATGGGCCCGCTGGACGTCTCCCGCCCCTGGGACGCCCGCGCCGTGGTCGGCTCCTACCGCTTCCTGCAGCGCCTGTGGCGCAACATCGTCTCGGAGGTCACCGGCGAACTGGTGGTCACCGATGAGGAGCCGGACGAGGCGACGCTGCGCGCGCTGCACAAGGCGATCGACGGCATCCGCGGCGACATGGCGGGCATGCGGTTCAACACCGCCGTGGCCAAGGCCATCGAGCTGAACAACTTCCTGGTGAAGCGCGGCTCCACGCCGCGGCCGGTGGCCGAGCAGATCGTCCTGCTGATCGCCCCGCTGGCCCCGCACATCGCCGAGGAGCTGTGGCGCCGCCTGGGCCACGAGCAGTCGCTGGCCTTCGCGGACTACCCGGTGGCCGACCCGGCGTACGTGGTCGACGAGGCCGTGACCTGCGTCGTGCAGATCAAGGGGAAGGTGAAGGCCCGCCTGGAGGTCGCGCCGTCCATCTCGGACGCCGACCTGGAGGCGCTGGCCCTGGCCGACCCGGCCGTGGTCGCCGCCATCGGCGACGCCCAGGTGCGCAAGGTCATCGCGCGCGCGCCGAAGCTGGTGAACATCGTCACCGGCTGACGGAACTCCGGTCGGCACGTCGCCGGCCAGGCAGGGCCGGTCGTCCCCGTGGTGGGGCGGCCGGCCCTTCGCCGTTCGCGGACGGACCGGCGGACAGACCGGTGGATCGGTCGGCGTGCCGAGCGCCCGGACGGGCCGGGCGGGCCCGGCGGGGCGGCCGAGCCGGGGGAAGCGGGGGAGACGGGGAAGGGGGAGACGGTGGGGGGAAGCGGACAAGGTGGCTCCGTTCTTCGTGCGAGTGTGCTCCGGGATCCCGGGGCGATCGCTTGGGGACATCCCTGAGCTGTCCCTGATCTCGGGGGTGAGGAGCGCCTGCGACCTGCTGTCGACCGCCGCTCCGGGCTACGGTGGAAGTCCGGCGGACAAGCGGACCGCACCGGGCGGTCCAGGGCCGGTCACGGGCGGAAGGTGGGCTCCCGATGGAAGCGCTCGGTGTGGTGGTGGCTCTGGTCGCGCTCTTCGGGGTGACCCTCCTGGTGATGGCTGTGGTCGGGACGGTGAAGGCGGCGAGGGCGGTGGCGGCCAAGGTCGACCGGCACAGCGCCAACGCCCAGCGGGCGATGGAGAACGCGGCGCTGAAGGCGAAGAGCATCGCCAGGCCGGGTGAGCAGGGCCGGATCGCCGGCCTCCGGCTGTCCCTGCGCACCGCGCTGGACTCCACCCGCCAGGTGCTGCAGGGCGGCCTGCCGCAGGACGGCCAACTCGGCGACGCGCTCCAACTACTGGCCCGCCTCGACTCGCACGCCGCGGAACTCGACGCCGAGCTCCGCATGATGGAGCGCGAGCCGACGAACGGCCGGGTCGCCGCCAGGCTCCCCGAACTGCGTGAGCGCGCCGAGCGGATCACCCACTCCGCGGACTCCCTGCGCTGGGCCGCCCAGGACCGGATGCGCCGCTTCGCCGACGACGAACTCGCCCGCCTCGGCAAGGAGTGCCAGGACGAGGCCGGCGCCCTGCGCCACTGGACCTCGTCCGCCCCCGCCGCCGATGGGACGGACGCCTCCGGTACGGCCTCCGCGGCCGCCTCCGCCGAGGAGTCCGCTGACCGCCGCAAGGGACTCGGCTCCAACCGTTCGACCAGTGCCGAGGAACTGCTCGGGCTGGCCGCCGAGCCGCTCTCCCGCCTCGCCGACCGCCTCCGCAAGCCGAACCCGGCGGGCCCCAACCGCTCCTGACCCCGCGTCATGGTGCGGTCGCTCTCCGTGTGCGGAGAAGTTACCCGGCCCATTCCGGGCCAAACCATCGAATGACGACCGCTGTCATCCCGGCCCGGTGGCGGGTAACCTCCGGCTCATGCCCGGCCACCTCGCACTTGTCACGGATTCCACCGCGTATCTGCCCCAGGAGGCGGTGGACCGGCACCGGATCCGGGTGGTACCGCTCAGCGTCGCGGTGGGTGACGAGGTCTTCGCGGAGGGCGTCGAGATCTCCCCGAAGGACGTTGCCGAGGCGCTGCGTTCCAAGCAGCGGGTGACGACCTCCCGTCCCAGCCCCGAGACCTTCGCCGCCGCTTACTGGGCGGCCGCGGAAGCCGGTGCGCGCGGCATCGTCTCGATCCACCTGTCGGCCGAGCTCTCCGGTACGGCGGAGGCCGCCCGGCTGGCGTCCGCGGCCGTGCCGATCCCGGTCCGGGTGGTCGACAGCCGGCTCGTCGGCATGGCGCTGGGGAGCAGCGTCCTGGCCGCGGCCGAAGCGGCCGTGGCACTGGACGAGGCCCGCGCCGGATCGGAGTCCGACGCCGCCCCCGCGGGGGAGGGTGGAGTGGACGCCGGCGCCACCGAGGCGGACCTCGACCTGGTGGTCGCCGCGGCCGAGAACCGGGCAGCCGGTACCGCGGGCTTCTTCTACGTCGACACCCTGGAGCACCTGCGGCGCGGAGGCCGGATCGGAACGGCCCAGGCACTGGTCGGTTCCGCGCTGGCGGTGAAGCCGCTGCTGCACCTGGCCGGGGGCCGGATCGAACCGCTGGAGAAGGTCCGCACGGCCTCCCGGGCGATCGCCCGGCTCGAAGAGATCGCCGTCGAGTACGCCGGGCGGCAGCCGGTCGACGTCACCGTCCACCACCTGGCCGCCACGCACCGGGCCGAACCGCTGGCGGAACGGCTGCGGGAGCGGATCCCGGGCCTGAAGGAGCTCTACGTCAGCGAGGTCGGCGCGGTCATCGGGGCGCACGTCGGCCCCGGTCTGCTGGCCGTGGTGATTTCTCCGATCGTCGCATCGTCGCACTGAACTCGGCCGGATTCACTCGTCCGAGCGACAGGAGTTATCCACAGGCCCGAGTTGTCCACAGGGGCGGACGAATTCTCCGACGGTCCGCCGGCATCGATCTACTGTCCTCGCCATGAGGACCATCACCACACCCCAGACCCGTCGGCGCCAGGCAGGCGAGGCCGTCCGAACCCGCCTCGGCCGGCTCCTCCCGGCGGATCCGTCCAACGACTCCGACCTCTTCGACGCGTCCATCGAATGCGGCGCCGATCCCTCACCGCCGACGCGACCGGCGTGCGGAGCGGAGACCGGCCCGGACGGACAGTCGGAGCCCGAGCGTGGCACCTCCGGATCCACCGAGCCGCTCCGACCGGAGGGAACGGTGGAGCGGGAGCCGGAGGCAGTGCCCGATCCGGTGCCGGAGGCGGCGCCCGGGCCAGGGCTGTCGCCGACCGCCGGCCCGCCGTCGGCACTGTCGTCTTCGAGCGTCCTCGCGAGGTATGGCGCGGCCGCGCGTTGCGTTCGTCCGGCAGGGCCGCCACCGCCCAGCACCGGTGAAGCCGGTGCCTCCGGCCGCAGGAGAGCCGTTTCGCCGTCGGAGCGGGACCCGCCCGCAGCGGCGACCGCCCCGGACGGGACCGCCCAGCCGGAGCGCCCCGTGACACCCCGGTTCCCGCCTCCGGTACCGGACCGGCCCGATGCGTCGTCGGACCCGGAAAACCCGCCCGAACCCCCGTCCGCCCCGAAGCCCGCCACCGTGCCCCACACCACTCCGCCGAGACTCCCCCTGCGGCTGCGCCTCCCAGCCGCGTTCGCCCTCGACCGCCGGGCCGTGCTCGGCCTGACCGTCCTGCTCGTCCTCGCCACGGGCTACGCCGTCCAGCACTTCTGGCTCGGCCGGCCGCACCCCGTGCCCGTCCCGGCCATCGCCATGGCCGAAGCCGTGTCCGACCGGACCGCGGAAGGAGCGCCACCACAACAACCGACCGATCCGTCCCTCGTCGTCGACATCGCCGGGAAAGTCCAGCACCCCGGCCTGCGAACCCTCCCCGCGGGTTCACGGGTCGCCGATGCCCTGGCGGCCGCCGGCGGACCGCTCCCCGGGGCCGACACCAGCCTCCTCAACCTCGCCCGCCCGCTCACCGACGGGGAGCAGATCCTCGTGGACACCGGCCAGGCGCCCGGTGGCGTGGCCCCGACCGGGCCCACCGGCCCGGTGAGCCTCAACCACGCGGGCGCGGACCAACTCGATTCGCTCCCCGGGGTGGGGCCCGCACTGGCCCAACGCATCCTCCAGTACCGCCTCACCCACGGCCCTTTCCAGTCCATCGACCAACTCCGCCACGTCCCCGGCATCGGCGCCCGGAAGTACGAAGACCTCAAACCGCTCCTGACTCTCTGACCCGCCGGCCGACCGCCTCTCCGGCCGTGCACACCCGGAAGCACGGGGAACCGCCCTGACAAGCGGCAGCGCGGAACCGTGCCCCTGCGGAGAAGGCGCCCCTGCCGCCCGCACCCGCGCTCTGTCCTGGCCCGCCCCGCGGGGCGCGGCCGCCGCGACAACACCGCCCACGACTCGGAGGCCGCCCCTGGAACCGGACCCGCCGATCGGCACGACCTGAGCAGGCCCCCGCGCCGAGTGCAACACCCCTGCGGAGAAAGGACTTCGAAGCCTTTCGCACGCCGTCCCGACCCCGCCCGCGTCGATGAGAGGAGGAGCCCCGATGCCGGTCACACCAACCGCCGTCCGCCACCGGACCGACTACCGGCTCCTCCTGCCGGCCTGCACCGCGTGGGCCGTCACCGCCACCGTCCTCGGCCTGGCCCCGGACCGACACCCGGCAGTGCTCGCGGCCGCGCTGGTGGCTGCCGCAGTCTCCCCGGTCCTGCTCCGGGGCGGCGGCACCCGCCGCAAGGCCCACCGCCTGGCCGCCGCCGTCCTGCTGACCGCCGCCACCGCGGCCACCACCACCGTCCTGCACACCGCCGACCTGCACCGGGGCCCGCTACCCGCGCTGGCCCGCCCACCCGTCCCACCTACCGCCGCACCGTCCGTCAGGGCGGGGCCGCGGGCGGATGGCGACCAACGGGACACGGCAGAGCAACCCCGGAAGGAGGACACCGCAACTCCCGAGATCACCGTCGAGTTGACCGTCACGGGCGATCCGAAACAGCACGGCCCGCACACCCGGGGCAGCTCGCTGTCCCGGCCGACCCTGACCGTTCCGGCTCTGGTCACCGAAGTCCGGGCCGCCCCCGCCCGCCTCGGCGGCCCCGCCCCGCCGCCCATCGCCACCCGCACACCCGTCACCCTGCTGATCCGGTCCCCGCAGGACTACCCGTGGCAGCGGCTGATCCCCTCCACCGGTCTGGAACTACGGGCGGAGGTGCTGCCGGAACAGCCACCGGCGGCAGGCCGAGCGGGAAGGGTCGGCACCGACAGTGCGGCGCTGCTCGTCCCGCAGGGGCTGCCGCGGATCACCGACCGGCCGAACCTTCCGCAGCGCCTCGCGGCCCAGCTGCGAAAGGGGCTCCGCGACGCCTGCGACCACCTGCCGCCGGACGTTCGCGGGCTGCTCCCCGGGCTGGTGGTGGGAGACGTGTCCAGACTGCCCGACGACCTGTCGGACGCGTTCCGGGCCACCGACCTCGGCCACCTGGTCGCGGTGAGCGGCGCCAACCTGGCGATCGTCCTGGCCGTCCTGGTCGGTGGTGCGCCGAGCGAGCCCGACGCACCCGGTCGCGGCGGCCTGGCCGGGCTGCTGGGCCTCTCGTTCCGCACCACGGCGCTGTTCGGAACCGTGCTGACGCTGGCGTTCGTCACCGTCTGCCGGCCCGACCCGAGCGTGCTCAGAGCCGCCGCCACCGGGCTGATCGGACTGCTCGCCCTGGCCACCGGCCGCCCCCGGCGAGGGGTGCCGGCGCTGGCCGGAGCGGTGCTGGTCCTGATCCTGGTGGACCCGCACCTGGCCCGGTCGTACGGGTTCCTGCTCTCCTCACTGGCCACCGCCGGGCTACTGGTGCTCGGCCCGAGGTGGACGGCGGCGCTCCGGGCGCGCCGCTGGCCGCACCACCTGGCCTCGGCGGTCGGCGCCACCGCCGCGGCGCAGGCGTTGTGCTCACCGGTCACCATCCTGCTCGCACCCCGGGTCAGCCTGGTCGGGGTGCCGTGCAACCTGCTGGCCGAGATCGCGGTGGCCCCCGCCACCCTGCTCGGGTTCGCCGCGCTCGCGATCGCACCGCTCTGGAAGGGAGCGGCGGAGTTCCTGACGGACCTCGCGGCACTGCCGGCCGGTTGGCTGGTCGCCGTCGCACGGCGCGGTGCGGCGCTTCCGGGAGCCGAACTCGGCTGGCCCGCCGGGCCGTTCGGCGCGGCCTTGCTGGTCGTGGTGATCGTCTCGCTGGCCTGGTCGGTACCGCCGCTCCTGGCGGGTCACCGTGCCCGGGGGCGGAGGACCAGGGCACTGGTCGCGCTCGCTGTCGCCCTGGCGCTGCCGTTGGTCCTGCTGCGCCCGGCACCGGTCGTCCGACTGGCGACCGGCTGGCCCGCGCCGGGCTGGCGGATGGCGATGTGCGACATCGGTCAGGGCGACATGACGGTCCTGTCCGTCGAACCGGGGACCGCCGTGGTGGTGGACGCCGGGCCGGACCCCAAGACGGCCGACGCCTGCCTGCGCAGCCTCGGGGTGACCAGGGTCCCCGTGCTGATCCTCACCCACTTCCACGCCGACCACGCGGAGGGCATCCCCGGGGTCCTGCGCGGCCGGTCGGTCGGATCGATCGAGGTGACCGGCTCGGGCGAGCCGGACGGTGAGCGTTCCCGGGTGCTCCGCTGGGCGGCAGCCGGCGGCGTCCCGGTGGTGCGCGCACAGCGCGGCGAGCGGCGCACCGCCGGAGCGGAACTGGCGTGGGAAGTCCTCTGGCCCGCCTCGCCGTCGGCGCCCGGGGCCGAGGGCCCGAACAACTCCAGCATCGCGATCCTCGCCCTGCTCGGCCCGCCCGCCGCCGCGTTGCGGGTCGCCCTGATCGGAGACCTGGAACCCCCGGCCCAGGCCGCGTTGCTGGCGCTCGGCGCGCTGCCACGGCCGCCGCCCCGGGCCGGGGCCCCGGCCCGGCAGTCGGAGCGCGGGGCGGCCGGCGGCGGACCGACTCCCGGGGACGGAAAGGAGGCTGACCGTGTGGTACCTGCGGAGGAGGCCGGGAACGCCGGGCGGAGCACGGGCCCGAGCGGGCCGGGGCCGCCGCAGGGGACGGGCCCGCCGCGGGTGGGGAGGGTGGACGTCCTCAAGGTCGCGCACCACGGATCGGCGAACCAGGACTGGGCGTTGATGGCCGCGTTCCGGCCGCGGCTGGCCCTGATCTCCTGCGGGGTGGGGAACCCGTACGGGCACCCGGCGCCGCAGACCGTGGCCGGGCTCAGGGCGCTGGGTGCGACGGTGGTCCGGACCGACGACTCCGGGGACATCGCTGTCCTGGGCGACTCGCGGACCCTCGCGGTGGCGACGCGTTCGCGCTCCGGCCACGGCTGAACGGTCGCGCGGGAGCGGGCCCGGCGATCGGCGGCGGACAGCGGGGAGGCCCGCTGGGTGCGGCCCGGGGCCGGTACGGAAACGCCCGCCCGAGCGGGTGGGGTCACCTCGTTCGGGCGGGACCAAGGGGTGTCGAAGAGGAGGGAGTCAGCGGACGAGGGGAGGAGGGGAGGGCGTCAGCCCTGCTCGCGCCAGCCGTCCTGTTCGGCGACCAACTGGTCGAGCTCGGTCAGCAGTCGGGCGGTCCAGCCCTCGTCCTCGGGGGCCTCGACCACCACCAGCCACTGGGCGTCCTCAGCGTCGTCCTCGCCGGCGAGGGAGTCCCGGACCACCTCGACGTCACCCAGTTCGGGCCAGCGCGCACTCAGCTCCTCGGCGACCTCCTCCGCCGCATCGCGGTCGGGGAGGACGAGCAACTGACGGTCATTGTTCTCGATCACGTCATCATTCTCCCCAGCCCCGCACCCGGTACGGAATCGGCCCCGCTTCCCGGAACCGACGGGCGGGTGCGGGCGGGCAGGGCGCGATGGGGAGGGGAGCCGGCGAGGAGGAGCCGGGGTGCGGAGGGCTGTCGGCGCGGCGTGCGATCCTGGTAGGCGATGGCCAGGAAGAGTGCACCCGACGACCTGCTCGCCCCGCTGACCGTTGCGGTCGGCCAGGAGGAGCTGCTGCTCGACCGCGCGGTCGCCGAGGTGGTGGCCGCGGCGCGGGCGGCGGACCCGGAGACGGACGTCCGGGACCTCCCGCCGGGGGGCCTGCAGCCGGGCCAGTTGGCGGAGCTCACCACGCCCTCGCTCTTCGCGGAGCGGAAGGTCATCGTGGTCAGGGCCGCGCAGGACCTCTCGGCCGACTCGGTCAAGGAGGTCAAGGCGTACCTGGAGTCGCCCGCCGAAGAAGTGATCATGGTGCTGGTGCACGCGGGCGGCGCCAAGGGCAAGGGACTGCTGGACGCGGCGAAGAAGGCGGGCGCCCGGGAGGTCGCCTGCGCGAAGCTGACCAAGGCGAACGAGAAACTGGCCTTCATCCGCAACGAGTTCCGCACCCTGGGGCGGGCCGCTAGCCCCGAGGCGTGCCAGGCGCTGCTGGACTCCCTGGGCAGCGACCTGCGGGAACTGGCCGCCGCCTGCAGCCAGTTGACCGCTGACGTCGAGGGGCCGATCGACGAGACGGCGGTCGCCAAGTACTACAGCGGCCGCGCCGAGGCGACGGGCTTCGAGGTGGCCGACCTCGCGGTGACCGGCCGGGCCGCCGAAGCCCTGGAGCGGCTGCGCTGGGCCCTGGCCGTCGGCCAGCCGCCGACCGGCATCACCTACGCGCTCGCCTCCGGCGTCCGCAGCATCGGCCGACTCGCCTCCGCGGGCCGCAACATGCGGCCCGGTGACCTGGCGCGCGAACTCGGCATGCCGCCCTGGAAGGTCGACCGGGTGCGCCAGCAGATGCGCGGGTGGACCGGTGACGGGGTGGCCGCCGCCCTGACCGCCGTCGCCGAGGCCGACGCCGCGGTGAAGGGCGGCTCCGACGATCCCGCGTACGCGCTCGAACGCGCCGTCGTCGCCGTCGCCCGCGCCTCCCGGGCCGGGGCCCGCCCCTACTAGGGCCCGCCCGACCGGGCACAGCCGGGCCGTTCGGGCGGCGTTCAGGCGGCGTTCAGGCGGGGGAGCCGCCGAGGCCGCGCAGTATGTCGCGGGTGTCGCTGACGAGGGCGCTGCGGACCAGGTCGAGGTCGGGGGCGGCCGTCCGGCCGTCCAGGTAGGAGCCGGACCAGCCGGCGTAGCAGGTCATGCCGCCCTGCCGGACGTACAGGACCTGGGTCAGGTAGTGCCGGCCGGTGTCGCCGCGGTCCGGGTCGTCCAGGTAGCCGAGGTACGCCTCGTCGCCGAGTTCGGCCACCGGGCTGATCAGGTAGTGGCGTTGGGCCAGGCCGTCGCGCTGGGCGCCGAACTCCGGGCGCGGGTCGACCTGGTGGTGGAGCTGCACCTGGAGGTAGAGCGAGTAGTGCTCCGAGTCGCCCCCGGCCTTCTGGCGGTACTGGCTGCAGTACATCTCGTCCAGCACCCGGTGGCGCGTCGTGTAGTGGTACGGGCTGCCGGACGGGGACGGGTACAGCCGGGCGAAGGCGGGCAGCGCGGCGGTGGCGCACAGGTCGTCGGCGGCCCGGTAGCCGGCCGGCGCGGGGGCGGCGGGGCGGCCGAGGACGCCGCGCACCAGCGGCGGCAGGGTCAGTACGGCGGCCGACCACACCGCGGAGGCCAGGACCGCGCCGCCGACGCCCCACCACACCCCGCGCCCGCGCACCCGTCGCCGCCCCCGCCCGGCCCGCCCGGTCCGTCCGGCCCGACCGCCCCCGCTCGACGTGGCGCCGAATCCGCCGGCCCGCCCGGGCAGCACGGGGGCGGGGCCGTAGCCGGTGCCGGGAGCGGGTCCGTACCCGGGCGAGGGCGGCGGGGGCGGAGACGGCGGTGGAGTCGGCATCGTTCCCCTGCGTAGTCGGACGGGCACGGAAGGTGCCACGCACCCTACCGCCGCCGTCCGGCCGGAGCCGATTCCGCGCGGGTGCGCGGGTTGACGCCCGTCACCCGTTCACCTGAACCCGGGGCGGGGGAGGGGGCAGAGGGGCCGGAAACGCCGACTGCCCGCCCGGGAGGCCCGGGCGGGCAGTGGGGGTGAGGTCCCGGGGTCGGGCGCTCTCACCGTGGAGCTGGTGTACCGCACCCGCGTGGCGAACGCAGGCCGCGTGCGGTACGGATCGTGCGGCTCACCGGGATCCGGGTAGAGGGCCGGGGTCTCCGGGAGCGGGTGGTCGGCGGTAGCGGGTAGAGGGCCGCGGGTTCACGCCGACCGGGGTGGTGCCGGGAGCGGCACCGGGTGCACGGCGGGGCCGTGCGGGAAGAACCTGGATCAGGCGGCGGCGTTGACGCGCTTGGTGATCGCCGACTTCTTGTTGGCGGCCTGGTTCTTGTGGATGATGCCCTTGCTGACGGCCTTGTCGAGGGCCTTGGAGGCGGCGCGGGCGAGCTCGGTGGCCTTCTCCGACTCACCGGCGGCAGCGGCCTCGCGGGCCTTGCGCAGGGCGGTCTTCAGCGAGGACTTGACGGCCTTGTTGCGCAGGCGCGCCTTCTCGTTGGTCTTGTTGCGCTTGATCTGGGACTTGATGTTCGCCACGAAAGAGCCTCAGTCTGTGTGAATCGACGTGAATCGACGGGTAAACGGGTCGCACCCCGGTACCCGCTCGGGCCTGCTGAGAGGGCATGCCGAGGGCGGAGTGCAGCGCCCCACGCTACCAGGGCCGCAGCGGTCGGCCCAAACCGGACCGCCGGGCCCCGCGGTCGACGGTCCGCCGGCCGGCTGCCCGCACCCGCCCGGCCGCGCACCCGCCGGCCGTCAGGCGGTGAGCAGCGGCTCGCCGTAGTGCTCGACGGTCGGGAACGGGTCGTAGAAGCGGTGCAGCAGTTCGCGCCAGCGCCCGTACTCGGGGGAGCGGCGGAAGCCCTCGGTGTGGTCCTCCAGGGTGTCCCAGCCGACCTGCAGCAGGAAGCGCGAGCTGCTGCCCGCGTCCAGGCAGCGGCGCAGTTCCAGGGAGCGGAAGCCGTGCTGGGCGGCGATCAGGGGGCGGGCCTCGGCGAAGGCGGCGAGGAAGGCATCCTCCTGGCCGGGGAGGACGTCGAGCAGGGCGCTTTCCAAGATCATGGGGGGATCCTCCCGCACACCCGATCGGGCGGGAAGGACCGAGGGCCGTTCGGCATGGGAGGATGGGCGGAACCATATTGATCGGATCAGAAATCGGACCAAGGTGCCCGCGACCCCCAGCAACGTGCCAGAGCCCAGCCGTACTGACCCGGCGGTGATCCGCAACTTCTGCATCATCGCCCACATCGACCACGGCAAGTCGACGCTCGCCGACCGGATGCTGCAGATCACCGGCGTGGTGGACCCCCGGCAGATGCGCGCCCAGTACCTCGACCGGATGGACATCGAGCGCGAGCGCGGCATCACCATCAAGTCCCAGGCCGTCCGCCTCCCGTGGGCGCCCAGGTCCGGTGAGAACGCGGGTACGACGCACATCCTCAACATGATCGACACACCCGGCCACGTGGACTTCACGTACGAGGTGTCCCGCTCCCTCGCGGCCTGCGAGGGGACCGTCCTGGTGGTCGACGCCGCCCAGGGCATCGAGGCGCAGACCCTCGCCAACCTGTACCTGGCGCTGGAGAACGACCTCACGATCATCCCGGTGCTCAACAAGATCGACCTGCCGGCCGCCCAGCCGGAGAAGTACGCCGCCGAGATCGCGCACATCATCGGCTGCGACCCGGCGGACGTGCTGAAGGTCTCCGCGAAGACCGGCCTCGGCGTCGAGGACCTGCTCGACCACGTGGTCGAGAAGATCCCGGCCCCGGTCGGCGTCAAGGACGCCCCGGCCCGCGCGATGATCTTCGACTCGGTGTACGACGCCTACCGCGGCGTGGTCACCTACGTGCGAGTGGTGGACGGCCAGCTCACCAAGCGCGAGCGGATCGCCATGATGTCCACCGGCGCGACCCACGAGCTGCTGGAGATCGGCGTCATCTCGCCCGAGCCGAAGGTCGCCGACGGCCTCGGCGTCGGCGAGGTGGGCTACATCATCACCGGTGTGAAGGACGTCCGGCAGTCCAAGGTCGGCGACACCATCACCTCGCAGCACAAGGGCGCCACCGAGGCCCTCGGCGGCTACAAGGACCCGCGCCCGATGGTGTTCTCCGGCCTCTACCCGCTGGACGGCTCGGACTACCCGCTGCTGCGCGACGCGCTGGACAAGCTGCGGCTGAACGACGCCGCGCTGGTCTACGAGCCGGAGACCTCGGTCGCGCTCGGCTTCGGCTACCGCTGCGGCTTCCTCGGCCTGCTGCACCTGGAGATCATCCGGGAGCGGCTGGAGCGCGAGTTCAACCTCGACCTGATCTCCACCGCCCCGAACGTGATCTACCGGGTGATCATGGAGGACGGCACCGAGCACACCGTCACCAACCCGAGCGAGTTCCCCACCGGCAAGATCGCCGAGGTGTACGAGCCGGTGGTGCGCGGCACCATCCTCGCCCCGAACGAGTTCGTCGGCGCGATCATGGAGCTCTGCCAGTCCCGCCGCGGCACCCTGCAGGGCATGGACTACCTCTCCGAGGACCGGGTGGAGCTGCGCTACACCCTCCCGCTGGCCGAGATCGTCTTCGACTTCTTCGACCAGCTGAAGTCCAAGACCCGCGGCTACGCCTCGCTCGACTACGAGCCCATCGGCGAGGAGTCCGCGAACCTGGTCAAGGTCGACATCCTGCTGCACGGCGACGCGGTGGACGCGTTCTCCGCGATCGTGCACAAGGACAAGGCGTACAACTACGGCGTGATGATGGCCGGGAAGCTGCAGAAGCTCATCCCGCGCCAGCAGTTCGAGGTGCCGATCCAGGCCGCGATCGGCTCCCGGGTGATCGCCCGCGAGACGGTCCGGGCGATCCGCAAGGACGTCCTCGCCAAGTGCTACGGCGGTGACATCTCGCGCAAGCGCAAGCTGCTGGAGAAGCAGAAGGAAGGCAAGAAGCGGATGAAGATGGTCGGCCGGGTGGAGGTTCCGCAGGAAGCCTTCATCGCCGCGCTGTCGACGGACGCGGAGGCCCCGAAGGAGAAGAAGTAACTCCGGGGCAGCACGACGGCGGTGGGCCGGTTCCCCCTCCCGGGAGGGGGAACCGGCCCACCGCCGTTTCAGCGCAGCGACAGCGGCAGGCCCTTGACGATGCCCGCCTTGACCAGCCGCCCGGCCGCGCCGGTCAGCACCCGGGGCCGCATCGAGTCGTCGCCGTGGATCAGCTGCACCAGCGCCTCGCCGCGCCCCAGGCTCAGGCACTGGATGGCGTACCGGAACGCGAACGGCTTGCCGGTGCGGCCGGTGAGCAGCTTGGCCAGGTAGCGGCCCTGCGGCATCGCGGTGGCGCAGGCCATCCGCAGTTCGCCGATGCCGGGCACCTCGACGGCGGCGGCATCGCCGACCACGTACACCTCGGGGTGCGAGCGCGAGCGCAGGCGGTCGTCGACCAGGGCGCGGCCGCGCGCGTCGACGGCCAGGCCGGAGTCGGCGGCCAGCGGGTGCGGCTCCATCGAGGCGGCCCACACCACCACCTCCGCCGGGACCTCCCCGTCCTCGCAGGTCAGCCCGGCCGCGCTGACGGCGGTGACCCGGCGGTGCTCGTCGACGCGCACCCCGAGGCGGCCGAGCACCGCCAGGACGTGCGCCCGGCCGCGCTCCGACAGCCAGCCGCCGACCGGGCCGGAGGCGACCAGCCGGACCTGCCGGGCCGGGTACGCCTCGGCCAGCTCGGTGGCCAGTTCGATGCCGGTCGCCCCGCCGCCGACCACGGCCAGCGTCCCCGCCCCGGGGGCCCCGGCCAGCCGTCGGCGCAGCTCCTCGGCGCGCTCCGCCGAGTACGCGTGTTCGGCCACGCCCGGCACGCCGCCCCAGGCGGTGCGGCTGCCGAGCGCGTACACCAGGGTGTCGTACCCGATCCGCTCGCCGTCCTCGGTGCGCACCTCGCGGGCGGCCAGGTCGAGTTCGACTGCCCGGGTGGCCCGGTGGACGACCCGGCGCCCGCGCAGCACGTGGGCGATCTCGGGGCGGGCCACCCGGCGGCCGGCGGCGATCTCGTGCTGCCGGACGCGGTGGCCGAAGCGCTGCTCGGGGGCGATCAGGGTGACCCGGTCCGGCCCGCGGCCGATCCCGGCGGCGGCGGACAGCCCCGCGTAGCCCGCGCCGATCACCACGATGTGCTTGCCGGTCATCCCGTCCTCCTCCGTGAGGCCGCCGGTGGCGGTTCTGGAAGGGGGACGGGGCGGCCCGCCGGAGTGTGACCGTGATCCGGGTCACAGCTCCCGGAGGTGGCCGAGCTTCTCGGGGTTCACCATCACGTACGCGGCGGTGATCAGGCCGTTCTCGACGGTGAAGGCCATCACGCCGCCGACCGTGCCGGGCGCCGCGTACCAGACCGCGCCCGGTTCGCCGTTGACCACCGCGGGCAGCAGCGGGTGCTCGGCGTCGATCCAGCGGGTGGTGAGCTTGCGCAGCAGCCGGGAGACGTGGAGCGCGCCGAGCACCGGGCGGCGCACCGCGTTGACGATGCCGCCGCCGTCGGCGTGCCAGGCCACCTCGGGGTCGAGCAGCGACAGCAGCGCGGCCAGGTCGCCGCCGGTGGCCGCGGAGGTGAAGGCCGCCACCACCCGGTGGTGCTCGGCCGGGTCGACCGGGCCGCGCCGGCCGCCGTCCCGGATCCGGCGCCGGGCCCGCGAGGCGAGCTGCCGGGCGGCCTCGGGGGAGCGGTCCAGGGCGGGGGCGATCTCGTCGAAGCCGACCGCGAACACGTCGTGCAGCACGAACGCGGCCCGCTCGGCCGGGGTCAGCTGCTCCATCACCGCCAGCATCGCCACCGACACCTGCTCGCCGAGTTCGGCCAGCTCGGCCGGTTCGGCGGGGGCGGCGGCGCCGGCGGTGGTCAGCACCGGCTCCGGCAGCCACTCGCCGACGTACGCCTCCCGGCGGGCCCGGGCCGAGCCCAACTGGTCGTAGCAGAGCCGGGTGACCACCGTGGTCAGGTACGCGCGCGGGTCGGCGACGTCCGAGCGGTCGGCGGACTGCCAGCGCAGCCAGGCGTCCTGCAGCACGTCCTCGGCGTCGGCGACCGAACCGAGCAGGCGGTAGGCGACCGCGCCCAGGTAGCGGCGCTCGGCCTGGAAGGCGGCGGCCGCGACGGCCGCGACGGCCGCGGGGTCGGCGGGGGCGGTCACGGCGGGGTCGGCGGCGTCGGCGGCGTTCTGATCGGGCACCCGGCCACCGTAGCGCGGCGAACGGCGGCCGCGGCAGCCGGTGCTGACCCCGGGTCAGGAAGGAGCCGGGGGAGGCCCGCCGCAGCGAACCTCCCCCGGTGCGTCAGCCCGGCCCGGTCGACCGGCCCGGCCCGGCGCGGCGTCAGTCGACCTCGGCCACGGCCTGGGCGAACTGGGCCTGGTAGAGGCGGGCGTAGGCGCCGCCGGCGGCGATCAGTTCGTCGTGGCCGCCCTGTTCGACGATCGAGCCGTTCTCCATGACCAGGATGACGTCGGCGTCCCGGATGGTGGAGAGGCGGTGGGCGATCACGAAGCTGGTGCGGCCGGTGCGCAGTTCGGCCATCGCGCGCTGGATCAGCACCTCGGTGCGGGTGTCGACGGAGCTGGTGGCCTCGTCGAGGACCAGGATCGAGGGCTGGGCGAGGAAGGCCCGGGCGATGGTGATCAGCTGCTTCTCGCCGGCGCTGACGCCGGTGCCCTCGTCGTCCAGGACGGTGTCGTAGCCCTCGGGCAGGGTCCGCACGAAGCGGTCGACGTGGGCGGCCCTCGCGGCGGCGACGACCTGCTCGCGGGTGGCGGACTCGGCGCCGTACGCGATGTTCTCGGCGATGGTGCCGCCGAACAGCCAGGTGTCCTGGAGGACCATGCCGATGCCGGAGCGCAGGTCCTCGCGGGACATCGCGGCGATGTCCACGCCGTCCAGGGTGATCCGGCCGCCGCTGACCTCGTAGAAGCGCATCAGCAGGTTGACCATGGTGGTCTTGCCGGCGCCGGTCGGGCCGACGATGGCCACCGTGTGGCCGGGGTCGACCTTCAGGGACAGGCCGTCGATGAGGGGCTTGTCGGGGTCGTAGCGGAAGGAGACGTCCTCGAAGGCGACCCGGCCGCGGACCTCGGCGGGGCGCTCGGGGTGCCGGGGCTCGGGGGACTGCTCCTCGGCGTCCAGCAGTTCGAAGACCCGCTCGGCGGAGGCCACGCCGGACTGCACCAGGTTGGCCATCGAGGCGACCTGGCTGAGCGGCTGGCTGAACTGCCGGGAGTACTGGATGAACGCCTGCACGTCGCCGATCGACAGCGCGCCGGAGGCGACCCGCAGACCGCCGACCACCGCCACCAGCACGTAGTTGATGTTGCCGACCAGCATCATCGCGGGCTGGATGATGCCCGAGATGAACTGCGCCCGGTAGGACGCCTCGTAGAGCGCCTGGTTCTCCTGCTCGAAGAGCTCCGCGGCCTCCTTCTGGCGGCCGAAGACCTTCACCAGGCTGTGCCCGGTGAACATCTCCTCGATGTGCGCGTTCAGCTTGCCGGTGGAGCCCCACTGCTTGATGAACTGCGGCTGGGCGCGCTTGCCGACCTTGGTGGCGACCACCACCGAGACCGGCACCGAGACCAGCGCGATCACGGCCAGCAGCGGCGAGATCCAGAACATCATCGCCAGCACGCCGACGATGGTGAGCAGCGAGTTCACCACCTGGCCCATGGTCTGCTGCATGGACTGGTTGATGTTGTCGATGTCGTTGGTGACCCGGCTGAGCACCTCGCCGCGCGACTGCCGGTCGAAGTAGCTGAGCGGCAGCCGGGCCAGCTTCGCCTCGACCTCCTCGCGCAGCCGGAACACCGTCCGGTTGATCGCCAGCGCGGCCAGCCGGCCCTGCACCACGCCGAACAGGACCGCGGCCAGGTAGATGCCGAGCACCCAGAGCAGGACGGTGCCGATGGCGCCGAAGTCCATGCCCTGGCCGGGCGTGAAGTCGATGGTGGAGAGCAGGTCGGCCGTGGTGCCCTGGCCGCTGGCGCGCATCCCGTCCAGGACGGCCTGCTTGCTGGGGGCGCCGGCGAACCGCGGCCCGGTGGCCCCGGCCACGATCAGGTCGGTGGCCTTGCCGAGCACCCGGGGGCCGACCACCTGGCAGCCGATGGCGAGCACGCCGAGGCCGAGCACGGTGAACAGCAGCTTGCGCTCGGGGCCGAGCAGGGCGAACAGGCGCTTCGCGGAGCCGCCGAAGTCCTTGGACTTCTCGGCGCCCTGCGCGCCCATGAACCGGCCCGGGCCGCCCCCGCCGCGCCGCGCGGCGGCCTCCTGCGAACCGGACGCGGCCGGGGCGGCGGGCGCCCCGGGCCGCGCGGGCGCCTCGGAAGCACCGGAGGCTCCGGAAGCCCCGCCGTCCCCGGCCTTGGACAGGTCGGGTCCCTCGGGCCTGCCCGGGCCGCCGGGGGTCTCGGGGGTCTCGGGGCTGGTCACGCCGCCTCCTGCTCGGTGAGCTGGGAGAGCACGATCTCCCGGTACGTCGGGTTGTCGGCCATCAGCTCCCGGTGGGTGCCGGTGCCGACGACGGCGCCCTCGTCGAGGACGACGATCCGGTCCGCGTCGCGGATGGTGGAGACCCGCTGGGCGACGATCACCACGGTGGCGTCGCCGGTCTCCTGGGCGAGCGCGGCGCGCAGCCGGGCGTCGGTGGCGTAGTCGAGGGCCGAGAAGGAGTCGTCGAACAGGTAGATCTCCGGCTTGCGGACCAGCGCGCGGGCGATCGCCAGGCGCTGGCGCTGGCCGCCGGAGACGTTGGTGCCGCCCTGGGCGATCGGGGCGTCCAGGCCCTCGGGGAACTTCTGCACGAAGTCCTTGGCCTGGGCGGTCTCCAGCGCCTGCCAGAGCTCCTCGTCGGTGGCTTCGGGCTTGCCGTAGCGCAGGTTGGAGGCGACGGTGCCGGAGAACAGGTAGGGCTTCTGCGGGACCAGGCCGATGATCTCGGCGAGCTTGACCGGGTCGAGCTCGCGCACGTCCACGCCGTCGATCAGCACCTCGCCGCCGGTGGCGTCGAACAGCCGGGGGACCAGCCCGAGCAGGGTGGTCTTGCCGGAGCCGGTGGAGCCGATGACGGCGGTGGTCTGCCCGGGCCGGGCGGTCAGGTCGATGCCGCGCAGCACCGGGGCCTCGGCGCCGGGGTAGCGGAAGTCGACGCCGCGCAGCTCCAGGCTGCCGCGGGCGTGCAGTTCGGTGACCGGGTGCAGCGGCGCCACGACGCTGGACTCGGTGTCCAGCACCTCCTGGACGCGCTCGGCGCAGACCTCGGCGCGCGGCACCATCATGAACATGAAGGTGGCCATCATGACGCTCATCAGGATCTGCATCAGGTAGGAGAGGAACGCGGTGAGCGCGCCGATCTGCATGCCGCCGCTCTCGATGCGGTGCGCGCCGAACCAGAAGACGGCGACGCTGGAGACGTTCACCACGCCCATCACGATCGGGAACATCAGCGACATCAGCCGGCCGACCCGCAGCGAGTAGTCGGCGAGTTCGCCGTTGGCGCCGGTGAACCGGGCCTTCTCGTGGTCGTCCTTGACGAAGGCGCGGATGACCCGGATGCCGGTGATCTGCTCGCGCATGATCCGGTTGACCGCGTCGATCCGGGTCTGCATGCCGCGGAACTGCGGCCGCATCCTGCCGACCAGCACGGTGACCACCACGCCCAGCACGGGGACCACGGCCAGCAGCAGGCCGGACAGCGGCACGTCCTGGTTGAGCGCCATGACGACGCCGCCGACGCACATGATCGGCGCGGTGACCATCAGGGTGAAGGTCATCAGGGCCAGCATCTGGACCTGCTGGACGTCGTTGGTGGTGCGGGTGATCAGCGAGGGCGCGCCGAACTGGTTGAGCTCGCGGGACGAGAAGTCCTGCACCCGGGAGAACACCGCGCCGCGGATGTCCCGGCCGATGGCCATGGCGGTGCGCGCGCCGTAGTGGACCGCGCCGATCGAGCAGACGGCCTGGGCGAGCGACACGCCGACCATCACGCCGCCGACGCGCAGGATGTAGCCGGTGTCGCCCTTGAGCACGCCGCTGTCGATGATGTCCGCGTTCAGCGTCGGCAGGTAGAGCATGCCGATGGTGGACACCAGCTGCAGCAGCACCAGCAGGCCGATGTCCCGGGAGTAGGGGGCCAGATGGGCCCGTAGGAGTCTGAAAAGCACCGTGACACTCTCGTCTGCGATGGGGATGCGCGCATCCCGATTTCGGGTACCTGTGGGAAAGCTTCACGTCCGGGCCGCTGCTGCACTGCCGACCTGGGGGTGTGCCGCCTGGCGTCACCCCCTTACGGATCGGCTCCCCACCCCCTAGGCTGCTGCTGCCCTTTTGTTACTCACCGGTTAAGTCGGTGTCCGGCCGCCCCGCGGTCGACGTCCGCCCAGTCTCGGTCCAACCGTCCCCGGAGGTCCTCGTTGAGTTCAGCGAAGTCTGTGATCGAGCGGCGCCCGCCCTCCGTGGCGCACCTGTTGCTCAGCAGGGTAAAGGCCACCCCGAACGGCGAGGCGTACCGGTACCCGGTTCCGGTGGACGAGCAGGCCGCGGACAGCGCGCCGGGCGCCGAGCAGTGGCGTTCGCTGACCTGGGCGCAGGCGTACCGGCGGATCTCCGCGGTGGCGGCCGGGCTGATGGCGCTGGGCGTCCGGGCCGAGGACCGGGTCGCGATCGCCTCCGCCACCCGGATCGAGTGGATCCTCGCCGACCTGGGCAACATGTGCGCCGGGGCGGCCACCACCACCGTCTACCCGAGCACCAACTCCGACGAGACCGCGTTCATCCTGGCCAACTCCGGCAGCCGCGCGCTGTTCGCCGAGAACGAGGGCCAGCTGCGCAAGGCCGCCGAGCAGAAGGACGCGCTGCCCGCGCTGGAGTGGGTGGTCCTGTTCGACGCCCCGGAGGGTGAGGTCCCGCGGGCCGACGGCCTGACCGTGCTCACCCTGGCCGAGCTGGAGGAACGCGGCACCGCGTACCTGGCCGAGCACCCCGACGCGGTCGAGGAGGCGATCGGCGCGCTCGACAAGGAGCAGCTGGCCACCCTGATCTACACCTCCGGCACCACCGGCCGCCCCAAGGGCGTGCGCCTGGTGCACGACTGCTGGGCGTACGAGGCCCTGGCGCAGGAGGCGAGCGGGCTGGTGCGGGCGGACGACGTGCAGTTCATGTGGCTGCCGCTGTCGCACGTGTTCGGCAAGACGCTGATCTCCGGGCAGATCGTCACCGGCCACGTGATGGCGGTGGACGGCCGGGTGGACCGGATCATCCACAACCTGCCGGTGATCCGGCCGACCCTGATGGCCTCCGCGCCGCGGATCTTCGAGAAGGTCTACAACGGCATCGCGGGCCGGGCCCGGGCCGAGGGCGGCGCCAAGTACAAGATCTTCATGTGGGCGGCCAGGACCGCCCGCGAGTACGCGCGGACCGTCCAGGCCGCGCAGGTCGCCACCGGCCGGGAGAGCGCCCCGCTGGGCCTGCGGCTGCGGCACTCGCTGGCCGACCGGCTGGTGTACGCCAAGATCCGGGCCGCGTTCGGCGGCCGGCTGCGCGGCGCGGTGTCCGGCAGCGCGGCGCTGGCCCCGGAGATCGGCTACTTCTTCAAGGGCGCGGGCGTCCCGGTGCTGGAGGGCTACGGCCTGACCGAGACCTCGGCCGGCTCCACGGTCAACCGGGCCGAGGACTTCCGGGTCGGCACCGTCGGCCCGCCGCTGCCCGGCACCGAGGTCCGGATCGGCGAGGACGGCGAGATCCTGCTGCGCGGCCCCGGCGTCATGCGCGGCTACCACGAGATGCCCGAGCAGACCGCCGAGGTGCTGGAGCCGGACGGCTGGTTCCACACCGGCGACATCGGCGAGCTCGCCGAGGGCGGCTACCTGCGGATCACCGACCGCAAGAAGGACATGTTCAAGACCTCCGGCGGCAAGTACGTCGCCCCCAGCGAGGTGGAGGGCAAGTTCAAGGCGATCTGCCCGTTCGTCAGCAACGTCCTGGTGATCGGCAACGGCCGCAACTACTGCACCGCGCTGATCGGCCTGGACGAGACGGTGATCATGCCGTGGGCCGCCGAGAACGGCCTGGCCGGCAAGCCGTACGCCGAGGTGGTCGCCGACCCGGCCACCGTCGAGCTGATCGACGGCTTCGTGAAGCGCCTCAACGGCGACCTCCAGCGCTGGCAGACGATCAAGAAGTTCGCGCTGCTCCCGCGCGACCTGGACATCGAGCACGGCGAGCTCACCCCGAGCCTGAAGATCAAGCGCCCGGTGGTCGAGCGGACCTACGCCGACGAGGTCAGCGCGATGTACGCGGGCACCAACGAGGCCTGAACCGCCCGCCCGTCCGGTGCGGCCGGCGGACCCCCTTCGGGTTTCGCCGGCCGCTACCGGACAATGGGCGCATGCCCTCCGCACTCCCCGACGGCGAACCCGTGCCGTCCGACGGCTCGCTGCCCGCCCACGCCCTGCACGGACTCGGCGCGCGGCCGTTCGGCTTCTACCTGCACGTGCCGTACTGCGCCAGCCGCTGCGGCTACTGCGACTTCAACACCTACACCGCCACCGAGCTGCGCTCCTCCGGGGCGGTCGCCTCGCAGGAGACGTACGCGGACAACGTGATCGCCGAGATCCGGCTCGCCCGGCGCGTCCTCGGCGACACCGACCTGCCGGTCGAGACGGTCTTCCTCGGCGGCGGCACCCCCACCCTGCTGCCCGCCCGCGACCTGGTGCGGATGCTGGCCGCGCTGCGCGAGGAGTTCGGGCTCGCCCCGGGCGCCGAGGTCACCACCGAGGCCAACCCGGAGTCCGTCGACCCGGCGTACCTGGCCGAACTGCGCGAGGGCGGCTACAACCGGATCTCCTTCGGCATGCAGAGCGCCCGCCCGCACGTGCTCGCCCTGCTCGACCGCCACCACACCCCCGGCCGCCCCGAGGCCTGCGTCACCGAGGCCCGCGCGGCCGGCTTCGAGCACGTCAACCTCGACCTGATCTACGGCACCCCCGGCGAGAGCGACCGCGACTGGCAGGCCTCGCTGGACGCCGCGATCGGCGCCGGACCGGACCACGTCTCCGCCTACTCGCTGATCGTCGAGGACGGCACCCGGCTGGCCGCCCGGGTCAAGCGCGGCGAACTCCCGATGATCGACGACGACGTGCACGCCGACCGCTACCTGATGGCCGACACCGCGCTCGCCGCCGCCGGCTACCACTGGTACGAGGTCTCCAACTGGGCCACCACCCCCGAGGGCCGCTGCCGCCACAACGAGCTCTACTGGACCGGCGCCGACTGGTGGGGCGCCGGACCCGGCGCGCACAGCCACGTCGGCGGCGTCCGCTGGTGGAACGCCAAGCACCCCGCCGCGTACGCGCAGGCCCTCGCCGAGGGCCGCACCCCCGCGCTCGGCCGCGAGGTGCTGGCCGACGAGGACCGCCGGGTCGAACGCATCCTGCTGGAACTGCGCCTGGCCGGGGGCTGCCCGCTCGACCTGCTCACCGCCGACGGCCGCGCCGCCGCCGACCGGGCGCTCGCCGACGGCCTGCTGGAGCCCGCCCCGTACGCGGCCGGCCGGGCCGCGCTGACCCTGCGCGGGCGGCTGCTGGCGGACGGGGTGGTCCGCGACCTGGTCGACTGACGGCGGCGGCGGGCAAGGTACGGGGGTCGGGCACGGGGGCGGGCCGGGCGGTGCGGGGGCGGGGTGAAACGGTCCGGCGCGCTGCGGCCAAGTACTCGGTGAAGGAACCGCACGGGTTCCCCGACCGAGGAAGGGACGCATGCGCATACCCCAGCGACAACGGCGCGCCGCGAGTCCCGAGGACCGCCCGCCGGAACTGGCCACACCGGACGGCTTCGGCGCGTTCTACCACCAGCACGTCGACGCGGTGCTCGGCTTCGTCACCCGCCGGGTCAGCGACCCGCACCTGGCCGCCGACCTGACCGCCGACATCTTCGTCGCCGCCCTGGAGGCCGCCGACGGCTACCGGCCCGAGCGCGGCAGCGCGATCGGCTGGCTGTACGGCATCGCCCGCAACACCATCGCCGGCCACCGCCGGGGCGACGACCGCGAACGCCGCGCGCTCGGCCGGCTGCAGGGCCGCCGACTGCTCGCCGAGGAGGACATCCTCGCCCTGGAGGAGCGGATCGACGCCGAGCGCGCCGTCCGCGACCTCGCGCAGCGGCACGCCGGGCTCAGCGCCCCGCTGCGCGAGGTGCTCGACCTGGTCGTCATGGACGGCCTGAGCACCGCCGAGGCCGCCCAGGCCCTCGGCATCTCCCAGGCCACCGTCCGGGTGCGGATGCACCGCGCCCGCCGCCGGCTCGGCGCCGGGCCCGAGACCGCCCGCCCGGCCCCGGAACCGCCGCTCCACCGCACCACCAGGACCGAACCCATGCTTGAGGTGACCTCGTGACCAGCGCCGACCGCACCCCGTCCACCGCCGCCTTCGAGCGCAAGCTCGGTGAGGAACTGATCGCCATGGCCGCCGAACGCGCCGCCGGGAGCACCGCCCCCGCGCCGCGCCGTGCCCCCGCGCGCCGCCGCCCGCTGCTGGCCGCCCTCGCGGTCGGCGCGGCGGCCGTCGCCACCGCCGTGGTGCTGCTCGCCGTGCTCGGCGGCGAGCACGGCGGCAACGCCGCGTACGCGGTCACCGAGGAGTCCGACGGCAGTTTCCTGCTGGAACTGCGCGACCCGGCCGGGCTGTCCGACATGGTCGCCGAGTTGCAGGCGCACGGCGTGGAGGCGGCCGGGCTCAAGCACGTGCAGGGCACCGCCGACGACGACTGCCCGGCCGCCCCCGAGCAGCGGTCGCTGGCCCCGGACGCGGTCCGGTTCGCCCACGACTCCCGGCACCACGGGTCGGTGGTCGACCCCGCGAAGATCCCGGCCGGCGCGACGGTGCTGCTGCGGTTCTGGTCCTACGACGGCGGACAGTGGACCTTCAGCCCCACGGTGGTCGACACGGTGCCCGCCTGCCTGCCCGCGAACCAGGGCGTGCAGGTGGGCCGGCAGAGCCCCGCCCCGGTCCCCCCGTCGGACGCGCCCCCGTCGGGCACCCCGTCCGGCGAGGTGACCCCGGTCCCGACCGCGCCCGTTCCCTCCGGCACCGGGATCCCGACCCCGTCCGGCAGTCCGCTCGGCTGGACCCTGTACTAGCCCGGTCCGGCGGCCGGGTCCGGCGGCCGGGTCCTGAGCGGCGGCTCAGGACCCGGCCGTGCCGGGCAGGGTGACGAAGTCGATCAACTCCTCGACCCGGCCCAGCAGTTCCGGCTCCAGGTCCTTCCAGCCGTCGACCGCGGCGAGGATCCGCTTCCAGGCGGCGGGGGTGTCCACCGGCCAGCCCAGCCGGCGGCACACCCCCTCCTTCCAGACCTCGCCGCGCGGCACCGCGGGCCAGGCGGGGATGCCCAGGGCGGAGGGTTTGACGGCCTGCCAGACGTCCACGTACGGGTGGCCGACGACCAGCACGTGGTCGCCGGTCACCCGTTCGGCGATCCGGTGCTCCTTGGTGCCGGGCAGCAGGTGGTCGACCAGCACGCCCAGTCGGCGGCCGGGGCCGGGGGCGAAGGAGTCGACGATGGCGGGCAGGTCGTCCACGCCCTCCAGGTACTCCACCACCACGCCCTCGATCCGCAGGTCGTCGCCCCAGACCCGTTCGACCAGCTCGGCGTCGTGCCGGCCCTCGACGTAGATCCGCGACTCCCGGGCCACCCGGGCCCGCGCGCCCGGCACCGCCACCGAACCGGAGGCGGTGCGACCCGGGCCGCGCGGCGGGGCCGGGGCGGCCGCGGCGGGCCGCACCAGGGTCACCGCCCGTCCCTCCAGCAGGAACCCGCGCGGCACCAGCGGGAACACCCGGTGCTTGCCGAAGCGGTCCTCCAGCGTGACGGTGAACCCCTCGGCGGTCCGCTCGCAGCGCACCACCGCCCCGCAGAAGCCGGTGGCCGCCTCCTCCACCACCAGGTCCCGCTCCGCCGCCACCTCCGGCGCGGGCTGCTGCCGCTTCCACGGCGGGGTCAGATCCGGCCCGTACTCCCTGCTCCGCATGGGCGGCAGTCTACGGACCGCGCCCCCGCCGGGCCGACGGCGCGGCAGGCTTCGGGCGGCCGGGGTTCAGCCCTCGATGCCCGGCGCGCCCCAGACCGGGAACCAGCGCGACAGGTCCGGCTCGACCCGCAGGTCGTCCCGGAGCAGGTTCGAGACCTCGATCTCCAGCGGGTTGTCCCGCTTCTCCTGCCCGGCGACCTTGCACATCGGGTAGAAGGTGCCGCGCTTGTACAGGTACACCAGCGCCAGCGAGCGGCCCTCGCCGTCCCGGAAGCCGACCAGCGAGCAGAGCAGCTGCGGCCCGAAGCCGCCGGCCTCCAGCTCGCTGTTGACCGCGTGCAGGTCGTTGACCAGGTCGGGCAGCTCGTCGGGGGTGTGCCGGGCGAGCAGCCAGGAGTAGCCGTAGGAGTCCCGGGACGCCTCCACCGGGATCCCGCCGCGCCCGGTGTCCGCGTCCAGCAGCGCCCGGACCTGCTGCTGCACCTCGGTGAAGGCCGCGCCCTCGACCGCGGCGAAGCAGACCGAGCCGAGGCCGGTCGGCTCGAACCCCTTGGCGGCCCGCAGGGTCAGCGCCGCCGACGGGATGCCGAACAGCTGGTCGAGGTCCGGCTTGACCGGCTTACTGCGGCCGAACAGGGCGTCCAGGAATCCCACGCGGAAGGCTCCTCACTGGTGGTCGGTGGCCGGGCTCACTGCCCGAGTTCTTCGGAGACCTTCCGCAGCTGCGCCAGCCGCTGTTCCAGCGACGGGTGGGTGGACATCAGCTGCGAGGCCGCCTCCTTGGCGCTCAGCGCCGGGGCGAAGTAGAAGGCGTTGTACGGCTGGGACTGCCGCAGGTCCTTGGTCGGGATGGCGGCGATCTGCCCGGTCACCTTGGTCAGCGCCGAGGCCAGCGCCGCGGGCCGCCCGGTCAGCTGGGCGGCGGCCCGGTCGGCGGCCAGCTCGCGGTAGCGGGAGAGCAGCCTGGTCAGCAGGAAGCTGACCGCGTACACCACCATCGAGGCCAGCGGGATCAGCACCATCGCGATCGCCGCGTTCTGGTCGTTGCTGTTGCGGTTGCCGCCGCCCATCATCCCGCCGTACAGGGCGATCCTGGTCATCGCGCCGGCCAGCACGCCGAGGAACCCGGCGACCGTCATCACCGCGACGTCCCGGTGCGCGACGTGCGACAGTTCGTGCGCCAGCACGCCCTCCAGCTCCTCCGGCTCCAGTCGGCGCAGCAGGCCGGTGGTCACGCAGACCACCGCGTTCTGCGGGTTGCGGCCGGTGGCGAAGGCGTTGGGCATGTCGTTGTCGGCGACCGCGACCCGGGGCTTGGGCATGTCGGCCAGCGCGCACAGCCGGTCCACCGCGCCGTGCAGCTGCGGGTACTGCTCGGGGGTGACCCGGTGGGCGCCCATCGCCCGTTCGGTGATCTTGTCGGAGAACCAGAACTGGGCGACGAACAGGCCGCCGGAGATCAGCACCACCAGCGGCCAGGCGCCGCGCAGCAGCACGATCAGCAGGCCGGTGAAGCCCACGTAGAGCAGGCCGATCAGGAACATGGTGGTGACCATCCGACCGGTCAGGCCGCGGTCGGGGGCGAACCTGGAGTGCTGGGAAGCGGACATCGCTGCTCCTCCTCTGCCTCGCGCGGGCCGGGCCCGGCCGCTCGCCCGGCTGCCCCGCTCGCCTTCGATGCTGCCACCGGGCGGGCCCGCGGGCACCATCCGAAACGGTGGGAATTCGGTGGGAACCGGACGACCTCCGGGCGCGTCGCACCTTCTTCGGACGAGGATCACGCGGGCGCACCGTTCCTGCCGTCAGGCCCGGGCCGTACACTGGCACGTACGGTTCTGGCACTCTGCCCAGCTGAGTGCCAGGCCGGAGCGGACACCGGAACAACGGACGACGACGGAGGTGCGTGCCCCATGCCGGACGACGGCAAGCCCGACGGCCGACTCATCGACCCGCGCCCGTCCGCCCGTCCGCTGGACGAGCGGCGGCTCGCGGTGCTCCGGGCGATCGTCCAGGACTACGTGGGCACCGAGGAGCCGGTCGGCTCCAAGGCCCTGGTGGAGCGGCACAACCTCGGCGTCTCCCCGGCCACCGTCCGCAACGACATGTCCGCGCTGGAGGAGGAGGGGTACATCCACCAGCCGCACACCAGTGCGGGCCGGATCCCCACCGACAAGGGCTACCGGCTGTTCGTCGACCGGCTCGCCGAGGTCAAGCCGATGACCCCGCCGGAGCGCCGGGCGATCCGGCACTTCCTGGAGGGCGCGGTCGACCTGGACGACGTGGTGGCCCGGACGGTGCGGCTGCTCGCCCAGCTGACCCGGCAGGTCGCGGTGGTCCAGTACCCTTCGCTGACCCGCTCCACGGTGCGGCACATCGAACTGGTGTCGCTCACCCCGACCAAGCTGATGCTGGTGCTGATCACCAACACCGGCCGGGTCGAGCAGCGGATGGTCGACTGCCCCGCCCCGGTCGGCGAGGCCCTGCTGGCGGACCTGCGGGCCAAGCTCAACGGCATGGCGGGCGGCTGCCGGCTGCCCGAGGTGCCGACCGTCCTGGAGGACCTGCCGGCCGGTTTCGAGCCCGCCGACCGGCCCGCCGTCAGCACCGTGCTGACGGTCCTGTTCGAGGCGCTGGCCGAACAGAACGAGGAGCGGATCATGCTGGCGGGCACCGCCAACCTGACCCGCTTCGGCCACGACTTCCCGCTCACCATCCGCCCGGTCCTGGAGGCCCTGGAGGAGCAGGTGGTGCTGTTGCGCCTGCTGGGTGAGACGGCGGACTCGGCGATGACGGTCCGGATCGGCCACGAGATCGCGTACGAGGGGCTCAATTCCACGTCCGTGGTCTCGGTCGGTTACGGTTCGGGCGACCAGAGCGTGGCAAAGCTGGGAGTGATCGGTCCGACCCGGATGGATTACCCGGGCACAATGGGGGCGGTGCGCGCGGTGGCACGGTACGTCGGCCAGATCCTGGCGGAGTCGTAGCGGAACGGCGCAGCGGAACGGCGCAACAGGCAGCGTGCTGTCGCAGGCACTTCTAGAGGCGGAACAAACCGGAGCATTTGGTGGCCACGGACTACTACGCGGTACTCGGCGTCCGACGCGACGCGGGGCAGGACGAGATCAAGAAGGCGTTCCGGCGCCTCGCCCGTGAACTGCACCCGGACGTCAACCCGGACCCGAAGACGCAGGAGCGGTTCAAGGAGATCAACGCCGCCTACGAGGTGCTCTCCGACCCGCAGAAGCGTCAGGTCTACGACCTCGGCGGGGACCCGCTGTCGCCGGGCGGCGGCGCGGGCGGCTTCGGCGCGGGCGCGGCCGGGTTCGGCTTCTCCGACATCATGGACGCCTTCTTCGGCGCCGCGACCGGCCAGCGCGGCCCGCGCTCGCGCACCCGCCGCGGCCAGGACGCCATGATCCGGCTGGAGATCACCCTGGAGGAGGCCGCCTTCGGCACCACCAAGGAACTCCAGGTCGACACCGCCGTCACCTGCACCACCTGCAGCGGCGAGGGCGCCGCCCCCGGCACCTCCGCGCAGACCTGCGACATGTGCCGCGGCAAGGGCGAGGTCTCCCAGGTCACCCGGTCCTTCCTGGGCCAGGTCATGACCTCCCGCCCCTGCCCGCAGTGCCAGGGCTTCGGCACCGTCGTCCCCACCCCCTGTCCCGAGTGCGCCGGCGACGGCCGGGTCCGCGCCCGCCGCACCCTCACCGTCAAGATCCCGGCCGGCGTCGACAACGGCACCCGGATCCAGCTGGCCGGCGAGGGCGAGGTCGGCCCCGGCGGCGGCCCCGCCGGCGACCTGTACGTCGAGATCGCCGAGACCAGCCACCCGACCTTCCAGCGGCGCGGCGACGACCTGCACTGCACCGTCACCATCCCGATGACCGCCGCGTCGCTCGGCACCCAGGTGCCGCTGCAGACCCTCGACGGCCTGGAGGAGGTCGACATCCGGCCCGGCACCCAGTCCGGCCAGTCGATCCCGCTGCACGGCCGCGGCATCACCCACCTGCGCGGCGGCGGCCGGGGCGACCTGATAGTGCACGTCGAGGTGCAGACGCCCACCAAGCTCGACCCCGAGCAGGAGGAACTGCTGCGGCGGCTCGCCGTGCTCCGCGGCGAGGAGCGTCCCTCCGGGCAGTTCGCGCCCGGCCAGCAGGGCCTGTTCTCCCGGTTGAAGGACGCCTTCAACGGCCGGTGAGACAGCGGTCGGCGACCCCGACCACCCGTACGACCCGGGCCGGGAGCGGTGCGGGGCCGCGTGCCCCCGCCGCTCCCGGCCCGTTCTCCCCCCGAGACGGCTCCCGCCGGAGAGGACCGCTGCACCGATGACCGCACCCGTGTTCGTCGTCGACGACCTGACGGGAGCCGCGCCCGGCACGACCGTCCGCCTCGACGGCCCCGAGGGCCGGCACGCCGTCGCCGTCAAGCGCCTGGAGCCCGGCGAGGCGCTCACGCTGGCCGACGGCCGCGGCCGCGGCGCGGACGGCACCGTCGCCGCGCTGCACGGCAAGGACGCCCTCGACGTGCTGGTCACCGCCGTCCGCGAGGAACCCGCCCCCGCACCCCGGATCACCGTCGTCCAGGCGCTCCCCAAGGGCGACCGCGGCGAACTCGCCGTCGAGACCATGACCGAGGCCGGCATCGACGTGATCGTCCCCTGGGCGGCCTCCCGCTGCATCACCCAGTGGAAGGGCGAGCGCGGCGCCAAGGCGCTCGCCAAGTGGCGGGCCACCGCGCGCGAGGCGGGCAAGCAGTCCCGGCGGCTGCGCTTCCCCGAGGTCCGGGACGCGCTGACCACCCGGCAACTGCTGCCGCTGCTCGCCGCCGCGGACTTCGCGGCCGTCCTGCACGAGGAGGGCTCGCGGCCGCTGGCCACCGCGGCGCTCCCGGCCGCGGGCGAGATCGTGCTGGTGGTCGGACCCGAGGGGGGCGTCTCCCCGGACGAGATCGCCGCCTTCGCCGAGGCCGGCGCCGCACCGCACCGCCTCGGCCCCTCCGTCCTGCGCACCTCCACCGCGGGCGTCGCGGCCGGCGCCCTCCTGCTCGGCCGCACCGGCCGCTGGGGGTAGCGGGGAACCGCCGCGCGCGCACCCGGTTCCGAACGCGGTCGGCGCAGCAGTTCTCTGACGTTCCGTGAGCTTCGCGTCCTAGGCTGGCGGGATGACGGAAGCTACGCGCGGTTACCTGCGCCACCCCCACCTGCACGACGGCCTCGTGGCCTTCGTCGCCGAGGACGACGTCTGGCTGGCGCCCGTGGAGGGCGGGCGGGCCTGGCGGGTGACGGCGGACCGGGCGCCGGTGGGCGCGGTGCGGTTCTCGCCGGACGGGCGCTCGCTGGCCTGGGCGTCGACCCGGGACGGGGCGCCGGAGGTGCACGTCGGGTCGGTGGAGGGCGGGGCGCCGCGCCGGCTGACGTACTGGGGGAGCCCGTACACCGCGCTGGTGGGGTGGAGCGCGGACGGGCGGCCGGTGGCGATCACCACCGCGGGCCAGGAGACGATCCGGCGGACCTGGGCGTTCGCGGTGCCGCTGGACGGCGGGGAGCCGTCGCGGCTGCCGTACGGGCCGATCGGCGCGCTGGCCTTCGAACCGGTGCCGGAGGGTGCCACCGGCGGGCGGGTGCTGCTGGGCACGCACAACCGGGAGGCCGCGCACTGGAAGCGCTACCGGGGCGGCCGGGCCGGGAAGCTGTGGATCGGCGCCGGCACCTTCGAGCGCCTGCACGCCGACCTGGACGGGCAGTTGGAGTGCCCGATGTGGGTCGGCGACCGGGTCGCGTTCCTCTCCGACCACGAGGGCACCGGGCGGCTGTACTCCAGCCTCCCGGACGGCTCCGACCTGCGGGCGCACGGCCCGGCGGACAGCGCCTTCTACGCCCGGCAGGCGTCCACCGACGGCACCCGGGTGGTCTGGCAGAGCGCGGGCGAGCTGTGGCTGCTGGACGACCTGGACGGCGCCGAACCGCGCCGGCTGGACGTCCGGCCGGCCGGGCCGCGCACCCGGCGCCTCCCGCACCCGACCTCCGCCGCCGGGCAGGTGGAGACCGCCGCCCCGGACCGCACCGGCCGGGCCGCGGCCGTGGTGGTGCGCGGCACCGTGCACTGGGTCACCCACCGGGAGGGTCCGGCCCGGGTGCTGGACGAGACCCCGGGCGCCCGGGCCCGGCTGGCCCGGGTGGTCCCCGGCGAGGACGGCGCGCAGGGCGCGGTGTGGGTCACCGACGCCGAGGGCGAGGACGCGCTGGAGCACGCCCCGGCGGTGCTGGGCGCGGAACGCCGGCGGCTGGCGGCCGGGCAGCTCGGGCGGGTGCGCGCGCTGGTGGTCTCGCCGGACGGCAAGCAGCTCGCGGTGGCCTCGCACGACGGCCGGGTGCTGCTGGTGGCGCTCAGCGACGGCGCGGTCAACGAGCTGGCGCGCAGCGGCGACGGCGAGGTCTCCGGACTGGTGTTCAGCCCGGACGCGGCGTGGCTGGCCTGGTCGCAGCCGGTGCTCGGCCCGTGGGCGCTGCGGCAGATCATGCTCGCCGACCTGACCTCGCGCACCGTCAGCGAGGCCACCCCGCAGCGCTTCCACGACTACTCGCCGGCCTTCACCGCGGACGGCAAGCACCTGGCGTTCCTCTCGGTGCGCAGCTTCGACCCGGTGTACGACCAGCACGCCTTCGACCTGTCCTTCCCCGGCGGCACCCGCCCGTACCTGCTGACGCTGGCCGCCGAGACCCCGTCGCCGTTCGGTCCGCAGCGCGGCGGGCGGCCGGCGGGCGGCGAGGAGGAGGACGCCAAGGACGGCGAGAAGGACACCGCCGCGGCGCCGACCACCCGGGTCGACCTGGAGGGCATCGCCGACCGGATCGTGCCGTTCCCGGTGGAGGCCGGGCGGTTCGGCGTGCTGCGGGCCGCCAAGGACGGGGTGCTGTGGACCAGGTACCCGCTCGGCGGCGAACTCGGCGACAGCGCCGCCTCGTTGGACGACGAACCGGCCCGCACCGCGCTGGAGCGGTTCGACCTGGCCAAGCGCAGGGCCGAGGAACTGCTCACCGGCGTCGACACGTTCGCGGTCAGCGGCGACGGCGCCCGGCTGGCGGTGCTCGACGGCGGCTCGCTGCGGATCGTGCCCGCCGACCAGAAGGCCGGGGAGGACGAGGAGGCCGAGGTCGGCCTGGACCGGGTCCGGGTCACCGTCGACCCGGCCGCCGAGTGGCGGCAGATGTTCGACGAGAACGGCCGCCTGATGCGGGACAACTTCTGGCGCGCCGACCTGGCCGGCGTCGACTGGACGGGCGTGCTGGCCCGCTACCGGCCGCTGGTGGAACGGGTCGGCAGCCACTCCGACCTGGTCGACCTGCTCTGGGAGACGGTCGGTGAACTCGGCACCTCGCACGCGTACGTGATGCCGCCCGGCCGGGGCACCGAGGCCGCCCGGCTGCAGGGCCTGCTCGGCGCGGACCTGGTGCGCGACGGCGAGGTGTGGCGGGTGGCCCGGGTGCTGCCCGGCGAGTCCTCCGACCCGCGGGCCCGCTCCCCGCTGGCCGCCCCCGGGGTGGCGATCCGCCCCGGCGACGCCCTGCTGGCCGTCAACGGCCGCCCGGTCGACCCGGTCACCGGCCCGGCCCCGCTGCTGGCCGGCACCGCCGACCAGCCGGTCGAACTCACCGTCAGCGGCAAGGACGGCGGCGAGCGGCACCCGGTGGTGGTGCCGCTCGACGACGAGGAGGCGCTGCGCTACCACGACTGGGTGGTCGGGCGGCGGGCCGCCGTCCGCGAGCTGTCCGGCGGCCGGCTCGGCTACCTGCACGTCCCCGACATGCAGAGCGCGGGCTGGGCGCAGCTCCACCGCGACCTGCGGTCCGAGATGTCCCTGGAGGGCGTCGTCCTCGACCTGCGGGAGAACCGCGGCGGCCACACCTCCCAGCTGGTCGTCGAGAAGCTGGCCCGCCGGATCGTCGGCTGGAACCACGGCCGCGACCTGCTCCACCCCGAGCCGTACCCCAGCGACGCCCCGCGCGGCCCGGTGGTGGCGCTGGCCAACGAGTTCTCCGGCTCCGACGGCGACGTCGTCAACGCCGCGATCCAGGCCCTCGGCATCGGACCGGTGGTCGGCACCCGCACCTGGGGCGGCGTCATCGGCATCGACAGCAAGTACACGCTGGTCGACGGGACGCTGGTCACCCAGCCCAAGTACTCGTACTGGGTGGAGGGCTACGGCTGGCACCTGGAGAACCGCGGCGTCACCCCCGACGTCGAGGTGCCGATCGCCCCGCACGACTGGGCGGCCGGCCGCGACCCCCAGCTGGAGACCGCCGTCCGGCTGGCCCTGGAGACCCTGGACCGCACCCCCGCCAAGACCGCGCCCGCGGTCGACTGACCCCGCCCGGGAACCATTCGCCGACGAACGACCGGCCGCCCGTCGGGCGGCCGGTTTCCCGGTGCGTCCTTTCGGCGCCGCGTTGTTACCGCTAGGGTGCACGCAGTGACGACCGGGGGGGGACCGTTGGGAACACCGGATTTCGGCGTGGACCACGAGGCGCTGGAGGAGTGCGGCCGGAAGCTCGGCCGGGCCGGGGACGACCTGGAGACGGCCGGCAGCGGGCTGGAGTGCCTGGGCGTCATCACGGCCGCCCGGGTCGGCGACTACGGCGTGGCCGACGCGGCGGACAACTTCTTCGGCTCCTGGCGGGACGAACGGCTGCTCAACGTCGAGGCCCTGTACGAACTCGCGGACAGGGTGCGGCAGAGCGCGGCGAACTACCGCGACACCGACGAGGCGGTGGCCGGCTCGCTGCACCGCACGTCGTACTGAACCGCGAGCCGGACCGCGCCCCGCCCTGCACCGCGCCCCGCCCTGCACCGCGCACCGTCCCGCACCGCCTGTACCGCGCACCGCCCGGTACCTCGCACCGCGCCGGACCGCCGGTCGCGCCCGCACCGGCCCGGAGGAAGCAGCCCGTCACCGCCGAGGGGGAGTCAGCACACCGATGAGGACGCACCGGGAACAGGTGGAATCGCTCAGCCGCGCCATCGCCGCCCTGCACGGCAAGTGGTGCGCCGCCGACTTGAAGCACGCGGTGGACGAGGCCGCCCGGCTCCCCGGGCCCGCGGGCAGCCCGGACGCCGTCGACAGCCTGGGGCGGGCCTGCGTCGACGCCGCCGCCCGGATCTCCGAGGTCCGGCTGGTGGTGGCGAACATCGGCTCCGGCGAACTCCCGGACGCCTGGACCGGCCGGGTCGGCGAGACCGCGGCCGAGGTGGTCAGGGCGTCCGGGGACGACCTGGAGCGGATGGCCGAGGCGTACCGGCTGGCCGGGCGGCAGCTGCTCGAACTGTGCGACGTGCTCGACCGGGCGAAGGCCCGGCACGACGGCGCCCGCGGCCCGCTGTTCCACGCCTCCGGCATGCTGGCCCACCTCACCACCGAGGAGGGCCTGCCCAACCCGGTCACCTGGGACGACGAGCAGCTGCACCAGGCCGAGGAGGCCGCCCGGGAGGGCATCGCCGCGATGCTGGACGCCGCCCGGCAGGCCGAGGAGGCCGGGCACCGCGCCGCCGCCGAACTCAACCGCCTCGCCGCCGGAGCCGAGGCCGCCCGGCTCCGGGCCGGGGGACTGACCGCCGCCGACCGCCTGGCGCTCACCGACACCACCGCGCTCGGCGACCTCCGGCGGATCCTCGGCCCCGAGGACGCCACCCGGGCCGGCCAGTGCCTCGACCGCCTCGCCCCCGCCGACCGGCAGCGGATGGACCGCCTGCTGGCTGACTCCGGCTCGCCCCAGGAGCGCGCCTACCTGATGAAGGCGCTGGCCGCGGGCCACGGCGTCGACGAGATCGCCGCCTTCGACCGGCAGATCCACGACCACGGCTCCGACCCGCACTGGCTGGGCGACCGGCTCAGCCCGCTCAAGCTCGACTCGGCCGCCCCCACCGCCGGCATCGAGTACCGCCGGTCGGTCGGCGAGCCGGGCGCGCTGTGGGCGCAGCCGGAGAAGGCGCCCACCTGCGTCGCCGCCTCCACCGTCACGATGCGGGCGATGGCCGACCCGCTCTACGCCCTGCAGCTCACCACCGGCGGCCACCCCGGCGACCCGAAGTACGACAGCCCGGGGGCGTTCTCGCAGCGGCTGACCGCCGAGCAGAACCGGGTGTACCGGGAGGGCCGGGACTGGTACCAGGACCTGCCGCTGGTCGGGCAGGACGGCATGAGCGACGGCCAGGCCCGGGACGTGATGAACGACGAGGTCGGGGCGTCCACCGGCACCGAGTACCGCAACGTCCCGCTCGGCGGCCAGGACGCCCGGCGGGACGTGCTGGTCGACGTCGAGAAGGCGGTGGACCTGGGCCGGCCCGTCCCGGTGACCATCCGCGGCGGGGACGACGGGCACCAGCTGATGATCATCGGGCACAGCGGCGACAGGCTCCAGGTCTACAACCCGTGGGGCTACACCGTCTGGATCACCGAGGACGACTTCGTCAACGACCGCATGGGCAACACGCTCGACCAGACCTCCAAGATGAACACCGCCACCAGCGTCCGCCTACCGAAGTGAGCAGAGCGCACCGATGACCACCCCCGCACCCCCGCCCGGCCGCACCGACGCGGAACTCGCCGCCCTGGACGTGCCCGCCCTGCTGCGCTTCGGCCTGCCCGCCGACGGACCGCACCGGCAGGCGCTGTTCGCCGACGGGGCGGTGGCCGCCGCGCTGCTGGCCGAGCGGTGCGAGGTGCCGCCGTACGCCGTCGCCTACCTGGCCGAGGTGGTCCGGGCCGCCGGGCTCCGGGCCGCCGCCGGACTGCCGGAACCACTGGTCGGCCCCGGCGCGGCCGAACTGGCCGGGGGCTGGCTGCACGCGGCCGGCGCGGTGCTGGACGCCGGCGACGTGGGCGCCGGGGCCCTGGTGGCCGACTGGCTCGCGGCGGTCGCCGCGCTGCTCGAACTGCGCCGCGCGGACCGCGGCCGGTGAGGGGTGTGCGGGGCGTGCCGGGCCGGCGGGGGCCGGGGCCGGCCAGGGCGGCGGCCGGGGCGGCCGGGGCGGCTAAGGGGCGGATCGCCTGGGCGGCGGTGCTGGTGGTGCTGGTGGCGCCGCTCTGGGGGCCGCGCTGGCAGACCAACCACGGGAGGGTCTTCGTCGCGGAGGCGCGGGAGATCTCGGTGCGGCCGGGGCAGGTGTTCTCGCTGCACTGGAAGCTCGCCGTGCAGCCGGGGATGGAGCACCGGCCGGTCGACCCCCCGTTCGACCCGGCGGTACTGGCCTTCACCGGCGCCGACCGGGTCCGCGGCAACCCCGCGTACATGGGCGACGGCGGGGAGCTCTACCTGGTGTTCCGGGCGGAGGGCCGGGGCGCCACCGAGCTGACGGTCGACAACTGCTGGTCCTCCTGCGAGGGGTTCATCGGGAACTACCGCGAACGCCGGACCTACCTGATCACGGTGCGCTGACCGCTGTAAGGTCGTGGCACCAGTGACGGATCCTCGGGAAGGAACGCGGGAGATGGCCGGCGAGCCGCAGGCGGACTGTGTGTTCTGCAAGATCGTGTCGGGGGACGTCCCGGCGACCGTGGTGCGCAGGACCGACCGGACGCTGACGTTCCGGGACATCAACCCGCAGGCCCCCACCCACCTGCTGGTGATCCCGCGGGTGCACCACGCCGACGCGGCCGAACTGGCCGCCGCCGAACCGGAGGTGGCGGCCGAGCTGCTCACCGAGGCGGGCGGGGCGGCGGCCGGCGAGGGCCTGGAGTCGTACCGGCTGATCTTCAACACCGGTGCGGGCGCCGGGCAGACGGTCTTCCACGCGCACGTGCACGTGCTGGGCGGCAAGCCGCTCACCGAGGGACTGGTCTGAGCGTTGTCGCAGCGCGAACTCGTCGTCCTCGGCACCGCCAGCCAGGTCCCGACCAGGCACCGCAACCACAACGGGTACCTGCTGCGCTGGGACGGCGAGGGGCTGCTGTTCGACCCGGGGGAGGGCACCCAGCGGCAGATGCTGCACGCCGGGGTGAGCGCCACCGGGATCACCCGGATCGCGGTCTCGCACTTCCACGGCGACCACTGCCTGGGGCTGCCCGGCATCGTGCAGCGGATCAACCTGGACCGGGTGCCGCACCCGGTGGACGCCTACTACCCGGCCTCCGGGCAGGAGTTCTTCGACCGGCTGCGGCACGCCAGCGCCTACCACGCGACGGCCGAGATCCGGGAGCGCCCGGTCACCGCCACGGGCCCGCTGGAGGCGCCGGGCGCCCCGTTCGCGCTCGGCGCGGTGCGGCTCTCCCACCCGGTGGAGTCGTTCGGCTACCGGCTGACCGAACCGGACGGCTTCCGGCTGCGGCCCGAGAAGCTGCGCGAACTCGGCCTGCGCGGACCCGCGGTGGGCGTGCTGCAGCGCGAGGGCCGGATCGAGCTGGACGGTCGGACGGTCACCGCCGAACAGGTCGGGGAGGTCCGGCCGGGCCAGCGGTTCGCCTTCGTGATGGACACCCGGCTCTGCGACGGGGTCCACGAACTCGCCGAGGGCGCCGACCTGTTGGCCATCGAGGCGACCTTCCTCGACCGGGACGCCGGGCTCGCCGAGGAGCACGGCCACCTCACCGCCGCCCAGGCCGCCCGGGTGGCCGCCGGGGCCGGGGTGCGCACGCTGGTGCTCACGCACTTCTCGCAGCGCTACCCCGACCTGGCCGGCCACCTCGCCGAGGCCCGGGCGCACTTCGACGGAGAGATCGTGGTCGCCGAGGACCTGGCGAGGATCCCCGTCCCGCCGCGCCGTTGACCGCCGCCGGGCCGTCGGCCGCCGTCGCGGGGCAGCCGGCCGCCGTCGCGGGGACGACCGCCGGGCCGCCGACCGCCGCCGGGTCGCGCGGCCGGGGCCGGACGTGCGGAAAACCGTTCGCGCATCGGGGCGGCAGACCCCACCATCGAAGCCGCCGCGCCGCTCCGGCGAACACCTGCGCGGCGTACCCTGGTGACCCGGAGAGCCCGAGCCACACGACACGACGGATTGGGATGAGGCAGGCCGCAGCGCCGACCCATGACTGACACACCGCAGACCCGAACCGACGGACAGCGGCGCCCCGACGAGGCGTCCACCAGCACCCGGATCGTCATTCCGGAGAAGCACCCGATGGTCACCCTGCTGGGCGCGGCCGACTCGCTCCTGCGAGTGATCGAGGACGGCTTCCCGGGCGCCGACATCCACGTCCGCGGAAACGAGGTGACGGCCACCGGCTCGCCCGCCGAGGTCGCGCTCGTCAAGCAGCTCTTCACCGAGATGATGCTGGTGCTGCGCACCGGCCAACCCCTGACGGAGGACGCCGTGGAGCGCTCCATCACCATGCTCAGGAGTGCCGCCGAGGACCCGGCCCACCCGGCCCCGTCCGAGGTGTTCACGGCGAACATCCTGTCCAACCGGGGCCGCACCATCCGCCCCAAGACGCTCAACCAGCAGCGCTACGTCGAGGCGATCGACAAGCACACCATCGTCTTCGGCCTCGGCCCGGCCGGTACCGGCAAGACCTACCTGGCGATGGCCAAGGCCGTGCAGGCCCTGCAGGCCAAGGAGGTCAACCGGATCATCCTGACCCGGCCGGCCGTCGAGGCGGGGGAGCGGCTGGGCTTCCTGCCCGGCACCCTCTACGAGAAGATCGACCCGTACCTGCGCCCGCTGTACGACGCGCTGCACGACATGATGGACCCCGACTCGATCCCGCGGCTGATGGCGGCCGGGACGATCGAAGTGGCCCCGCTCGCGTACATGCGCGGCCGCACCCTGAACGACGCCTTCATCATCCTCGACGAGGCGCAGAACACCTCGCCCGAGCAGATGAAGATGTTCCTGACCCGCCTGGGCTTCAACTCCCGGGTGGTCGTGACCGGCGACACCAGCCAGATCGACCTGCCGGGCGGCACCCGCTCCGGCCTCAAGGTCGTCCAGGAGATCCTCGCCGACGTGCCGGACATCCACTTCTCGGTGCTGACCAGCACCGACGTGGTGCGGCACAAGCTGGTCGGCCGCATCGTTGATGCGTACGAACGCTGGGACGCCCGGCAGGAGTCCGAGGAGTCCGGCGACCGCAAACCCGTCCAACGGCGGGGCGCCCGGGCGCCCCGGCAGTCCCATCGCACCGAAAGCTGAGTACTGAGCCCTCCATGTCGATCGACATCGCCAACGAGTCCGGGTGGGACGTCGACGAGGAGTCCATCCTCGACGTCGCCCGCTACGCCCTCGACAAGATGCGGATCCATCCGCAGTCCGAGCTCTCCGTGATCCTCTACGACAGTGAGTCGATGGCGGAGCTGCACGTCCAGTGGATGGACCTGCCGGGACCGACCGACGTGATGTCCTTCCCGATGGACGAGTTGCGTCCGGGCAAGGAGGGCGAGGACCTCCCGGAGGGCCTGCTCGGCGACATCGTGCTCTGCCCCGAGGTGGCGAAGCAGCAGGGCCTCGCCGCCCCCACCGGGCACTCGATGGACGAGGAGCTGCAACTGCTCACCGTCCACGGGGTGCTGCACGTGCTCGGCTACGACCACGAGGAGCCCGACGAGGAGCGCGAGATGTTCGCGCTGCAGAAGCGGATCCTGGACGACTGGCGGGCCGGCCGCGGCCTGTCCGGCCTGTCGCCCGCGCCGACCGTCCACTGAGGGCCGGCCCGCTGTGAGTGGTGAGAGTACGAGCTTCCTGATCGGCGCGCTGCTGCTGGTCGGCCTCGGCTGGCTGGCGGCGTGCGCCGAGGCGGGCATCTCCCGGATGTCCCGCTTCCGGGCCGAAGAGGCGGTCCGCTCCGGGCGGCGCGGCTCCGGCCGGCTGCTGACCCTGGCCTCGGACAACATCCGCTACCTGAACCTGGCGACGCTGATCCGGGTCGCCAGCGAGATGGGCGCCGCGGTGCTGGTCACCGTGGTGTGCGTGCGCAGCTTCCAGCAGACCTGGCAGGCCGTGCTGGTGGCGTTCGGCGTGATGGTGCTGGTGTCCTTCGTCGCGGTCGGGGTCTCCCCGCGCACGATCGGCCGCCAGCACCCGCTGAGCACCGTCACCGCCGCCTCCTACGTGCTGCTGCCGCTGGCCCGGATCCTCGGGCCGATCCCGCGGCTGCTGATCCTGCTGGGCAACGCGCTGACGCCCGGCAAGGGCTACAAGGAGGGCCCGTTCGCCTCCGAGGCCGAACTGCGGGCGCTGGTCGACCTCGCCGAGAAGGACGACCTGATCGAGGACGAGGAGCGCCGGATGGTGCACTCGGTCTTCGAACTGGGCGACACCATCGTGCGCGAGGTGATGGTGCCGCGCACCGACCTGGTGATGATCGAGCGGCACAAGACCGTCCGGCAGACCCTCACGCTGGCACTGCGCTCGGGCTTCTCGCGGATCCCGGTGGTCGGCGACAACGAGGACGACGTGGTCGGCATCGTCTACCTCAAGGACCTGGTGCGCCGCACCCACATCAACCGGGACGCCGAGTCCGACCAGGTCGACTCGGTGATGCGTCCGGCGGTGTTCGTCCCCGACTCCAAGCCCGCCGCGGACCTGCTGCGCGAGATGCAGCAGATGCGTTCGCACGTCGCCATCGTCATCGACGAGTACGGCGGCACCGCCGGACTGGTCACCATCGAGGACATCCTGGAGGAGATCGTCGGCGAGATCACCGACGAGTACGACCGGGAGATCGCCCCGGTCGAGGACCTCGGCGACGGCTCGTACCGGATCACCGCCCGGCTCACCGTGGAGGACCTCGGCGAGCTGTTCGGGATCGAGCTGGACGACGAGGACGTGGAGACCGTCGGCGGGCTGCTGGCCAAGTGCCTCGGCCGGGTGCCGATCCCCGGCTCCTCCTGCGAGGTGCCGGTGCCGGAGGGCAGCGGACTGGCCGCGATCGGCCTGACCGCGGAGAGCTCGGCGGGCCGGCGCAACCGGATCGGCACCGTGGTGGCCACTCCGGTGCGGGTCGCGGAGGAGAGCGAGGAGCAGGCCGAGGAGGCCGCTTCCTGACCTCCGGGCGCCCGCGTTCCCGGTGACGGGCCCTTGGTGGCGGGCTCCTGGCGACGGGCTCCTGGACGGGCTCCTGGACGGGGCGTCCCAATCGGCGGTGCCGGTTGGGACGCCGCGTCCCGGAGCCCGTTTGCCAGGCCGCCCGGGGCGTGCGCACCGTGGAAGACATGGCACATCTACTGCGCGCGGAGTACGGCCCGAGCGGGCCGGCCGGCGGGGTGGCCAGGTGGCACGTGGTCCGTGCCGTCGACCCTTCGCACGGCATGTGCGGCGCCGAGATCGCCTCGGACGCCGAGAGCAGGCCGGAGGAGGCCTGGGGCACCGGGCTGCACTGCTGCCAGCAGTGCGGGTCGCTGTACCTCCACGAAGTGCCGTTCCTCCGGTCCGACCACGCGGGGAGGACCCGGTGAAACTGCACGACGAACTCCCGGTCGACCACCGGCTCGGCACGGTCTACCGCTACGGCGCGGGCCTGTGCGGGCTGTTCCTGGTGGTGTTCGGCATCCTCGGGCTGACCGGCGCCCACCCCGGGTTCCTGGACACCTCGGGCAAGGAAGTGATCGGCCTGTCCAGCAACGGGGCGCTGAGCGTGCTCTCCCTGGTGGCCGGCGGGATCCTGATCCTGGGCGCCGTGATCGGCGGCAACACCGCTTCCAACATCAACATGATCATGGGCGTGCTGTTCGTGCTGGCCGGCTTCGTCGGCCTGATGGTGCTGGACTCCAGCGCCAACCGGCTCGCCTTCCACATCTCCAACGTCATCTTCAGCTTCGTCTTCGGCTTCGTGGTGCTGACCTTCGGCATGTACGGCCGGGTCAGCAGCCACCTGCCGCAGGACAACCCGTACTGGAAGGAGCGGCACGCGAAGGCCGCCGACCAGCCCAACGGCCCGCCCGCCCTGGTGAAGGTGCTCCGGCCCGGCCCGCCCAAGCCGACCGGGCACTGACGACCGGCCGGGCCCGGGCACTGACGACCGCCGGGCCCGGGCCGGGCGGTCCCACGACCCGGGCTGGGCGGCCGGGGGGTGGCGGGCGGTAACTATGCTCGGGCCATGACCGAGATTTCCGAGCTGGACCCCGAGGACAAGAAGATCATCACGCTGGCCCGCTCGGCCCGCGCCCGCAACGGCGTGGCCGAGGGGGCCGCGGTGCGCGACGAGACCGGACGCACGTACGTGGCCGGGACGGTGGCGCTGGAGTCGCTGAAGCTGAGCGCGCTGCAGACGGCGGTGGCGATGGCGGTGGCGAGCGGGGCGAAGGGCCTGGAGGCGGCCGCGCTGGTGTCCGAGACGGACGTCCCGGCGGCGGACGACCTGGCCGCCGTGCGGGACCTGGGCGGGGCCGGGACGCCGGTGCTGCTGGCCGGACCGGACGGGGCGCTGAAGCTGGCCGCCGCAGCGGAGTGAGGCCCGCCGGGGGGCGGAGCGAGACCCGCCGGAGCGGGGCGGGAGCCGGGTGGGCGGGGCGTCCGGAGGGAGCCCCGCCGCCCTTTCCGCCCACCCCCTGGGTGCGATAATCGCACCGGCCGGGGCCGGTCCCGGCGGGGGAGGGGACATGGGCGTCGCGGCGTTCTTCTGCGGACTGATCCTCTGCGTCATGGGCTTCGGGCGCTGGCACGAGACCGGCTCCCCGTGGTGGCTGGCCGGCACCCTGACCCTGCTGGTGCTCGTCCTGGTCGGCGCGATCACGGGCGGCGGTAAGAAGAAGGCCGACTGAGCGGCCGGGCGGGGCGGTCGGGCCCGACGGTCGGACGGGCTCGGCGGGTGGTCGACTGAGCGGTCGGGTGGGGCGGTCGGACGGGCTCGACGGGCGGTCGACCGAGCGGCCGGGCGGGGCGGTCGGGCGGTCGGCGGCGACGCCCGGGCGTGCCCGGTGAGCGGGGCGGCCCCGGGGATCGGCGACAATGGGTGCCATGAATGCCCCTTCCTCCCCGTACCGCTCCGGGTTCGCGTGTTTCGTCGGCCGTCCCAACGCGGGCAAGTCGACCCTGACCAACGCCCTGGTCGGGACGAAGGTCGCGATCACCTCCGACCGACCGCAGACCACCCGGCACACCGTGCGCGGCATCGTGCACCGCCCCGACTCCCAGCTCGTGCTGGTGGACACCCCCGGGCTGCACAAGCCCCGCACCCTGCTCGGCGAGCGGCTCAACGACCTGGTCCGCACCACCTGGGCCGAGGTCGACGTGATCGGCTTCTGCGTGCCCGCCGACCAGAAGCTCGGCCCCGGCGACAAGTTCATCGCCAAGGAGCTCGCCGAGATCCGCAAGACGCCGAAGGTCGCGATCGTCACCAAGACCGACCTGGTCGACTCCAAGCGACTGGCCGAGCAGCTGATCGCCGTCCACCAGCTGGGCGCCGAACTCGGCATCGAGTGGGCCGAGATCATCCCGGTGTCGGCGGTCGGCGACCAGCAGGTCGAGCTGGTGGCCGAGCTGCTGACCAAGCTGCTGCCCGAGGGCGTGCCGCTGTACCCGGACGGCGACCTGACCGACGAGCCCGAGCAGACCATGGTCGCCGAGCTGATCCGGGAGGCCGCGCTGGAGGGCGTGCGCGACGAACTGCCGCACTCGCTGGCCGTGGTGGTCGAGGAGATGATCCCGCGCGAGGGCCGCCCCGCCGACCGTCCGCTGCTGGACATCCACGCCAACGTGTACATCGAGCGGCAGAGCCAGAAGGCCATCGTGATCGGCGCCAAGGGCTCCCGGCTCAAGCACGTCGGCACCACCGCCCGCAAGCAGATCGAGGCGCTCCTGGGCACCCCGGTCTACCTGGACCTGCACGTCAAGGTGGCCAAGGACTGGCAGCGCGACCCCAAGCAGCTGCGTAAGCTCGGCTTCTGACAGGGCGTCGCGCGGGGAGGGGTCGACCGGGATGGAACTGCACACCCACGAGTGGGGCACGGGCGGGCGCACCGCGCTGCTGGTGCACGGCATCCAGGGCGACCACCGCACCTGGCGGGTGATCGGGCCGGCGCTCGCCGAACGCGGCTACCGGGTGCTCGCCGTCGACCTGCGCGGCCACGGCGCCTCCCCGCGCGGCACCGGCGCGACCCCCGCCGAGCGGTACGGGCCCGAGCGGTTCGCCGAGGACCTGGTCGACACCCTGCCGGTCGGCGCCGACCTGGCGATCGGCCACTCGATGGGCGCCCTGGCGCTCCGGCTGGCGGTCGAGCGGCTGAAGCCCGCCCGGGCGGTCTACAGCGACCCCGCGTTCGTGTACGTCCGCCCCGGGCTCGGGCCGGAGCCGTTCATCGGCTTCAAGCGCTTCGGGACGAGGGCGTTCATCACCGGCATGCACCCCAAGTGGGCCACCGAGGACGTGGACGTCGAACTCGCCTCGCTGGCGTGCTGGGACAGCGACACCGCGCTCGGCCTCTGGGCGCACCCCGGGCTGTCCGTGCTGCCGGACGCCCCGGTCGTCCCCTCGCTGGTCCAGCTCGCCGACCCGAGCACCCTGGTGACGGACGAGGACGCCGCCGAGCTGCGCCGCCGCGGCTTCGAGGTGCGCACCGTGCCGGGCGCCGGGCACTGCATCCACCGCGACGACCCGGCGGGCTTCCTAGCCTCGCTGCACGACTGGATCTGAACTCCAGCCCCGTGGCGCCCGGTTGACGGTGCGTCAGGCCCCTTCGCGCAGCACCAGGCTGACCAGTTCGCGCTGGGAGTCGGTGAGCTTGGGGTCGGCGCAGTGGACGGTGCGGCCGTCGACGGTGATCTCGTAGTGGAAGCCGTCGGGCACGCCGTACGCGGGCGCGCGCAGTCCGCCGGCCACCGCTTCGCGCGCCAGGGCGTGCACGTGCGGGGCGTCCGGGCGCTCCGCGGTGTCCATCTCGGCATACCGGAGCAGGCCGGCGAACCCGCCGGTGCGGGTGACCTGGATACGCATGGTTGTCAGTGTGCTACGCAACGAAGGGGTTTGCCGAGGCTTTTCACCAACTCCCCGCAGCCCGTTCGGGTCGTGCCGCGGGGGCGGCGGGAGCGGGGGCGCCGTCTCAGTGGGTGGGATCGTGGCGGGGCTCACTGCGCCGCCCCGCCCGGTCTTGTTACAGTGGCGACATCATGCGTATCCGGCTGCTTCTTCTTAGCTGCCGCGGCGAGGGCCTGTAGTCCAGTCAAGGCCGGCCCCCTCGCCGCGGGGAGTCGTGTTGCGCCCAGTGTGATCCTCCGCGGCGCATTCAGTCGGCCGAGTTCGGGTGTCCTGTATCCCCCGACCGCAGACAGCCTTCGACAAGGGAAGCCGAGAGCCTCACCCATGACCGAACAGTCCTCCGTCGCCCGCGCGTTCATCGACCGCCCCACCCCGATCACCGCCGCCACCGTGCAGCAGAAGCCCTCGGGGATGCCGTTCCAGCGCTACGTACCCTTCGGCACCATCGACCTGCCGGACCGCACCTGGCCGAGCAAGGTGATCACCCGGGCCCCCCGCTGGCTGTCCACCGACCTGCGCGACGGCAACCAGGCGCTGATCGATCCGATGTCGCCGGCCCGCAAGCGCAAGATGTTCGACCTGCTGGTGAAGATGGGCTACAAGGAGATCGAGGTCGGTTTCCCGTCGTCCGGCGCCACCGACTTCAACTTCGTCCGCTCGCTGATCGACGAGGGCGCGATCCCCGAGGACGTCACCATCTCGGTGCTGACCCAGGCCCGCGAGGACCTGATCGAGCGCACCGTCGAGTCGCTGAAGGGCGCCCCGCGGGCCACCGTCCACCTGTACAACGCGACCTCGCCGCTGTTCCGCCGGGTGGTGTTCAAGGCGAGCAAGGACGAGATCAAGGCCATCGCGGTGGACGGCACCCGCCTGGTGATGGAGTACGCCGAGAAGATCCTGGGCGACGAGACGGTCTTCGGCTACGAGTACTCGCCGGAGATCTTCATCGACACCGAGCTGGACTACGCGCTGGAGGTCTGCGAGGCGGTGATGGACGTCTGGCAGCCCGGCGAGGGCCGCGAGATCATCCTGAACCTGCCGACCACCGTCGAGCGCTCCACCCCGAACGTCTACGCCGACAAGATCGAGTGGATGTCGCTGAACCTGTCGCGCCGCGAGTTCGTCTGCCTGTCCACCCACCCGCACAACGACCGGGGCACCGGCGTGGCCTCGGCCGAACTGGCCGTGATGGCCGGCGCCGACCGGGTCGAGGGCTGCCTGTTCGGGCAGGGCGAGCGCACCGGCAACCTGGACCTGGTCAACGTCGGGATGAACCTGTTCTCCCAGGGCGTCGACCCGATGATCGACTTCTCCGACATCGACGAGATCCGCCGCACCGCCGAGTACTGCAACCAGATGCCGGTGGCCGAGCGCCACCCCTACGCGGGCGACCTGGTCTTCACCTCCTTCTCCGGCTCGCACCAGGACGCGATCAAGAAGGGCTTCGACGCCCTGGAGGCCGACGCGGCCGCCGCCGGCGTCCCGGTCTCCGAGCACACCTGGGGCGTGCCCTACCTGCCGATCGACCCGAAGGACGTCGGCCGCAGCTACGAGGCGGTCATCCGGGTCAACTCGCAGTCCGGCAAGGGCGGCATCGCCTACGTGCTGAAGAACGACCACAAGCTGGACCTGCCGCGCCGGATGCAGATCGAGTTCTCGCGGATCATCCAGGCCAAGACCGACGCCGAGGGCGGCGAGGTCACCCCCGCCGACATCTGGGCGGTCTTCCAGGACGAGTACCTGCCGACCCCGGCCAACCCGTGGGGCCGGATCTCGCTGAGCGGCTCCCGCAGCCTGACCACCGAGGACGGCCGCGACGTGCTGAGCACCGAGGCCGTCGTCGACGGCGCCCCGGTCGTCCTGACCGGCACCGGCAACGGCCCGGTCTCCGCGTTCGTCAACGCGCTGGCCTCGATCGGCGTGGACGTCCGCGTCCTGGACTACGCCGAGCACGCGCTGAGCGAGGGCGGCGACGCGCAGGCCGCCGCGTACGTCGAGTGCGCCGTCGGCGACAAGGTGCTGTGGGGCGTGGGCGTCGACGGCAACACCGTGCTGGCCTCGCTGAAGGCCCTGGTCAGCGCCGTCAACCGGGCGGCGCAGCGCGACTGACACCCGCCACCCGCGCTCCCGCGCGCTCCGAGGGGACCCGTCACCGGCGGGTCCCCTCCGCGTTTCCGGCCCGTCGGTCTCGCGGCCCTCGCCGGGTACGGACATTGACGGATCATCAGGAGATATCCGGCCCGCGGCGCGGGCGTTCGGGTGGTGTCGTCGATCACATGTGGCCCCGGTCACAAATTTTCCCCCCGGCACCCGTTCAGGGTGCTGACACGAGCCTGTAACCGTGGCAACATCGTCGAACCGGAACCGGGGTCGGTGGGACGACTCCGGCGTCCGGACGCGTGACCTGCCCATTGATGTGCAGGCCGCCTGCCATGTCTGGGGAGTGGCGCCGTGACAGGGTTGTGGGGTGTTCGCCCTCGGTGGCGGACGGATGTCCTCGGTGAATTCTTCTGCCCGGGCTGTGGTGGAGACCGCAACTACCGCCGGCAACACGGCCGGCGGTGGCTGCGGTTGCTCGGGACCCCGGTCCTGCCGCTCGGCGGCGTGGTCCGCAGCGTCCAGTGCACGTCCTGCCGCGGCCGCTACGGGGTCGACGCCCTGGACCAGTTGACCTCGGTCCGGCTCGGCGCGATGCTCCGGGACGCCCAGTACACCATCGCCCTGGCCGCGCTCGCGGCCGGCGGCACCGCCGGGCGCAGCGGGCGCGAGGCCGCCTGCACGGTGATCAGGGAAGCCGGGTTCGACGACTGCGGCGAGGCCCAGGTGCTGGCCGCGCTGGCCGCGCTCTCCGGGCACGGCGGCGGCGAACCGATCGACGTGGACATCGAGGGCGGCGGTCTCGCCGTCGAACTGCACGCCGCGCTCGAACCGCTCGCCCCGCACCTCGCCCTCCAGGGCCGGGAGCGGCTGCTCACCCTCGGCGCCGTGGTCGCCCTCGCCGACGGCCGCTACCTCCCGCAGGAGCGGGCCGCGCTCGCCGTGGTCGGCCGCTGCCTGCGCCTCACCGAGCAGCAGGTCGACCGGTTGCTGGAGGCGGCCACCCGCGCCCCGCACTGACCCGACCCGATCCCCTGCCGTCCGTTCCGCTCCCGTCCTTCCGCACCACCCACGAGCCGGGCCCGAAATCCCCCCTCCCGGGCCCGCCGTGTCCCGCACCGCACGGGTGAAAGCCCCCACAACCCCGGTGCGGGTTCACGGCTGCGCGCCGTGGGCCGCCCGGCCCCTCCGGGGTCCGTCCGCAGGGCCGGCCGACCTGGTTCGTCCGCGGGATCCGTCCGCGGGTCCGGCCGGCCGGGTTGTCGGCGGGGTGCGGGACAATGGGTTCCACCATGAGTCTCTTCCGCGACGACGGCATCGTGCTGCGCACCCAGAAGCTCGGCGAGGCCGACCGGATCATCACCTTCCTGACCCGCCAGCACGGTCAGGTGCGGGCGGTGGCCCGGGGGGTGCGCCGGACCAAGTCGAAGTTCGGCGCGCGCCTCGAACCGTTCTCGCACGTCGACGTCCAGTTCTTCAGCCGCGGCAGCGAACTGGTCGGCCGCACCCTGCCGTTGTGCACCCAGGTGGAGACCATCGCCCCCTACGGCGCCCGGATCGTCGACGACTACGCCCGCTACACCGCGGGCACCGCGATGCTGGAGACCGCCGAGCGCTTCGCCGAGAACGAGGGCCAGCCCGCCGTCCAGCAGTACCTCCTGCTGGTCGGCGGCCTGCGCACGCTGGCCGCCGGCACCCACCACTCGCACCTGGTGCTGGACGCGTTCCTGCTGCGCTCGCTCGCCGTCAACGGCTACGGCGCGAGCTTCACCGACTGCGCCCGCTGCGGCCTGCCCGGCCCCAACCGCTTCTTCTCGCTCCAGGCCGGCGGCGTGCTGTGCGGCGACTGCCGGGTGCCCGGAAGTGCCGTACCCTCCCCTGAGACACTGGTACTGCTCGGCGCGCTGCTCTCCGGAGACTGGCAGACCGCCGACGGCTGCGAGCCGCGGTACTGGCGCGAGGGCAGCGGGCTGGTGGCCGCCTACCTGCAGTGGCACCTGGAGCGGGGCATCCGCTCGATGAGATACGTGGAGAAGTGAGCATGGTCGCGCGACGGCTGTTCGGCAGCAAGCGGACGTACGAGGCTCCGGCCCCGCACCCGAGCGGCGCCCAGCCGCCGAAGATCCCGGGCGAACTGGTCCCCAACCACGTCGCGGTGGTCATGGACGGCAACGGCCGCTGGGCCAAGGAGCGCGGCCTGCCCCGCACCGAGGGCCACCGGGTCGGCGAGGGCGTCGTCCTCGACGTGCTGCGCGGCTGCCTGGAGGTCGGGGTCAAGAACCTCTCGCTGTACGCGTTCTCCACCGAGAACTGGAAGCGCTCCCCGGACGAGGTGAAGTTCCTGATGAACTTCAACCGGGACGTGATCCGCCGCCGCCGCGACGAGATGGACGCCATGGGCATCCGGATCCGCTGGGCCGGCCGGATGCCGCGGATGTGGAAGAGCGTGGTCCAGGAGCTCCAGGTCGCCCAGGAGCAGACCAAGAACAACGACGCGATGACGCTGTACTTCTGCCTCAACTACGGCGGGCGGGCCGAGATCGCCGACGCCGCGCTGGCCATCGCCCGCGACGTCGCCGCCGGGAAGCTCAACCCGGAGAAGGTCAACGAGAAGCTCTTCGCCAAGTACCTCTACTACCCGGACATGCCGGACGTCGACCTGTTCCTGCGCCCCAGCGGCGAGCAGCGCACCTCCAACTTCCTGGCCTGGCAGTCGGCCTACGCCGAGCTGGTCTTCCAGGACGTGCTCTGGCCGGACTTCGACCGCCGCGACCTGTGGCGCGCCTGCGAGCAGTACGCCCGACGCGACCGCCGTTTCGGCGGCGCGCTCCCCAACGAGGTCGGCAGCGGGCTTCCGCCGCAGCGCTGACCGCGGACGCGCGCGGCGCGGCGCGGGTACGGCCGAGGGCCCGGATCGGACTGTTCCGATCCGGGCCCTCGCCGTTGCTGGGGCCGGGGCCGTTGCTGTTGCCCTTGCCCTCGCCGGGGCCGCTGCCCGGGGCGGACGGTGGCTGCCGCCCGGCCGCCGGGCGGTTACTGCTCCTGCTGCTTGGCGGCGCACTCGCCGCAGGTGCCGAAGATCTCCAGGGTGTGCGCGATGTCGCTGAACCCGTGTTCGGCGGCGACCGCGTTGGCCCAGCGCTCGACCGCGGGGCCCTCGACCTCGACGGTCGCCCCGCAGTGCCGGCACACCAGGTGGTGGTGGTGCCCGCTGCTGCACCGCCGGTAGACGGCCTCGCCCTCGGCGGTGCGCAGCACGTCCACCTCACCGGCCTCGGCGAGGGACTGCAGGGTGCGGTAGACGGTCGTCAGACCCACCGAGTCGCCCCGGTGCTTGAGCATGTCGTGCAGTTCCTGCGCGCTGCGGAAGTCCTCAATCTCGTCCAGGACCGCCGAGACGGCGGTGCGCTGCCGAGTCGAACGCGCGCGCGGCGACGGGCCTGCGGTGGTCACCGTGGGTCCTCCTGCTGATCGGGTGGTTTCGCACATCATTGTGCCAGCCCCCGACTTGACAGTGACTCCCCCGACCGCGGCGCATCGACCGTGGTTCCCGCCGGTGCCCGGACCGGCTCCGTGCCCTCCAGGACTGCGATCCGGCCCCCCGCGGTTCCAGGGTCGCCGGGGGAGTCCCCGGCCGCGCCGGGCAGGACCACGTCGCACACCGCCGGGCCGTGCTCGGCGGACGCCCGGTGGCGCCGCCTGGCCAGCGGCGCGGCGATCGCACTGAACAGGGCGAAGGTGAGGATGGCCAGGAACACGATGGTCGGGCCGGACGGCAGGTCGGCTTGGTAGGAGGTGCCGACGCCGAACAGCGCCGTCACCACGCCCACCCCGATCGCGGTGGCCTGGGTGGCCGCGAAGGAGCGGGTCAGCTGCTGGGCGGCCGCCACCGGGACCACCATCAGCGCGCTCACCAGCAGCAGGCCGACCACCCGCATGGCGACGGTCACGGTGACCGCGGCCATCACCGCGAGCAGCAGGTTCAGCACCCGTACCGGCAGGCCCGTCACCCGGGCGAACTCCTCGTCCTGGCACACCGCGAACAGCTGCCGCCGCAGACCCAGGGTGACCGCGAGGACCACCGCCGCGAGCAGGCCGATCACCGCAAGGTCGCCGGGGGAGACGAACAGGATGGAGCCCCACAGGTAGCTCTCCAGGCTGCCCGCACCGGACTGGCTGCTCATCGAGACCAGCAGCTTGCCGCCGGCCATGCCGCCGTAGAAGAGCATCGCCAGCGCGATGTCGCCGCGCTGGTTGCCGCGGGCCCGGACCAGCTCCATCACGACGGCGCCGAGCACGCAGACCAGCACCGCCGTCCACATCGGGTTGGCCTGGAACAGGAAGCCGAGGCCGACACCGGTCAGCGCGACGTGCCCGATGCCGTCGCCCATCAGCGCCTGTCGGCGCTGCACCAGGTAGATGCCGATCGAGGGCGCGGTGACGCCGACCAGGACGGCGGCGAGGAACGCCCGCTGCATGAAGTCGGGTTGGAACATCTCGATCATGCCAGTAGCCCCTGGGTGGTGCGGTGGTGGTCGTCGGCGTGCGGGTGGACGTGGTCGTGGCCGGGCAGCGCGTGCTGGCCGACGCCCCGGGGCGGCGGCCCGTCGTGGGCGACGCAGCCGTCGCGGAGCACCACGGCGCGGTCGATCAGCGGTTCGAGCGGTCCGAGTTCGTGCAGCACCAGCAGGACGGCGCAGCCGCGCTGGACCTCGTTGCGGAGGATCTCGGCGAGCACCTGCTGGCTGTCCACGTCGACCCCGGCCATCGGCTCGTCCATGATCAGCAGGTCGGGGACGCCGACCAGGGCGCGGGCGATCAGCACCCGCTGGTGCTGTCCGCCGGACAGGTGGGCCACGCGGTCGCCGGCCCGGTCCAGCATGCCGACGGCGGTCAGTGCCCGGTCCACCGCGGCCCGGTCCTTGCGGCGGAACGGCAGCAGGCCGTGCTGCGGCAGCCGCCCGGTGGAGACCACCTCGCGAACGGTGGCCGGCACCCCGCCGGCCGCGGTGGTGCGCTGCGGTACGTACCCGATCCGGTGCCAGTCCCGGAACTTGCGGTACGGCCGCCCGAACAGCTCCAGGCTGCCCCGGTCCAGCGGCACCGAGCCGATCACGCTCTTCACGGTGGTGGACTTGCCGGAGCCGTTGGCGCCCAGCAGGGCGACCACTTCGCCGGCCCGGACGGTCAGGTCGACGCCGCGCAGCACCGGCCGCCCCCCGACGGTGGCGACCGCGCCCCGGAGGCCGACGACCGCCGGCCCGGCGTCCTCGGGGGAGGACGGACGCGGCCGGTCGGAGTCTGCCGGGGCAGTGACAGCACTCATGGTGATTCCTCGCTCTGTTCTCGCCGCTCGTTCAGGTGTCCGCTCGGTGGCGCGTGGCGCGTGGCGCGTGGCGCGTGGCGCGTGGGTTCGGCGGGGTCGGTTGCTCGTGGGCTCAGCGGGTGCCGAGCGCGGCCCGCAGGTTGGTCAGGTTCTGCCGCATGACGGAGAAGTAGTCGTTCCGGTCCGGCTCCTTGATCCCTTCCAGCGGGTCGAGCACGGCGGTCTTGAGTCCGAGGTCGGCGGCGACGGTCTCGGCCAGCTTGGGGCTGACCAGGGCTTCGAAGAAGACGGTGGTCACGCCGTTCTCCTTGGCGGCGCGCTGGATCGCGGCCATCCGGGACGGGGTGGGCTCGGCCTCCGGGTCGACCCCGTTGATCGCGACCTGCTCCAGTCCGTAGTGGTCGGCGAGGTAGCCGAACGCGGCGTGGCTGGTGACGAAGGTCCGGGTGCCGGTGTTCGCCAGGCCGTCCTTGAACTCCTGGTCCAGGGCGGTCAGCCGGGTCACCAGGTCGTCGGTGTTGTGCCGGTAGTCGGCGGCGTTGGCGGGGTCGATCTCCGCGAGCCGGGCCCCCACGGCGCGGGCCACCGCCGCGTACCGGGTCGGGTCGAGCCAGATGTGCGGGTCTCCGGCCGGGCCGCTGTGCTCGTGCCCGTGCTCGCCGTCGTGCGCCTCGCTCCCGTCCGCCCCCTCCTCCCCGCCCTCGTCGAGGTGGTGGTCCACCAGGGGGGAGACGGCGGTGGCGTCCACCGCGTGCTCGACGTGGGACTGTGCGACGGCCTTGTCCACCGTGGGCTGCAGGCCCTTCAGGTAGACCACCGCGTCGGCCCGTTCGACGGCCGCGACCTGCTTGGCCGTCAGCTCCAGGTCGTGCGGTTCCACCCCGGGGGCGGTCAGGTCGGTGACCTTGACGTGCTCCCCGCCTATCTGCCGGGTCAGGTACTCCATCGGGTAGAAGGAGGCCACCACGTCCAGTCGGCCACCGTCCTTGCCTGCCGCGTTGCTGACACCGCCGCAGCCGGAGAGCAGTAGTGCTCCGGTGACGGCGGCGGCAGCGAGTGCTATCCGGGGGGACGGGCGGTGAATCCTCATGACAACCATTCTCATCTTATCTGGAAATGATTGTCAACTTGCATAGGGTGGGGGCGTCGCGTACCGGTGCCGGGCGCCCGTTCCGCCGCGCCTCCGCCGACCGCCAACACGCCGGAGGGCGCACTGCTGTTCACTCCCGGTACAGCCACCCGGCGGCCCGCCCGTGCCACTATCGAGTTGATCCCCGCCCCCGCATCCCCGGTACCCTGAGTTATTCGGGCGCGCGCAACCAGCGGCGCCCTGACCGTGCCGTCGTACTGAAGAGAGCACTGTGGCCGCCGACAAGATCGACACGATCGTCAGCCTGAGCAAGCGCCGTGGCTTCGTCTACCCCTGCAGCGAGATCTACGGCGGTACCCGCGCCGCCTGGGACTACGGTCCGCTGGGAGTCGAGCTCAAGGAGAACATCAAGCGCCAGTGGTGGCGCGCGATGGTCACCGCTCGGGAGGACGTCGTCGGTATCGACTCCTCGGTGATCCTGGCCCGCGAGGTCTGGGAGGCGTCCGGCCACGTCGCGACCTTCAACGACCCGCTGACCGAGTGCCTCTCCTGTCACAAGCGCTTCCGCGCCGACCACCTGGAAGAGGCGTACGAGGCCAAGCACGGCAAGCTGCCCGCCAACGGCCTCGCCGACCTCAACTGCCCGAACTGCGGCAACAAGGGCGCCTTCACGGAGCCCAAGGAGTTCTCGGGCATGCTGAAGACGCACCTCGGTGTCACCGAGGACGCCTCCGGCCTGGCCTACCTGCGCCCCGAGACGGCACAGGGCATCTTCACCAACTTCCGGGCCGTCCAGACCACCACGCGGAAGAAGCCGCCGTTCGGCATCGCCCAGGTGGGCAAGAGCTTCCGCAACGAGATCACCCCCGGCAACTTCATCTTCCGCACCCGCGAGTTCGAGCAGATGGAGATGGAGTTCTTCGTCAAGCCGGGCGAGGACGAGACCTGGCACGAGTACTGGCTCGAGCAGCGCTGGAACTGGTACGTCGACCTCGGCCTGCGGACCGAGAACATGCGCTTCTTCGAGCACCCCAAGGAGAAGCTGTCCCACTACGCCAAGCGCACGGTGGACATCGAGTACCGCTTCAACTTCGGCGGCAGCGAGTTCTCCGAACTGGAGGGCGTGGCCAACCGCACCGACTACGACCTGACGGTGCACAGCGAGCACTCCGGCCAGGACCTCAAGTACTTCGACCAGGACGCGAACGAGCGCTACTTCCCGTACGTGATCGAGCCCGCGGCCGGCCTCAACCGCGCCATGCTGGCCTTCCTGCTCGACGCCTACTTCGAGGACGAGGCGCCGAACGCCAAGGGCGTCATGGAGAAGCGCGTCGGCATGCGGCTCGACCCCCGGCTCGCCCCGGTCAAGGTCGCGGTGCTCCCGCTCTCCCGCAACGCCGACCTCTCGCCGAAGGCCCGCGGCCTCGCCGCCGACCTGCGCTCCGCCTGGAACGTGGAGTTCGACGACGCCGGCGCGATCGGCAAGCGCTACCGCCGCCAGGACGAGATCGGTACCCCGTTCTGCGTCACCGTCGACTTCGACACCCTTGAGGACAACGCGGTGACCGTCCGCGAGCGGGACACCATGGCGCAGGAGCGCGTGTCGCTCGACCAGGTGAAGTCCTACCTGGCCACCCGCCTGATCGGCTGCTGACACCGGACGCCGGAGTAGCAGGGCCGCGCTTTCTTCGTCCGGCCGGTGAGTGCCCCGAACGGGGGCGTCCACCGGCCGGACGGCGTTCCGCCGCCGGTGCGGTCGTCCGCTCAGCGGCGCTGACGGGACTTCGACCTGGGCCGGAGGGCCAGTTCGGTCGGCAGCCCCGCGGTGCGCAGCGCCGCGAACGCGCTGCGGGCCCGACCCTCCTCCAGGTCGTCCGCGGCGAACAGCACCGCGTTGTACAGTTCCACCGAATCCCGGACCGCAGCCGCGAACTGGCCGACGTCGTCCGCCGAACGCATCCGCACCAGTTCGCCGACCAGTTCGGTGGCGGATTCCTCGTCCAGCACCGCGGCGATCGCCGCGACCTCCCCGACCGGTCGGCCCGCAGCCTGGCGCAGCAGGTGACGGGCGTCGCCGGAACGCCCTGACGCCCGCAAGTTCCTTGTCAGTTCGGAGAGTTCATCGGCGGGCGCGGAGGCCCGTTCCCACAGCAGGGTCTGTCCGTCGGCCGACTGCCCCGACTGTTCCAGCGCCGCGAGCAGGGCGGGGAAGGTCTGTGCGCTCACCGTCCACAGGGCGTGGAACAGGTCGGCCGCCTCCTCCACCAGCCCCTCGCGGCGCAGTTCCGCCAGTGTGGCCGCCGCGTGCTCCGGGGCGCCGAGGGCCACCGACCTGGCCAGGTAGGTGGAGGAACCGGTCGGCCCCTCGCTGCGCAGGAGGGTGGCCAGCCCGACCAGGTCGGCCGGCGCGATCGTCAGCGCCACCTGGCCCACGACGGCCGCGGACTCGTGCACCGCGCCCTGTCGGTGCAGGTCGGTGATCCGTTGGACGAGGGTGATCAGTTCGGCACCCGTCCGGGGCCGGGCCCCGCCCGTCGTCGGGGGTGTCGTGGTGCCACCTCCGGTGATTCCAGAGTCCCCGGGCGCTCCGGAGCCCCCGAATCCGGTGTTGCGGTCGCCGGTGGAGGAGCCACTGCCTGCGACGGTTTCCGTACCCGTACCCGTACCCGTACCCGTACCCGTACCCGTGCGGGTGTCCGTGCCATGGTCGCGTCCGGTGCGGGGGCGCCATGTCTGCGCGGAGGCGGCGCTCTGGGTTCTGTGGTCGTCGAAGCCCTTGCCGGGAAGGGGTGTTCTGGCCCACGAGGTGCCGACGTGTTCCTTCGTTCCGGCAACCGGTCCGCCGGGGCGGTCGATCGGGTCGGGTTCGCCGGTGCCGGGCGGGGCGCCGGCGGAGGTTGTGCGGTCGTCGTTCTTCTGGGCGGCGCGGCGGGTCCGGCTGATCCTGAAGCGGGCGCCGCGAAGTGGCGGGGGGACGGTGGCCGGGGCGGGGTCGATCGTGTCATCGGTTGTGCCGTCCGGAGCACCGGCGGGTTCGGTGTGGGGCCCTCCGCCGAAGCGGGCTCCGGTCGGGAACGCGCGCTGCGGGGGAGCCGGGCGGGCGGTCGGCCCGGTCGAGTGGTGGGACCAGGGGTCTGCGGGGAGGTTCTCGGGAGTGCCGTTCGCTGTGGTGGCGGGCGCGGGCGGGGCGCCGTTGGCCAGTCGGCCCGCCAACTGCCGGTCCTCGGCGGCGAGGAGGCGGTCACTCAGTTCCAGACAGCGTGCGCCGAGTCCTTCGCGGAGGTTCTGGGCCTGGGCGAGCTGTCGCATCAGCTCGGGGTCGGGCTGTCGGGGTGGGCGGCCGTACATGGGTGCGTGGTCGGGTTCGTGGCCGGCCCGGACGGCCTCGGCGAGTCTGCGCTCGCGCTGCGCGGCGAACTGGCGCGCTCTCAGTAGTTCGTCCAACTCCGCTCTGAGCGTCTGGACATCGGCCGAATCCGGCCCCGTATCGCGTACGGTCATCGCGCCCCGCCCCGACCTCTCCACGGAGGCCACCCGACCGGCCTCCGAACACAACGACTGGTGGCCATCCTGGCGCTGGCGTACGGCGGCCACGTTACGGGAGCAAGTCTTAACCTTTTCGAGATGGGGGTGCGAGTGGCCGGTGTGGTGCGGGAGACCGGTGGAACTCGTGAATTTCGGCCAAAAACCGTCCGACTTGTCCTGCTTGTGCCGGGTGCAGTCAACTCCCCATTCGCTGAACGGAGTTGGGTCGGGCAGATCAGCTCGCCAGTCGCGTCCGCGCCTCCATCAGCGCGAAGCCGAGCAGGTTCAGACCCCGCCAGTGGGACGGGGAATCCGCCCGTTCGTCGTCGGCCGCCAACCCGATGCCCCAGATCCGGTCGAGCGGGCTGGCTTCCACCAGGACGCGCTGACCGGTACCGAGCAGGTACGCGCGGAGCCGCTCGTCCTGCCCGAACTTCGCGGTGCTGCCAGTCACCACCAGTTCGAAGCGGTGCGCCACCCACTGCTCCTCGTCGAACCCCTTGACCAGACGGCCGAGGTTCTTCGCCTCGGCGGGCGTCCGGGCCCGGAGGATCTTCGGGACCGCCTCCTCGTCCTCGAACAGCCGGGCCTTCCCGGCCATCATCCAGTGCTCGGCGGTGAGGTACCGGACCCCGTCGACGGTGAACGGGGAGGGCCACCACTGACTGAGTGCTCCGGGCCCGATCTGCCCGTCCCGCTGCGGCCGGTGCCCCCAGAAGCGCAGGTACTTCGGGCGCGCCCCGGAACCGACCGCAGCCGCCAACTGCTCGCGGGTGCGCGTCTCGTGCGGCGGGAGGGGCGGGTTCGTCGTCATGCCGCCATCCTCGCACCGGCCCCGGCTGTCGGCTTTTCATTTTCCTGCGGCCACCCACGGTGATGCCCGCCCGCACCCGGGGCACCGCTCCAGGTCTTGCCGCCCGCCGGGCGCCCGTTCTTTCCGTGCCGGACGACGCACGGCACTGCGCCCGCCGACCGCACGCCGCACCGGCGAGCGCGACCCCGGGGACGGGGCCGATGGCCGGAACGTGGTCGTCGGTCGGCAGGGCGAATCGCACTGTGCAGGAATCAAGGATCGGAAGACCCGGAGGGAGAACAGCGGAGACGGGAGACGATCGGATTGACGGTGGTGTCCGCCGGATCACCGCAGGACCAGGCAACTCCTTTCGGCCCGGGACCGGGCGCGTTGTTCAGGGCGGCGAGGGAGGGGCAGGGGACGGGTGGGCCCGTTCAGGGCCGCTCCAAGGGCTGTTCAGACCCCGGCCGAGGAACGGCGGCGCGAGCCGGCCGCGTACCGGTGGGACTGCCGCGAGCGCACTTCCCCGGAGCGGCACCGTTGCTCCGCGGCGAGGCGGTGCCGTGCGCCGGGACCCCCGGGCCCGCCCCGCACGGAGCCGGCCGCTCCCGCAGCAGCGGACACCACCCGGCGCGGCCGATCCGGGCGACGCCCGGAGGCCCAGTGCCCGGCTCGGACCTGCGGCCCGGCGGCCGGCGCTCGGTCGGGCGGTCGCACCGGGCGGCCGCACCCGCTCGCGGCCGGGGTCGTCGAAGAGTCCCTGCCGGGGGCGGGGCGTGACGGTTCACCAGGGGACCGGTGAACCGGCTCGTCGCCGGTCACCCGCAACCGGCGCGACATTCCGGCGTACACCCGGCTGGCCGGGACGCCGGTCACCACGCCCGAAACGGACTGCACCGTCAGGTGGACGTTCTGCACAGACACTCCTTCCGTGGGGAACCCGGCGGGCCGCGCGCCCACCGGAGACGAGGGGGCGGCACGCCACCGGAGCAGCCGGGGGCGACGACGCCGACCGGCCGCCGACACCGGGGCACTGCTCCTCCGGAACGCCGTCGACCAGCACTTCGCGGCCAACGGCAGTTCCGCGCACGCCGCCATCAGCAGGGCGGCCAGCAGTTCGCGGCCGCCGGACGCCGTGGCTAGGTCGCACCCGGCGTCCAGGACCAGCAGGGCACCGGCCAGAACGGCGGGCCAGAACGGGCTCAGGCCCCGCCGCAGCCGTACGCCGGCCGTGCACAGGGCTGCTGCCTCGCCCAGGTCGAGCACGGCCCAGGGGCGGCCGCCGGGGAAGGCGGCGAGCAGAGCGGCCCAGGGCAGCAGGAGCACCCCGCAGCCCAGGAACAGCACCTCGGCCCGCAGCCGACCGGCCCGTCGGCCCACGATCGCGGGCCGCCCCGGCCGGACGGTGCCTCCGGCACCGGCGGGGACGGGCGTGCGGACGGACCCGATCACGTCGTCCTCCCCCGGGCCGGGCGGTCGGCGCAGGCGCAGCCGGCCGCGGTCGGCAGTCGTGCCCAGCGGAACTGCCCGGCCGTCGAGCCGAACCAGAACCGGCCCGCCACCCGCACCGCGGCGGTTTCGGCGGCCCGCCGCCGCAGACCGCCGGTGAGGAAGCGCACCGGCGGGGCCGTTCCGCAGGGCGGCAGCCGGCCCCACGCGCACGAGACCGGCCCTCCCCCCGGGCCTCCGAACGGATCGCGCCGTGCTCCGCGCAACCCGGAGCCGCCGAGCGAGGAGTCGACCACGACGTCGAGCAGTTCGCCGTACTCGTAGACCTCCATGGCCGGACGGCGGCCCGTGCGCAGCCGCGCCACCCAGGGGCCGATCGCGGTGATCAGCCCCGACTCGCCGGGCCCGCCGGAGAGTTCGGGGCAGGTGTGGGAGAAGCCGGGGGCCGTTGCCCGGACGGAGGAGAAGGGGACGCGGCCGCAGCGGAGCAGGTTCGTGTTCGTCATGCCGTCAAGAATCCTTCGACGCAAAGATCCTGTCGGTAGCCTGCGGTTCCGTCTTTATGGTGTAGCCAGCTACACCATAAAGACGGAGGCCCACGCCATGGATGCCGGAATCGGGCGGACCCTACGCTGATCCGCATGTCCCAGTCGAAGATCGATACGCCATCGCACCGGGCAGCCCGGGGAGCCGCGGTCCGTGCCGCCCTGGCCGCGCGCACGCCGTGGTCCGCGAGCGCTCGACGGGACTCGCTGTTCCTGGCCGCGGGCCTCCCGTTCGGCCTGCCCGCCGTGATGGTCCTCAACGGTCCGCACGGCCTGGTGCTGATGTACCTGCTCCTGGCGGTGGTCCTCCTCGACCTGCTGACCACCGCCCAGCGCAGCCGGGTCCGGGCCCTGCGCGGGGTGGAGGTCCCGGGCCGGGTCCCGCCGGAGGCGGCGTGGCTGGTCCGGCTCCGCGCGGGGCTGACGTGGCGCCAGGCGGTCCACCACCTGGTGGTCGCTCCGCTGCAGGCCCTGTGCGCCGGGCTGGTGCTCGCCCTCTGGGGGGCGTCGGCCGTCCTGCTCGGCTTCTTCGGCTGGGTGTGGCTGCTGCCGCCGGACAACCCCCTGCGCACCAGACCGGGTTGGGCCGTCGAGGGCGTCTCCGCCACCGTCGGCGGCCTGCTCCTGCTGGCCGCCACCCCCTGGCTCGCCGCCCTGTTCGCCGCCGTCGACCTGTGGACGGTCCGCGCCCTGCTCGGCCCCAACCGGGCGGAGGTGCTGGAGCGGCGGGTCGAGCACCTGGCCCGGAGCCGGGTGGACGTGGTGGACGCGGCCGACGCCGAGCGGCGCCGCATCGAGCGGGACCTGCACGACGGCGCGCAGCAACGCCTGGTCTCGCTCGCGATGAACCTCGGCCTCGCCCGGCGCACCCTCAAACACCTCCCGCCCGAAGCCATGGAGGTCATCACCGCCGCGCACGAGGAGGCTCAGGCCGCCGTCAAGGAACTCCACGACCTGGTCCGCGGCCTGCACCCGGCGGTCCTGGAGGACCGGGGGCTCGACGCGGCGCTCTCCGGGATCGCCGCCCGCAGCCCCGTCCCCGTGCACCTCACGGTCGACCTCCCGGGCCGGATAGCCCCCACCGTGGAGGCGGTCGCCTACTTCACGGTCTCCGAAGCGCTGGCCAACGCCGCCAAGCACTCCCGGGCCTCCCGGGTCGACCTCGTCCTGCGCCGGTCGGCCGACCGGCTGCGCATCACCATCACCGACGACGGTGTCGGCGGGGCGGACGCCGGCCGGGGCAGCGGCCTCACCGGCCTGCGCAAACGCGCCGCCTCGGTCGACGGATCGTTCACCATCACCAGCCCCCGCGGGGGCCCGACCACCATCACCATGGAGCTGCCGTGCGAGCTGTGATCGCCGAGGACTCGGTCCTGCTGAGGATCGGCATCGTCAAGGTGCTGGAGAGCGAGGGGTACGAGGTCGCCGCCGCGGTGGGGGACGCCGAGGCACTGCTCGCCGCCGTCGAGGAGCACCGTCCGCAGATCGTCGTCGCCGACGTCCGGATGCCCCCGGGCTTCGCCGACGAGGGCGTCCGGGCCGCACTGATGATCCGACGGCAGTGGCCCGACACCGCGGTCGTCCTGCTCTCCCAGTTCGTCGAGGAGCGCTACGCCGCGGACCTGCTGGCCAAGAACACCAGTGGCGTCGGCTACCTGCTCAAGCAGCGGGTCGCCAACGTGGACGAGTTCGTGGAGGCGCTGCACCGGGTCGCCCAGGGCGGCACCGCCCTCGACCCCGAGGTGGTCGCCCAACTGTTGCTGCGCCGGGACAGCGATCCGCTGCACCGGCTGACGCCCCGGGAGCGGGACGTCCTGGCGCTGATGGCCGAAGGGCGTTCGAACACCGCGATCGCCGAGTCCCTGGTGGTCAGCGACAGCGCCGTCTCCAAGCACATCAACTCCATCCTCACCAAGCTCGACCTGCCGCCCGCGGAGGAGACCCACCGGCGGGTGCTCGCGGTGCTGCGCTTCCTGGAGGTCAGCCAGTGACGCGGACCGCACCGCCCGAACCCCGGGCCGCTCCCGCGCCGGGCCGGCTCTCCCGCTGGCTGCCGGCCCCGGGTCCGCCCGGCCCGCCCGCCGCGCCCGGCCCCGGCGAGCGCCGGGCCTGGCGGGTCGTCGGCGTGCTGGCCCTGGTCTGCGCCGTCCTGGCGGGTGCCGCCGTCGCGGGGGCACTGCTCATCCAGCAGGAATCCGTCCGGGAACGGACGTACTTCGAGGCGGTCGGGCAACTCGACGTCGACTCCGGCCCCGCCCAGGTCACCGTCCGCGTCGGCGGCACCGACCGGGTGGTGGTCTCCGAGAAGACCGGCTGGGCCGTGCGGAGGCCCGTGGTCGCCACCCGGATCGACGCGGGCACGATGTCGATCTCCGTCGACTGCCCGGAGGCCCGGTTCCTGCACGGGTGCCCGGTCGCCCTGGAGATACAGGTACCGCCGTCGACCGCCGTCCACGCGCGCAACGGCTCCGGACGGACGGAGTTCGTGGGCCTGGCCGGCAGCGTTTCGGCGGAGACCGGCAGTGGTCAGATCGAACTGACCGGGGTCAGCGGCCCGATCCGGGCGAAGAGCGGCTCCGGGCAGATCATCGGTACGGGGCTGAGCGCGTCCAAGGCCCAACTGTCCTCTTCTTCCGGAGCGATCACCCTGCAGTACGCCCGACCACCGGACGAGGTCACCATCCGCCTCGCCTCCGGGAACCTCGTCCTGCACCTGCCCGACGACCGCAACCGGTACCGGATCGACCTCAGCAGCGACAGCGGCGGCCAGACGATCGACCGGTCCCTCCAGGACGTCGACTCGTCGAGGCTGATCGACGTCACCTCCGTCTCCGGCAGCGTCACCATCGACCGGGACGGAGAACCCTGACCACCGCCCCAACCGCCCACCGGTCGGCGACACCCCCCAGTAGCCCCTCCCGGCAGTCCGATCTCCGGCGTCCCCGCTTCCCGGGAGGCCCCGCTTCCCGGGAAGCCCCGCGCTCCCTGGGAAGCCCCGCTCCCCGGCAGGTCCCGGCCTCGGGCGGGGCGGTCCGGCGGGTGGGAGAGAATGGAGAGTCCGGAAGCCCGCCATTGGGGCCCTACCCGTATGAGGATCCGCCGCGCATGACCACCACGCCCGACACCGCCCAGGCCACCCCGGCAGCACTCGGCGCACCGGAGTTCGCCCCGTTGAACATCGGGCCGATGGAGGTCTGGCCGCCGGTGGTGCTGGCCCCGATGGCCGGCATCACCAACGCGCCCTTCCGCACCCTCTGCCGGGAGCAGAGCGGCGGCAGGGGCCTGTACGTCTCCGAGATGATCACCACCCGTGCCCTGGTCGAGCGCAACGCCAAGACCATGCAGCTGATCAAGTTCGACCCGAGCGAGAAGCCGCGCTCGATCCAGCTGTACGGAGTGGACCCGGAGACCGTCGGCAGGGCGGCACGGATGATCTCCGAGGAAGGGCTCGCCGACCACATCGACCTCAACTTCGGCTGCCCCGTCCCCAAGGTGACCCGCAAGGGCGGCGGCTCCGCGCTGCCGTACAAGCGCAACCTGCTGCGCGACATCCTGCGCCAGGCGGTCGCCAACGCGGGTGACCTGCCGGTCACGATGAAGATGCGCAAGGGCATCGACGACGACCACCTCACCTACCTCGACGCCGGTCGGATCGGTGCGGAGGAAGGCGTCTCCGCCATCGCCCTGCACGGTCGCACCGCCGCCCAGCACTACGGCGGCACCGCGGACTGGTCGGCGATCGCCCGGCTCCGCGAGTCCGTCCCGGCCGGCATCCCGGTGCTCGGCAACGGAGACATCTGGTCCGCCGACGACGCGGTGCGGATGATGCGTGAGACCGGCTGCGACGGCGTGGTCGTCGGCCGGGGCTGCCTCGGCCGGCCCTGGCTGTTCAAGGACCTGGTGTCGATCTTCGAGGGCGACGTCGACTACGCCCGCCCCACCTTCGCGTACGTGGCCCGCGCCATGGTGCGGCACGCCCAGCTGCTCGGGGAGTGGCTCGGCGACGAGGCCCGCGGTGTCATCGACTTCCGCAAGCACGTCGCCTGGTACACCAAGGGCTTCTCGGTCGGTTCCGAGCTGCGGGTGAAGCTCGCCGGTTCCAGCTCGCTGACCGAGCTGGCCGAGACGCTGGCCCTGGTCGACCAGGAGCAGAACTGGCCGATCGGCGCGGACGGCCCGCGCGGCCGGACCAGCGGCAACAACCGGGTGGTCCTGCCCGAAGGCTGGTTGGACGATCCGTACGAGTGCGCCAAGCTCGCCGAAGACGCCGAGTCGGATACATCTGGCGGATGATCTGTACGTATCGGCAGATTCGGCTCGGACACGAGTCTGGCCGTGACGTCCCGGCCGGATTGTCCAAGGTGGACAGGAGGGCTCCTTGGAGGCGAATTCGAGCAACACAGAGCAACGGGACCATCAACGGAAAGCGACGGCTGGCGTAGGTCGACTCGGCTCGACAGCTGAGATGCGCTCGTGACGCTGGCCACATATCGTGGCGAGTGACAGTCGGTCAGCGGACTTCGCCAAGGTGTACAAGTCCGGATCGCTTCCCGAAGGGGCCCCGGGCGGATCGCCGCAGCTGGCTGCAGGAAATCAAGCCGGGGAAACGTGGCGGAGCGAATGCCGTCACCGTGTGTCCGGTTCGCGTGAGCTGCACGTGGCGATGCGTTCATTTCTTGAACTCTCGCAAGCGTCATCCGGACGATTTCGGCAACGCAGGCAAATGCTCATCCGGACATTAGATCTGCTGGCCAATCGCCCGTTCGGCGGCTCGTACGAGCTATTCGCTCCCCTAGACGGCCTTCGAAATGGGTATGTTCTCCGGCGTCAGGGCAACCGTGTGCGAGGAGAACGACCCGTGGCGGCGCAGCAGAAGTTTGTTTACTCCTTCACCGAAGGAAACAAGGACCTCAAGGATCTTCTCGGCGGGAAGGGTGCGAACCTCGCCGAGATGACCAACCTGGGCCTCCCCGTCCCTCCGGGGTTCACCATCACCACCGACGCCTGCAAGGTCTTCCTGGAGACCGGGACCGAGCCGGGCTCGCTGAACGAGGAGATCACCGGCCACCTGGTCGCCCTTGAGGGGCAGATGGGCAAGCGGCTCGGCCAGGCCGACGACCCGCTGCTGGTCTCGGTGCGTTCCGGTGCCAAGTTCTCGATGCCCGGAATGATGGACACCGTCCTGAACATCGGCCTCTCCGACGCCTCGGTGACCGGGCTCGCCGCCCAGTCCGGCAACGAGCGCTTCGCCTGGGACTCGTACCGCCGCCTGGTCCAGATGTTCGGCAAGACCGTGCTGGGCGTCGACGGCGAGCTCTTCGAGGAGGCGCTGGAGGAGGCCAGGCACGCCAAGGGCACCGCCAACGACCTGGACCTCACCGCCGCGGACCTGGAGTCGCTGGTCGCCACCTTCAAGGCGATCGTGCTCCGGGAGACCGGCCGGGAGTTCCCGCAGGACCCGCGCGAGCAGCTGGACCTGGCGATCCACGCGGTCTTCCACTCCTGGAACGGCGACCGGGCCCGCCTCTACCGCCGGCAGGAGCGCATCCCGAACGACCTGGGCACCGCCGTCAACGTCTGCAGCATGGTCTTCGGCAACCTCGGCGAGGACTCGGGCACCGGTGTCGCCTTCACCCGCGACCCCTCCACCGGCACCCAGGGCGTCTACGGCGACTACCTGCAGAACGCCCAGGGCGAGGACGTGGTGGCGGGCATCCGCAACACCCTGCCGCTGGCCGACCTGGAGCAGCTCGACAAGAAGTCGTACGACGAGCTGATGACCATCATGCACACCCTGGAGAACCACTACCGGGACCTGTGCGACATCGAGTTCACCATCGAGCGCGGCAAGCTCTGGATGCTGCAGACCCGGGTCGGCAAGCGCACCGCCGCGGCCGCGTTCCGGATCGCCGTCCAGCTCGTCGACCAGGGCCTGATCGACCTGGACGAGGCGCTGCACCGGGTCACCGGCGGCCAGCTCGCCCAGCTGATGTTCCCGCGCTTCGCGCCCACCTCCGAGACCAAGCCGGTCGCGTACGGCATCGCCGCCTCGCCCGGCGCGGCGGTCGGCAAGGTGGTCTTCGACTCGTACACCGCGGTGAAGTGGTCGCGCTCCGGCGAGCAGGTCATCCTGGTCCGCCGCGAGACCAACCCGGACGACCTCGAAGGCATGATCGCCGCCGAGGGCATCCTCACCTCGCGCGGCGGCAAGACCTCGCACGCGGCCGTGGTCGCCCGCGGCATGGGCAAGACCTGTGTCTGCGGCGCCGAGGAGCTGGAGGTCGACACCAAGAACCGCAAGTTCACCACCGCCGACGGCCAGGTCGTCCACGAGGGCGACGTGGTCTCCATCGACGGCGCCAACGGCAAGGTGTACCTGGGCGAGGTCCCGGTGCTGCCGTCCCCGGTGGTCGAGTACTTCGAGGGCACCATCCACGCCGGCGCCGACGTCCAGGGCGGGCTGGTCCAGGCCGTCCACCGGCTGATGTCGCACGCCGACGGCCGCCGCCGCCTCGCGGTGCGCGCCAACGCAGACAACGCCGAGGACGCGAACCGCGCCCGCCGGTACGGCGCCCAGGGCATCGGCCTGTGCCGCACCGAGCACATGTTCCTCGGGGAGGAGCGCCGCAAGGAGGTCGAGCACCTGATCCTGGCGGACAACGACAAGGACCGCGAGACCGCGCTGTCCAGCCTGCTGCCGCTGCAGAAGGGCGACTTCCTGGAGCTGTTCCAGTCGATGGACGGCCTCCCGGTGACGGTCCGGCTGCTCGACCCGCCGCTGCACGAGTTCCTGCCCGACATCACCGAACTGTCGGTGCGCGTCGCCCTCGCCGAGGCCCGCAAGGACCCGAACGAGAACGACCTGCGCCTGCTCCAGGCCGTCCACCGGCTGCACGAGGCCAACCCGATGCTCGGCCTGCGCGGCGTCCGCCTCGGCCTGGTCATCCCCGGCCTGTTCGGCATGCAGGTCCGGGCGATCGCCGAGGCCGCGGCCGAGCGCAAGCTGGCCGGTGGCGACCCGCGCCCCGAGGTGATGATCCCGCTGGTCGGCACCGTCCAGGAGCTGGAACTGGTCCGCGACGAGTGCGAGCGGGTGCTCGCCGAGGTCGCCGCGTCCACCGGCGTCAGCCTGGACATCAAGCTCGGCACCATGATCGAGCTGCCGCGCGCCGCCGTGACGGCCGGTCAGATCGCCGAGGCCGCCGACTTCTTCTCCTTCGGCACCAACGACCTGACCCAGACCGTGTGGGGCTTCTCCCGCGACGACGTCGAGGCGTCCTTCTTCACCGCCTACCTGGAGAAGGGCATCTTCGGGGTCAGCCCGTTCGAGACCATCGACCGCGACGGCGTCGGCGCCCTGGTCAAGAACGCCGCGCAGGCCGGCCGGGCCACCCGCCCCGACCTCAAGCTCGGCGTCTGCGGCGAGCACGGCGGCGACCCCGATTCGGTCCACTTCTTCCACGAGGTGGGGCTGGACTACGTATCCTGCTCTCCCTTCCGGATTCCGGTGGCGCGCCTGGAGGCAGGCCGCGCCGCCATCGAGACGGCGGGAAGTGACTCGCGCTGACACGAAGCGGCGCGGTTCACTGAACGCAACCCTCCGCAAGGGAGGGGCGTGCGGCGGAGCTCGGCGCAGGAGAGCCGCCGTACGGGAGCAGCCGGGGCGGGAACGGACAACGGCGTCCGGTCCCGCCCCGGCGGCGTTCCCCGCGCGGCCGGTCGCCGCGGATCGGGCGCGTGCCGCGTGCCGCGCGGCCGAGTGCCGTGCCGCCGTGTGCCGTGCCGCCGTGTGCCGTGCGCCGTCCGGGTGAGCGAATGCGGCAGGCTGGGGCCATGAACAGCCGAAACCGCCTGATCAGCCTCGTTGCCGTGGTCCTCCTCGGCATCGCCGCGGGCGTCGCCGCCCTGCTGAACGGCGGGAACGATCCGGACGGCGCGGGCAGCGCGGGCGGCACGAAGTCCCCGTCCGCCGCGTCCGCCCCCGTCACCGCTTCCGCCTCCGCTTCCGCCTCCCGCAGTGGAGCCGCGAGCGCGCCCAAGCCCTCGGCTCCGGCCAAGTCGCCCACCGCGCGGGGGAGCTGGGTGCCCGACGACCCGGCGCTGGCCGACGTCTGCCGGGGCAAGCTGCCCGCCCAGGCCCTCGACACCCTCGGCCTGATCGCCCGGGGCGGCCCCTACCCGTACCGCTCGGACGGCATCGTCTTCGAGAACCGGGAGGGTCGGCTGCCCCGTCAGGGCAGCGGCTACTACCACGAGTTCACCGTGGTCACGCCCGGGTCGGACGACCGCGGGACCAGGCGGATCGTCACCGGGAGCACCGGCGAGCAGTACTGGACGCCCGACCACTACGGCACCTTCCAGGAGATCGATCCGCGCTGCTGAGCAGCGGACTGACGGGCAGTCAAAAAAATAGTTTCCCTTCCAGAAAGTATGTGTCAGAGTGTGAGAACTTGATCCGGCAGTAGGCCGGATCCGACGGCACGTCCGCTCGGGGGATCCGATGGTTGACGACAAGCAGCACGAGCAGTCCGAGGAGTTCACGCCCGCGCAGGCGTTGGCGATCGCCCGGCGCGCGCAGGCCGCGGCCCGGCGGCCCGCGCCGATGCCCTGGTGGTACGGCCCCGGGGTGGGCGCGGTCCTCGCGGTCTACTGCGCGGCGATCGGGCAGAGCTTCCAGCGGCAGGCGCAGTGGTTGATACCGCTGTGCGCGGCCGCCCTCGCGGTGGTGGTGGCGGCCATAGTGCGGGTGGCCATGCGTTCCAGCGGCGTCGCCGCGCGGCTGGAGAAGACCAAGGTCCCGCCGGGCGTCCTGCGCGCGCTCGGCCTGAGCGTCCTGCTGGCGGTGCTGGCCTGGCTCGGCACCTGGCTGGTCACCGACGACCAGGCGTGGGCGATGGCCGCCGCGGGCGCGGTCGGCGGCCTGGCCGTCTGGGGCGTCATCGCCATGGCAAATCGGGAAATCAAGGAGCAGAGCATGAGCAACGAACGGTGAACGGTCTCGCCCCGATACTCCACCAGCCCACCAGGCTCACCGTCCTGGCCTTCCTCAGCGGGTGCCAGGAAGCCGAGTTCTCCGTGGTCCGGGACTACTGCCAGGTCTCGGACTCGGTGCTCAGCAAGACGGCGGCGGGCCTGGAGGCGGCCGGTTACCTGCGGGCCCGCAAGGGCTACGTCGGGAAGCGGCCCCGCACCTGGCTCTCCGCGACCCGGCAGGGCCGCGCCCTGCTGGCGGCGCACCTCGCGGCCCTCCAGCAACTGGCCGCCGCCGCGGAGGCGGCCGGTTCCGCGGCCGGTTCCGGGACGGGTTCCGAGCTCGACCCCGGGCCCGAGCCGGGGGGCGGGGGCGGGGCGCGGGCGGGCGGGGACGGCGGCTGAGCCGGGGCGGAGCGCGGGTGCGGCCCGGCGGAGTGTCAGCAGGATCACACCCAGGAACGGAGGTGGGCCGAACCCCGTGCGGTCCGTGCTCCTTGACAACTCGACAGAGTGCCGAGAATCCCCGGGAGGAAACGGCCGGGGCGGGGGCGCGACACCGCTGGCGTCGCGCCCCCGCCCCGGACCGGAACGGCCGGCCGCCGGCTCAGGCGGCCGGCATCAGGGAGTCGCCGATCATCGGATCGGCGACCAGGGAGCTGCCGTGTCTAAGGCACTCCTGGTTGAGCGGCGCCGGGTCCGGCGCACTGGGCGAGGTCGCGGCGGCGATCCGCAGCTCGATGATGTCCCGGACGGCAGGCCACTCCTCGTCCAGGATCGAGTAGAACGCGGTGGACCGGACCACCCCGTCCAGGCCGCGCGAGTGCGCCCGGCGGACCCCCTCGGAGGTGGCGCCCAGCCGCTCGATGGCGACCCGGGAACGGGTGTTGCGGGCGTCGGCCCGCAGCGAGATCCGCTGCACCCGCCACACCTCGAAGGCGTGCCGCAGCATCAGCAGCTTCGCCTCCGTGTTGATGCCGGTGCCCTGGGCCCGCGGGGACAGCCAGGTGTTGCCGATCTCCGCGGCGTCCGGGACGGCCTCCAGCGGGTCGCCGTGCGGCACGCCCGGGGCGGGCGGCCAGACCAGCGGGCCCTGCCAGTAGTCGAGTTCGAGGAACCGGGTCGAGCCCACGACCCGGTTGTCGGCCGTGCTCACGGTGGCGAACGGCATCGACCGGCCCGCCGCGCGATCGGCGAGGGCGCGGGCGATGTACTCCCGGGCGGCCTCCAGGCCGTGCGGAACGGGAGTGAAGGCGTAGGTCGTACGGTCCTCGGAGCCTGCCACGGCCAGGGCCGCGGCGTGGTGCTCGGCGAGGGGCTCCAGCCGCACGGTGCGGCCGTAGAGGGTGACGGGTACGGGCACGGATCCTTCGGTCCTTCGGCGGTCGTCGGGGCCGGCGTGCCGGGTTCGCGGCGCGCGGGCAGTGGTCGATGTCGCCCCGGCCCCGGAGAACGGCCGCCCGGGGGCGCTACGCCAGAGGCTCGGGCGTGCGGCGGGACGGCAGCCCGGAGGCGGGCAGCGCGGTGCCGGTACGGACACGGGTCGACGGACCGATCCGGCGGGAGATGAGCGACGGGACAGTGTGCGTCCGCGAGATGGCCGAGAGAGAAACGAGATCACGAAGCGAAGCAGGCGGCCAGGTGAAGGCAAGGTGCGCGTTGGATGGCTGGCCGCGCAACGGACCGGGGCGTGGCCCACGACGTGACAGACGGCGTGGCGCGACGACGCGACGATGCGAGGCAGCGAGAGGACGATACCCGCCAGAAGGCGGTGCGTCACTTCGCGCCGCGCCAACGGGGGCGTGCGGGTCCTTTCGGCACGCCGGGACGCCCCCTCATCCTACCGGCCGACCCGGTTGCCACGCCCGCGACCAGGGGCTTTGCCCGGAGGTGAGAGGATTCGAGAGACGGCGTGAAGACTCGTGCGCGGGCGGGAATTCCGGCGGGCCGTCGCACGCTGGAGAGATCAGATCCGGAAGCATTCCGAGACGACGAGACGGAACGGGGATGGGTGCGCCGTGCGTGATCCCAAGGAGCTGTACGAGCTGGAACCGCAGGGTGTGACCGCCCTGGCCGCGGCCCGTGCCGCTGCCGAGGCCGGCACCGGTCTGGTGCTGCTCTACCACTTCGAGGGCTTCATGGACGCCGGCGAGGCGGGCGGCCAGGTCGTGGCGCACCTGCTGGAGCAGGGCTCCCCGCAGGTGGTGGCCAGGTTCGACCACGACCGGCTGGTCGATTACCGGGCCCGCCGCCCCGCGATGACCTTCGACCGCGAGAGCTGGACGGACTACGACCCGCCGGAGATCCTGCTCCAGCTGGTGCGCGACTCGGTGGGCGCGCCCTTCCTGGTGCTCACCGGCCCCGAGCCGGACACCGAGTGGGAGCTGTTCGCGGCCGCCGTCGGCGACCTGGTGGAGCGGTTCGAGATCCGGCTCGCGCTCTCCTTCCACGGCATCCCGATGGGCGTCCCGCACACCCGTCCGGTCGGCCTCACCACGCACGGCAACCGGGTCGACCTGGCCGCCGGCCACCCCAGGTGGTTCGACCAGGCGCAGGTGCCCGGCAGCGCCCAGGCGCTGGTCGAGTACCGGCTCAGCGAGGCCGGGCACGACGTGCTGGGCTTCGCGGCCCACGTCCCCCACTACATCGCCCGCTCGTCCTACCCGGCCGCCGCGCTGGCGATCCTGGAGGCCACCCAGTCCGCGACCGGCCTGGTCCTGCCCGGCAGCGAGCTGCGCACCCGGGTCAACGAGGTCTACGCCGAGATCGAGGACCAGCTCTCCCAGGGCGACGGCGAACTGCGCTCGGCGATCCAGGGCATGGAGGGCCAGTACGACGCGGTCTCCGGCGCCGTCGACCGGGAGAGCCTGCTCGCCGAGGCCAGCGACCTCCCCTCGGCCGACGAACTCGGCCGGAGGTTCGAGGAGTTCCTGGCCGAGCACGAGCGCGGCGCCGAGTAGGGTGCGCCGCCGGTGGTCGGCCGCCGCGGCGGCCCTGGCCGGGGTGGTCCTGATCGGTACCGCCGGGTGCGGCGCGGGGGCGACCGCCCCGGCGCCCGCGCCCGAACGACCCTCGCCGACGCCCTCCGCCACCCCGGTCACCGGGCCGTACGTGGCCCTCGGCGACTCCTACACCTCTGGCCTGCGGATCCCGCCCCAGAGCGGTTCCCCGCAGGGCTGCGGCCGCTCGGGCGCCAACTACCCGTCGCTGGTGGCCCAGCGGCTCGACCTCGGGGACTTCACCGACGTCAGCTGCAGCGGCGCGCGCACCGGAGACCTGACGGCCTCCCAGCGGACCGACGACGGGACCAACCCGCCGCAGTTGGACGCGCTCGGAGCGGCGACCCGGCTGGTGACGCTCGGGATCGGCGGCAACGACGCCGGCTTCCTCGACGTGCTGGGCCGCTGCGCGATCGAGAACCTCCGGCACGGCCTGACCGGCGAGGGCGACGACGCCCCCTGCCGGGCGTACTACACGACCGGCGCCGGGCGGGGCGAGGTCCAGCAGAAGCTGGCGGCCACCGGCGAACGGCTCGGCACCGCCCTCGACGAGATCAAGCGGCGCGCCCCGCAGGCCGAGGTGCTGCTCGTCGGGTACCCGGCCCTGCTGCCCGAGGACCCGGGCCGCTGCGCCGGGACGCTGGGCGGAGGCATCGCCGGTGCCGACGTCGGCTTCGTCTCCCAGCAGGAGCAGCGGTTGAACGAGATGCTCCGGCAGCGGGCCGAAGCCGCCGGGGTGGCGTTCGTCGACACCTACTCCTCCTCCGCCGGCCACGACATGTGCGAGGACGCGGCCACCCGCTGGATAGAGCCCCTCGCCGCCGGGCAGGGGCTGGCGCCGGTCCACCCGAACGCCCAGGGCCAGCAGGGCATGGCCGCCGCCGTACTCGCCGCGCTCCGGCAGCGGCACTGACCCCGCCCCCGCCGGCGGGACGGCGGGGACGGGGTCAGTCGGAAGGGCGGTCGAACGGGGCCGGTCGGGTGCGGGGCGGGCGGGCCGCCCCGGTCAGACGGAGCGGGCCGTGTGGACGGCGATCCGGACGTCCTCGTCGTCCAGGCACTCCCCGGTGAGCAGGTCGAAGCGCTGCTTGAGCAGCGGCGAGGCCACGTACACCCGGCCGTCCGCGGTGGAGCCGAGCAGGCCCCGGGAGAGGACGTACGCGCCGGTGAACGGGTCGCGGTTGTCGACGGCGTAGAGGCGGTCGTTGCCGTCGCGGAACACGGCGGCCTGGCGGCCGTCCGGCAGCAGGACGGCGACGCCGCGGCCGGGGACCAGCAGCTCCCAGTCGCAGACCGGGGACCAGCCGGCGGGGGAGAGCAGCTCGACCCGGGCGGCGGTGGCGGTGGCGGTCATCGGGCTTCCTCCAGGATGCGGGCGGACGGGGCGTTGTCGGGGTCGAGGGCGGCCAGCAGCTGGTCCGCGGTGGCCAGCACCACCAGGTCCGGCTTGACCTGGTCGCGCTCGGGCACGAAGCGGATGCTCGGGTCGGGCACCCCGGGGGCGTTGACGAAGGAGACGAACCGGCGCATCCGGTCGGGGTCGGCCAGGGTGGCCGCCCACTCGTCCTGGTAGTCGCCGATGTGGCGCGCCATCAGCGCCTCCAGCTCGTCGGCGATGCCGAGCGTGTCCTCGACCACCACCTCGCGGACGTGGTCCAGGCCGCCCTCGATCCGCTCCAACCAGGTGGAGGTGCGCTCCAGCCGGTCGGCGGTGCGGATGTAGAACATCAGGAAGCGGTCGATCAGGCGGACCAGCTGCTCGTCGTCCAGGTCCTGGGCGAGCAGGTCGGCGTGCCGGGGGGTGGCGCCGCCGTTGCCGCCGACGTACAGGTTCCAGCCGGTGGCGGTGGCGATGACGCCGAAGTCCTTGCCGCGGGCCTCGGCGCACTCGCGGGCGCAGCCGGAGACCGCCGACTTGAGCTTGTGCGGCGAGCGCAGGCCCCGGTAGCGCAGCTCCAGCTGGATCGCCATGGCCACCGAGTCCTGCACGCCGTAGCGGCACCAGGTGGAGCCGACGCAGGACTTCACGGTGCGCAGCGACTTCCCGTAGGCGTGGCCGGACTCGAAGCCCGCCGCGACCAGGCGGCTCCAGATCATCGGCAGCTGGTCCACGCTGGCGCCGAACAGGTCGATCCGCTGACCACCGGTGATCTTGGTGTAGAGGCCGAACTCCTTGGCCACCTCGCCGATCACGATCAGCCGGTCCGGGGTGATCTCACCGCCGGGGATCCGCGGCACCACCGAGTAGGAGCCGTTCTTCTGCAGGTTGGCCAGGAAGTGGTCGTTGGTGTCCTGCAGACCGCTCTGCTCGCCGTCCAGGATGTGCCCGGACGCCTCCAGCTCGGGCGCCAGCGAGGCGATGATCGAGGCGACGGTCGGCTTGCAGACCTCGCAGCCCTCGGAGCCCTCCGGCACCCGGCCGTGCTCGGCGAGCAACTGCCGGTGCGTCGGGATCCGCTTGACCAGGACGATCTCGTAGAGCTCGGCGCGGGTGTGGGCGAAGCACGGGCACAGGCCCCGGTCGACCTCGACGCCGCTCGCCTCCAACTCGTCCGCGACGATCGTGCCGAGCAGCTTCACGCAGGAACCGCAGTTGGTGCCCGCCCGGGTGCACTTCTTCACCTCGGGGACGGTGGTGCAGGCGTGGTCGGTGACCGCCGCCCGGACCGTGCCCTTGGTGACGTTGTTGCAGCTGCAGACCACCGCGTCGTCGGGCAGCGCGGAACTGCCGAGCGAGACGGCGGTGTCCGCGCCGGCCGGCAGGACCAGCGACTCGGCGGGGACGGGCAGCGGGCGCCCGGTGCCCGCCAGCGGGCGGAGCGTGGCGTAGGCCGAGGCGTCGCCGACCAGGATGCCGCCGAGCAGCGCCCCCTCGCCGCTGACCACCAGCTTCTTGTAGACGCCGGAACGCGAGTCGGAGTACACCACGTCGAGCGAGCCGGGCGTGGAGCCGAAGGCGTCGCCGAAGCTGGCCACGTCGACGCCGAGCAGCTTGAGCTTGGTGGAGAGGTCCGCGCCGGTGAACGGCTGCGCGGCCTGCTCGGCGAGCTGCCGGGCCACCGAGACGGCCATCTCGTAGCCGGGGGCGACCAGGCCGTACACCCGGCCGTCCACCGCGAGGGCGCACTCGCCGATGGCGAAGACGTGCGGGTCGGAGGTGCGGCAGTGCTCGTCGATCGCGATGCCGCCGCGCTCGCCGACCGTCAGGCCGGCCTCGCGGGCCAGCTGGTCGCGGGGGCGGACCCCGGCGGAGAACACCACCAGGTCGGTCGCCAGTTCGGAGTCGTCGGTGAAGGACATGCCGACCGCGCGCCCCCCGGCCACGGTGATCGCCTTGGTGCCGACGCCGGTGTGCACCACCACGCCCATCGACTCGATGGTCCGGCGCAGTGCGGCGCCGCCCGCCTCGTCGACCTGCACGGGCATCAGCCGCGGCGCGAACTCCACCACGTGGGTCTCCAGGCCCAGGCCCTTCAGCGCGCCGGCCGCCTCCAGCCCGAGCAGGCCGCCGCCGACCACCGCGCCGACCCGGGCGCCGGCCGCGTAGGACTCGATCGCCTGCAGGTCCTCGATGGTGCGGTAGACGAAGCAGCCCTCGGCCTCCCGGCCGTCCACCGGGGGGACGAACGGGTAGGAGCCGGTGGCCAGCACCAGGGTGTCGTAGGAGAGGGTGCGCCCGGCGGCCGTGGTGACGGTCCGGGCCGCCGGGTCGAGCGAGACGGCGGGGGAGGAGAGGTGCACCTCGAACCCGTGCCGATCGGTGAAGCCCTCTTCGGCGAGCAGCAGGTCGTCCGCGCTCCGGCCGGAGAAGTAGGAGGTCAGGCCGACCCGGTCGTAGGCGGGTCGGGGCTCCTCGGCGAGGACGACGACCCGGTAGCGGGCAGCGGCCCCGGTGTCGGCCAGGGCCTCCAGGAAGCGGTGGCCGACCATGCCGTAGCCGACCAGGAGCAGTGTGGGCTTGGTGGTGGTCATCGGGAAGTCCCTCCGAGGTCGTGCTCCGGACGGTGGGTGGTCGGAGCTGGCGGGCTGACCGGGCGCCGACCGGATCGCCTTCGGTCCGGTGGCGCAGCGCACCTCCGGTCCCGCCGGAGGCCTCGACCGGGCGGGCCGTCGGTGGCCCGCGACCTGGTCGCTGTCGTGGCACCGAGCATGCGCGGGGGGTGTTTCCCGACCGGGGCCGCCCTGTTTCACCGCCGGAACTTCGCCCTCAGCGGCACCGGGCGGCGGCTGTGAGAGCGTCCGGACCCCGGCCGCGTCCGAGAGCCCGCCGGCGGACCGGTCCGCCGGCGCGACGGCCGGCGGACCGGAGGCGTCCGGAGGCGCCCGGGGCGGCGTTCTGAGGGCCCAATACCAGGCGGCGGACCCCCGCGGAGGCAGGAACGCCGATCTGGAACGTGATTCGCGGTGAAGTCGGTACGACGGGGTGCGGGAGTGCGTACCCTGCACGCAGGGGAGCGGATTCGAAGATCCGGTCCGCGTCCGGCCGGGAGCTGGCATGACCACAGACGTGCAGGTGAGGGGCCGGGCAGCCCACTCCGCGGTGCTGCGCGAACTCCTGTCGCTCTGGGACGAGGCCCGCCGGGCCGACGGGCGGGCGATCACCCAGAAACGGCTGGCCAGGATCGGCGGCATCGGCCCGTCCACCCTGTACGGCTGGCTCTCCGGACGCTCGGTGCCCCGCGAGGTGGACCGGCTCACCCTGGTGGCGGGCGAGTTGGCCCGCGCCGCGGGCCGGCCGGTGCGGCCCTCCTCCTACTGGGCCGCGCTCCTGGAAGCCGACCGGGACCGGGTCCGGATCCCCCGTCAGCAGGTCGAGGACCCGTCCGGCGGTCCGGGGGATCCCGGGGACCCGGTCGGTGCCGCGCCGTGCCACGCCGTCAGGCGGGTGGTGGCCGTCCGGGGAACGGCAGCGGTCCGGGCCGCCGACGGCGCGCCCCGCCGGATCCGGTCCACGGTGGTCGCCGGAGCGGGCGGCAGCGTCCGCCCCGGCGCCGGCCCCGGACCGGCCGGGGCCCGGCTGGTGAAGCGCTACCGCGCGGCGCCCCCGGCCGCCCGGGCCGTGGTCGACGCCGCGCTGGACGCGGTGCGCCTCGGCCACCCTCCGGTCCTGCCGGCCGCGCTGCTGGCGGCGTCCGCCCCGCACTACCTGACCTCCCGGGAACGGAACGCCCTCCGGCCGGGCTGGATGGCCGACGGGCTGGAGTACCTGCGCAAGGCGGTCCCCGGGACGGGCGCGCTCCTGACGGCCGGCGACCCGCTGTCCGGCCGGGCGCTGTCCGCCCGGGTTCCGCGCGGCGCCGTGGCGCCCCGGGGCGCGGAGGCGGCCCGCGGCGCGGGCGGACCCGAGGTACGGCTCGCCGAGGCCCTGGTCCGGCAGTTGCGGCCGGAACGCGAGGGCCGCACCGTCCCGGCCGGGCTGTGGGAGTGCCTGGCCCGGTACGCCCACCCCGCCGACCGGTCCACCCTCGCCCGGTCGGCGGCGACCCGGGGGCTCACCCGGATCGCGGTCGGGCTCTGCGCCTCGGCCGCCGAGGCGGGCGACCCCGCCGCACTGTCGGTCGGCGCCGCCCTGCTCGCCGACGCCGGCCGGACCGCCGAGGCCGCCGACTGGTACGCCGCGGCAGCCGACCGGGGAGTACCGCAGGCCGCGCTCCGGGCGGCCGAACTGCTGGAACGGGACGGCAGGTTCGAGCAGGCCGTCGCCTGGTACGACCGCGCCGCGCTGGCCGGGAGCACCGACGCCCGCTACCGGGGCGCCGAACTCCTCGGCCGCTCCGGCGGGAACGGGATCGCCCCCGCCCTGCAGCGCTTCGAGCAGGCCGCCCGGGCCGGCCACCCCGCCGCCCGCCACCGGGCCGGCCAACTGCTCGCCGGACTCGGCCGCCGCGACGAGGCCCTGGCGTGGTTCGCCCGGGCGGCGGAGGACGGACACCCCGGGGCGGCCGCCGACTGCGCCCGGCTCTGCGCCGCGGCCGGCCGGATCGACGAAGCGGCCGCCTGGTGGGAACGGGCCTGGACCGTGGGCGCGGTGACCGGCGTGCACGAGGCCGCCGGGATGCTGGAGGCCGCCGGCCGGATCGACGAAGCCGCCGCCTGGTGGGAGCGCGCGGCCACCCGCGGCGACGAGACCGCCTGGCACGAGGCGGCCGCCCTGCTCGCCCGGCACGGCCAGTACGGCAACCTGCCCTGGTACGCGCACATCGGCGACCCGCAGGCGCTGCGCGACCGCGCCGAGCAGTGCGAGCGGGACGGCGACCCGGACGGCGACCCGGACGGGGCGCTGAACTGGTACCGGAAGGCGGCCGAAGCGGGCTGCGAGACCGCCCTGTTCCAGGCCGCCGACATGCTGGAACGGCACGGCGACCGCACCCGCGCCGTCCACTGGTACGAACGCGCCGCCGCCCGCGGCGACGTCTACGCGATGCGCGAACTCGGCCGCCTGCTGGGCGAACTGGGCCGCACCCGGGAGGCCGCGCACTGGTACCGGGCCGCGCTCGCGGCCGGCGACCGGCGCCTCCTGCCGGACCCGGCCCGGGCCGCCGTCGTCCTCGCGCCGGGCCTCGAACGCCGGGCACCGCAGGCGCCCGCGGGCCCGACCCGCCCCGCGGCAGCACCCGCGGCGCCGGCCGGGGCCTCGACGCTGGACGGGGCGGTGGAACTGCTCAAGGAGGCCGGCCGGTTCTTCGAAGCGGGCCTGCTGCTGCGCTCCACCGACCGCCCGGAGCGGGAGCGGCTGCGCGAGGCGGCCCGGATGCTGTCCGGGGCGACGAACGGGGACGGGGCCATTGCCTGGGTCCAGCGGCTCGCCGACGCGGGCGACGGGCGGGCCGTCCGGGAGGCCGCCGAGATGCTGGAGAGCCGGGGCCGGGTCGACGACGCGCTCGCCTGGTACGGGCGCGCGGCCGACGAGGGCGACCGGGACGCGCTGCTCGCCGCCGCCCGGATGCTCGCCGAGCGCCGCCAGCCGCAGCGCGCCGCGCAGTGGTACCAGCGGGCCGCCGACGCCGGTGACCCGCTCGCCCACCGCGAGGCGCTGATGCTCCTCCAGGAACAGGGGACACCGGCCCGGTCGGCAGGAACGGCCACGGTCGCTCCTGCGGTCGTGCCCGCCGTGCCCGCCGTGCCCGCCGTGCCGTCCGGGGGCGACCCGGTGCGTCCGTCGCGGGTGCCGCAGCAGCCCGGGGCGCGGCCGCCGGCCGGGCCCTGACCCGCACCGCCGTGCCGCGCGCCCGCCATCCGGTCCGACCGTTCGGGCGGCCGGCCGTCGGGCGGGCGGCTCACCCGGGCGGGGCGGCCGGGTGAGAGCGGGGTAACCACCCGTGACCGGTGGGCAACCGGGGCGAAACAGGGGTCCGGCAGAGTGGAGGTATGACCGCCACATCGTTCCCCGGCCGCCTCGCCCCGTTGCGGGTGCTGCACGCGGCCCGCCGCCCGGCCCTGGTGCTGGTGGCGCACGGCTCGCACGACCCGGCCGCGGCCGCCGAGCTCGGCCTGTTGCACGCCCGGCTGCGGCGGGTCCGGCCGGAGCTGGACATCCGGCTCGGGCACCTCGGCCTGAACGACCCGTTGCTGCCCGAGGTGCTGGACGGGCTGAGCGGCCGGGTGGTGCTGGTGCCGCTGCTGCTCGGCCGCGGCTACCACAGCAAGGTGGACATTCCCCGGACGCTGGCGGCCGCGCCGCACCTGGCGGGCGTGTGCGCCCCGCCGCTCGGACCGGACCCGCTGCTCACCGAGGCGCTGACCGACCGCCTGGTGTCGGCGGGCTGGCGGGGCGAGCCCGTGGTCCTCGCGGCCTCCGGCTCCCGCGACCGGGACGCCGCCGAGGACGCCGGGGCGCAGGCCGCGCTGCTGTCGGCCCGGCTGGGCGTCACCGTCCGGCCGGGGTACGTGGCGGCGAGCGGTCCGAGCGTCGCCGAGCGGGTCGCCGAACTCACCGCCGAGGGCCACCCGCGGGTCGCCGTCGCCTCCTACTTCACCGCACCGGGCGACTTCGCCCGCCTGGCCGCGGCGGCCGGTGGCGCACTGACTTCCGCCCCGCTCGGCGACCACCCCGCACTCGCCGGGCTGGTCCTGGAGCGGTACCAGTCCTGCGTCACCCGGACCCTCCGGCTCGCGGGCTGACCGGCCGTCACCAGCCCCGGCGTCCGACCGACGGGACGGCCGACGGTCACCGTGCTTCCCTGCCGTCCGACTCGCACGGCTCCGGGCACCCGCCGCCCGCCGCTCCGTCCCCGTACGCGCTCCCGGCTCCGTCCCCGTACGCGCCCCCGCCCCCGTGGGCGGTCGTCCGCGGGCAGTTCCCGCGGACCGGCGCGCGGTGTTCGGTGGGCAGGTCGCGGACGCGGCGCATCGGCGAGCACCAGAGGACCAGTGCGGCCAGCGGCACGCCGGCGGTCATCAGCCACATCGCGGGCCGCACGCCGAGCTGGGTCCCGAGGACGCCGGCCAGCAGTGCGCCGAGCGGGATGGAGCCGAAGTTGAGCACCGCGCTGCTGGCGGAGAGCCGGCCGAGCAGTTCCGGCGGGCAGTAGCGCTGCTGGAAGGTCGCCTTGATGACGTTCCCGGCGACGACCCCGCAGGAGGCGCCGAAGCCGCCGATCAGGTACCAGGCCAGTCCGGCGCCGCGGCCGGTCAGCGGGATCAGCACGGCCAGCGCGGGCAGGGCGAGTTCCAGCACCAGCACCGCCCGCGAGGTGCCGAGCCGGGCCGCGGTCCGGCGGGCGACGGCCGCGCCGACGATGCCCCCGGTGGAGGCGGCCGCGACCAGCAGGCCGACGGTGCCCTCGCCGACGCCGACCTCGCGGATCAGGAAGACCACCAGGAGCGACTGGTAGCCGGTCAGGGCCAGGTTGGACGCGGCGCCGAACAGCGCGAAGGTGCGGAACCAGACGTCGGAGCCGAGCAGCCGCAGCCCCTCGCCGATCTCCCGGCGCAGCGCCCGGCGGGGCCGTCCGCCGGGCCGGGGCTCGCGGTGGCCGATCCGGGCGGTGCAGTAGAGCGAGAGCAGGAACGTCGCGGTGTTGGCCAGCAGCCCGTTGACCGGCCCGGCCAGCTGGGCGATCAGGCCGCCGCTGCCCAGTCCGACGATGCCCGCCGCCGAGGCGCTGCCGTGCAGTTTGGCGTTGCCCTCGGACCGGTCGGCGGGTGCGAGCAGTTGCGGCAGGTACGCGGTGTACGCGGTCTGGAAGAACACCCCGGCGGCCCCGGTGAGCAGTGCGACGGCCAGCAGGTGCCACAGCGTCAGCGCCCCGGCGAGCGCGGCCAGCGGGACGGTGGCGTACAGCAGCAGCGGGACGGCGGTCGCGACGAGCATGATCGGGCGGCAGCGCAGCCGGTCCACCCACACCCCGGCGGGCAGGCCGATCAGCAGCCAGGGCAGCCAGCCCGCCGCGCCGAGCAGCCCGACCTGGAGGGTGCTCGCGTGCAGGGTGCTGACCGCGATCAGCGGCAGGGCCAGGCCGGTGACCGCGGAGCCGTACTTGTTGGCGGTCTCGCCGACCCACAGCATCCGGAAGTCGCGGTGCCGCCGCAGCAGCCCGGCGGGAGCGGGCGCGGGAGCGAGGACGGCCTCGGGGACGGGAGCGGTCATGGCCGGTCGGGGTCCTTCCTGGGGAGTGCCTGGATCTGGACGACGACCGGTCGCGCCGCCGGGTCGGGGGCGGCGTCCGGGTCGGGGGTGTGCCGGGCGACCACGGCGGACAGCTCGTCGATGAGGGCCTGGAGCTGGGCGGGAGTGAGCCGCAGGTTGCTCCAGTCGGTGACGGAGCCGGTGCCGCGCCACTCGCCCTGCCAGTCGGCGGCCAGCGAGTCGGCGACCTGCTGGTACTGCCGGCGCAGGTTCTCGGCCTGGTACACCGAGAGCGCGGCGCGGGAGGCGGGGTCCCGGTCGAAGTCGGTGGCGGACAGCACGATGGCGCCGCGCGCGGCGCGCCACCAGCGTTCCCGCTTGGTGCCGCGGCCGGTCTCCTCCTCGATGAAGCCGTGCTCGGCGAGGTGCCGCAGGTGCCAGCTGACGGTGCCGGTGGACTCGCCGGTCCGCTCGGACAGCCGGGCGGAGGTGGCGGGGCCGTTCAGCCGCAGCTCGTCCAGCAGCCGCATCCGCAGCGGGTGGGCGAGCCCGCGCAGCGAACCCGCGTCCAGCCTGCGGCGCGGCGCGCCCCCGGACGCCGGGGCAGTGGCGGGGGAGGGGATCGGGTCTTCGGGGCGGTGCTCGGTCATGGCCCCAGCATAGGTTGCAGAGGATCCTCTGCATAGACCTCTCTGCAGAGAATCCTCTGCATCATTCGATCGGGCGCCCGTCCGCTCGCCGCCGCCCGCCACCGCCCGCCCGCCACCGCCCGCCCGCCACCGCCCGCCTGCCACTGCCCGCCCGCCACCTCCCGTTCGCGCGGCGCAGGACCGAATGTCCGTCATCCGGCGTACCGTGGCTGGCATATGGAGAACACGGCACCGTACGATCCGCAGTCCGAAGCACGCTGGGTGCCCGAGCCCGACAAGCGGCCCGGCCGCACCGCCTTCCAGCGCGACCGCGCCCGGGTGCTGCACTCCGCGGCGCTGCGCCGCCTGGCGGGGACGACCCAGGTGGTGGCGCCGATGCGCAGCGACTTCCCGCGCACCCGGCTGACGCACTCGCTGGAGTGCGCCCAGGTCGGCCGCGAGCTGGGCGCGGCGCTCGGCTGCGATCCGGACCTGGTGGAGACCGCCTGCCTGGCGCACGACATCGGCCACCCGCCGTTCGGCCACACCGGCGAGGAGGCGCTGGACCAGGCCGCCGAGGGGTGCGGCGGCTTCGAGGGCAACGCCCAGTCGCTGCGCATCCTGACCAGGCTGGAGCCCAAGCGCTTCGCTCCGCCGGGCGAGCCCGTGGCCCGGCTCGCCCCGTGGCCCGGCCGCAGCGTCGGCCTGAACCTGACCCGCGCCGCGCTGGACGCCGCGACCAAGTACCCGTGGGCGCGCGGCCGGCACCCCGGCGACCCGGGCTCCGCGAAGTACGGCGTGTACGGGGACGACCTGCCGGTGTTCCGCTGGATGCGCACCGGCGCGCCGGACGGCCGCAAGTGCTTCGAGGCCACCGTGATGGACTGGTCGGACGACGTCGCGTACTCCACCCACGACGTGGAGGACGGCCTGCAGGCCGGCCACATCGACCCGGCGGCGCTGCGTTCCGCCGAGGAGCGGGCCGAGCTGTTCAAGATCGCCGAGCGGTTCGCCGAGGCCGAGCCGGCCGAGTTCGACGAGGCGCTGGACCGGCTGCGGGCCGAGGACTGGTGGCCGTCCGGCTACGACGGCACCGCCCGCGCCCGGGCCGGCCTGAAGGACCTCACCAGCCAGCTGATCGGCCGCTTCTGCCTGGCCGCCGAGCAGGCCACCCGGGCCCGCTACGGCCCCGGCCCGCTCACCCGGTACGCCGCCGAACTGGTCGTCCCGCGCGGCGTCCGGCTGGAGTGCGCGGTGCTCAAGGCGGTCGCCGTCCGGTACGTGATGCAGCGCGACGAGCAGGCCCAACTGCGCTCCCGCCAGCGGGTGGTGATCGCCGAGCTGGCCGAAGCGCTGCTGAGCGAGGCCCCGCACCGGCTGGACCCGGTGTTCGCCGCCCAGTACGCGGAGGCGGAGGACGACCGGGCCGCGCTGCGCACCGTGATCGACCAGATCGCCACCCTCACCGACGCCTCCGCGCTCGCCCTGCACGCCAAGCTGGTCGGACAGCGCGGCTAGGCCCCGGCGCCAGCGGGCCCGGGCTCCCGCCCCGGCGCCGGCGGGCCCGGAGTGTCACCCCCGCTCCCGTAGACTTTCCCGGTGGCCGGTCGGATCAGGGACGAGGATGTGCAGGCGGTGCGTGCCGCCCTGCCGATCGACGCCGTGGTCGGCGACTACGTGCAGCTGGCGGCGGGCGGCGGCGCGCAGCTGAAGGGCGTCTGCCCGTTCCACGACGAGAAGTCCGCCTCCTTCTACGTGCACCCGGGCAAGGGCGTCTTCCACTGCTTCGGCTGCGGTGAGTCCGGCGACACGATCACCTTCCTGATGAAGATCGAGCACTGCTCGTTCGCGGAGGCGGTCGAGCGGATGGCCGCCCAGGCGGGCATCACCCTGCGCTACGAGGAGGGCGGCTACAGCCCGCGCCACCAGCAGGGCGAGCGGACCAGGCTGGTCGAGGCGCACAAGGTGGCCGCGGCCTGGTTCCAGGAGCAGCTGGCCACGCCGGAGGCGGAGATCGGTCGCCGCTTCCTGGCCGAGCGGGGCTTCGACGAGGCCGCCGCCAAGCACTTCGGGGTGGGCTACGCCCCGGTCGGCTGGGAGCACCTGGTGCGCTTCCTGCGCGGCCGCGGCTTCACCGACAAGGAGATCTCGGTCGGCGGCCTGGCCTCGCAGGGCCAGCGCGGCGGCCTGATCGACCGCTTCCGGGGCCGGCTGGTCTGGCCGATCCGGGACAGTGCGGGCGACGTGGTGGGCTTCGGCGCGCGCCGGCTGCGCGAGGACGACAACGGCCCGAAGTACCTGAACACCCCCGAGACGCCGATCTACAAGAAGTCGAACGTCCTGTACGGCATCGACCTGGCCCGCAAGGAGATCGCCAAGTCCGGCCGGGCGGTGGTGGTCGAGGGCTACACCGACGTGATGGCCTGCCACCTGGCGGGCGTCACCACGGCGGTGGCCACCTGCGGCACCGCCTTCGGCGAGGACCACATCAAGATCATCCGCCGGCTGCTGATGGACACCTCCACCTACCGCGGCGAGACGGTCTTCACCTTCGACGGCGACGCCGCGGGCCAGAAGGCCGCCCTGCGCGCCTTCGAGGACGACCAGAAGTTCGCCGCCCGCACCTCCATCGCCATCACCCCGGGCGGCATGGACCCGTGCGAACTGCGCCTGGCCCAGGGCGACGAGGCGGTCCGCACCCTGGTGGACAACCCCGTCCCGCTGTTCGAGTTCGCGCTCCGCTCGGCCGTCGCCCGGCACCGGGTGGACACCGCGGAGGGCCGCGCGGCCGCGCTGGAGGAGGCCGCCGGGATCATCGTCAAGATCAAGGACCGCTCGATCCAGCACGAGTACGCCGTCCAGCTGGCCGGCATGGTCGGCATCCTGGACGAGCGCTTCGTGGTCAACCGGATCGCCCAACTGGCCCGCTGGCAGCGCGAGAACCAGCAGAACGGCCCGCAGCGCACGCTGCGCCGCCCCGACGCCGCCCAGCCGCCGGCTCAACCCGCGCGGCCGGTCTTCCGGCTCAACCCGCGCGACCCGGCCCAGTTCGTGGAGCGCGAACTGCTCAAGCTCGCCCTCCAGCACCCCGACCTGGTCAGCCCGGCCTTCGACCAGTACGGCGAGGACGAGTTCCCCACCCCGCCGTACCGGGCGGTCCGCCGCGCCATCGGCCAGGTCGGCGGCACCGCGTACGGCGCGGCGCTGCCCGACTTCACCGCCGCCGTCCGCGAGGCCAGCCCGGACGACCAGGTCCGCGGCCTGGTCACCGAGCTGACCGTCGAGCCGATCCGCTCCCGCCGCAAGGCCGACGAGGTGTACGCGGGGGAGTTCCTGGTCAAGCTGCGCCTGCAGGCCGTGGACCGCCGGATCGACGAGGTCCGCGCCCACCTGCGCCGGCTCGGCGACCGGGCCACCGCCGAGGAGCAGCACCCGGTGCAGAGCGAGCTGTGGGCCCTGCAGCAGTACGGCCAGCAGCTCCGTTCCCGCGGCGCCGCCGCGCTCTGACCCGCCGTCAGGGCCGGTCGCCCGCACGTCCGCCGGGTGACGTCCGGCCACCTCGCGGCCGCTGGCAGGTGCCCGGGCCCGCCGGGATGGGTATCCCTCGGGTGTGGCGCGGCAACCCCCCAGGCCGCGCGCGGCCCCTGGAGGGATGCCCGTGGAGCTTTCCGTCGCCCGCCCGCCCCAGACCGCCCCCGTCCGGGGCGCCGCGATCCCGACCCAGCCCGGCCCGTCCGACGCCGGGCGCACTCCGCCCCCCGGCCCGGCCGCCGCCCCGCCCCCCGGAGCCGGCGCCGGGCGACCCACCGCGGAGGACCAGCCCGCCGCTGAACAGCCCGCCGCTGAACAGCCCGCCCCCGAGGAGTTCGTCGACGAGCCGCCGGAACCCGCCCTGGACGAGGGCACCGGCCCGGCCGCCGACCTGCTGCGCCAGTACCTGCGCGAGATCGGCCGGATCCGGCTGCTGACCGCGGTCGAGGAGGTGGAGCTGGCCCGGGCCATCGAGGCCGGGCTGTTCGCGGAGGAGGCGCTGGACCGCGTCCCGGACGCCGACCGGCGCCTGCTCGGCGACCTGGACCGGCTGGTCGTGCTCGGCCGGATCGCCAAGCGCCGCCTGATCGAGGCCAACCTGCGGCTGGTCGTCTCGGTCGCCAAGCGCTACGTCGGGCGCGGCCTGACCCTGCTCGACCTGGTCCAGGAGGGCAACCTGGGCCTGATCCGGGCGGTGGAGAAGTTCGACTACGCGCGCGGCTACAAGTTCTCCACCTACGCGACCTGGTGGATACGCCAGGCGATGAGCCGCGCCCTCGCCGACCAGGCCCGCACCATCCGGGTGCCGGTGCACGTGGTGGAGCTGATCAACCGGGTGCTGCGGGTGCAGCGTTCGATGCTGCAGGAGCGCGGCGTCGAGCCGACGCCCGCCGAGGTCGGCGCGGCGCTGCAGCTGTCGCCGGAGCGGGTCCGGGAGATCCTCAAGCTGGCCCAGGAGCCGGTCTCGCTGCACACCCCGGTCGGCGAGGAGGACGACGTGGCCCTCGGCGACCTGATCGAGGACGCCGACGCCGCCTCGCCGGCCGAGAGCGCCTCCTTCCTGCTGCTGCGCGAGCACCTGGAGGCGGTGCTGGCCACCCTGGGCGAGCGCGAGCGGCAGGTGGTCCAGCTCCGCTACGGCCTCGACGACGGCCGGCCGCGGACCCTGGAGGAGATCGGCCACCTGTTCGGGGTGACCAGGGAGCGGATCCGGCAGATCGAGGCGAAGACGCTCGGCAAGCTCCGCGACCACGCCTTCGCCGACCAGCTCCGCGGCTACCTGGACTGAGCCGCGGAGCCCCGCCCGGAGCCCCCGCCGGAGCCCGGGCCGGTCCTCAGTGGTGGAACCCGCTGCGCTGGGGCATCCCCAGCTCGCTGAGCGGCGCGGGCTGGCGCTGCAGCTCGGGCAGCAGCCGCCGCAGGTCGGCCAGCAGCAGGTCCGCGAGGTCCCGGGTGAATCCGTTGCGGCACACCACCCGCAGCACCGCCAGGTCGGCCCGGTTCTCCGGGAAGGTGTAGGCGGGCACCTGCCAGCCGCGTTCGCGCAGCCGCCGGGAGACGTCGAACACGTCGAACGGGCAGTCGTCGACGGTGGTGAACGCGAACACCGGCAGCTGGTCGCCCCTGGTGATCAGCCGGAACGGGCCGAGCTTCTCGACCTCCGCCGCCAGGTACCCGGCGACGTCCCGGCAGGCCTGCTGGATCGCGTGGAAACCGGCGAACCCGAGCCGCAGGAACGCGTAGTACTGGGCGACGACCTCCGACCCCGGCCGGGAGAAGTTGAGCGCGAAGGTCGGCATCTCGCCGCCCAGGTAGTTGACCCGGAACACCAGTTCCTCGGGCAGCGCCGCGCCGTCCCGCCACAGTGCCCAGCCGACGCCGGGGTACACCAGGCCGTACTTGTGGCCGCTGGTGTTGATCGAGGCCACCCGGGGCAGCCGGAAGTCCCACTGCAGGTCCGGGTCGAGGAACGGCGCGACCATGCCGCCGGACGCCCCGTCCACGTGCACCGGCACGTCCAGCCCGGTGCGCTGCTGGAACTCGTCCAGGGCGGCGCAGATCTCGGCGATCGGCTCGTACGAGCCGTCGAAGGTGGAGCCGAGGATGCCGACCACGCCGATGGTGTTCTCGTCGCAGTGCGCCACGGCCTGCTCGGCGCTCAGGTGGAAGCGCTCGCCCTCCATCGGGACCAGCCGGGCCTCGACCTCCCAGAAGTTGCAGAACTTCTCCCAGCAGACCTGCACGTTGACGCCCATCACCAGGTTCGGCCGTGCCCCGGCCGCGTACCGGTCGGCGTTGCGGGCCATCCAGCGCCGCTTGAGCGCCATCCCGGCGAGCATGCACGCCTCGCTGGAGCCGGTGGTCGAGCAGCCCACCGCCGCGGCCGGGTCGGGCGCGTGCCACAGGTCGGCGAGGATCGCCACGCAGCGCCGCTCCAGTTCGGCGGTCTGCGGGTACTCGTCCTTGTCGATCATGTTCTTGTCGCGGCACTCGGACATCAGCCGGTCCGCGTACTCGTCCATCTGGGTGGTGACGAAGGTCGCCAGGTTGAGCTTGGCGTTGCCGTCCAGCATCAGCTCGTCGTGGATCAGCTGGTAGGCGACGGACGGCGGGATCGGCACCGCGGGCAGCTGGTGCAGCGGCGGGGCCTGCTGCATCGCCCCCAGCGGATCGGTCAGTACGTGCAGCGGACTGAACGGCAGCCGCTTCTCCTCGTCCTTCTTCCCCTGGTGCAACGCCATGGCGGATCGTCCCTCCACTCGTGGAACCTCCACGGTGGCACCGGGCCGGGGCGCCCGCACGTCATCGGGCCGCGTCCGCGGGCCGGGCCGCGGACGCGCGGCGGACGCGCGGCGGGTCAGGCGGTCTCCGGGTGGCACTGCTCGCGCATCGCCGCGAACTGCTGGCGCACCGCGCTGCCGACCGCCAGGTCGTGCTCCTGCTCGGGGGCGAGCACGGTCAGGTCGGGCAGCTCCCAGTGCGGGGGCTCCGGCGTCCCGGCGAGGGCCCAGGCGGCCTGCCGGGCCGCGCCGCGCGCCGCGTGGTCGCCCGGCGGGGGCACCACCACGGGCAGTCCGAACAGCTGCGGCGCGATCTCCCGCACCGCGGGCAGCCGCCCGGCCGTCCCCAGCAGGAAGACCCGGTTCACCGCGACCCCGTGCCCGCGCAGCACCTCCAGCGCCTCCGCCAGGTTGCACAGCATGCCCTCGACGGCGGCCCGCGCCACGTGCTGCGGCGCCATCGACTCGGCCCGCAGCCCGGTCAGGGTGCCCGCGGCGTGCGGCAGCTTCGGCGTCCGCTCGCCGTCCAGGTACGGCAGGAAGACCATCCCGTACGCGCCGGGCGAGGACTGCAGGGCCAGCTCGGACAGGCCCGCCAGGTCGGTGCCGAGCATCGCGGCGGTGGAGCGCAGCACCTGCGCCGCGTTCAGGGTGGCCACCATCGGCAGGTGCCGGCCGGTGGCGTCGGCGAACGAGGAGACCAGGCCGGACGGGTCGACCACGGCCCGGTCGTGCACCGCGAAGATCGTCCCGTTGCCGCCCAGCGACACCACCGCGTCGCCCAGGCCCAGTCCGAGACCCAGCGAGGCCGCCATGTTCTCCCCGGTGCCGGCCGAGATCAGCAGCCCCTCGGGGGTGTGCCCGGCAGGCTCGGCCGGGCCCAGCACGTGCGGGACGGTCAGCTCGTGGCCAAGCGCCAGCTTGATCAGGTCCTGCCGGTACTCGCCGGTGACCGGCGACCAGTAGCCGGTGCCGGAGGCGTCGCCGCGGTCGGTGGTGCGCCGCTTCGGACCGCCCAGCAGTTGGGAGACCAGCCAGTCGTGCGGCAGCAGCACCTCGGCGATCCGCTGCGCCGAGGCCGGTTCGAACTCGGCCAGCCAGCGCAGCTTGGCGACGGTGTAGGTAGGGCCGGGCACCGCGCCGATCGCCTCCACCCAGGGCTGCGGCCCGCCCAGCGCGTCCAGCAGCGCGGCCGCCGAACCCGCCGAGCGGGGGTCGTTCCACAGCAGGGCGGGCCGCACCAGCACGCCGCCGGCGTCCAGCCCGATCAGCCCGTGCTGCTGCGCGGAGACGCCGATCGCCCGGACGCCCTCCAGCAGGCCCCCGGCGGCGGCGTCGCCCAGCGAGTGCAGCCAGGTCTGCGGGTCGACCTCGGTGGTCCGGGCGTCCTCGCCCTCGGGCAGCGGGTGCGGGGCCCGGCCCTGTCGCAGGACGGCGCCGGTGTCGGCGTCGCACGCGACGATCCGGGTGCGAGTGGTGGAGCTGTCGATGCCCGCGACGATGGCCATGCCGAGATCATGCCGCAGACGGTGGCCGGGGCGGGCCCGACTGCCGCAAGTGTTGCCCAGTCGGTACCGGAACCACCCCGTCCGAAGAGCGTCCGCCCCGGCCCGGCGGGGGTGCGCCCGCTCAGGGGCGGACGGTGCCCCAGCCGTCGTCCTCGCCGTGCTGCTTGGCGAAGTACGGGACGCGCTCGGTCAGCGCGTGGGGCAGCTTCTCGCCGACCTTGTCGGCGACCGCCCCGGCGGCCTTCCCGGCGACCGCGCCGGCCTGCTGCTTGGCCTTGCCGGCCGCGTCCTGCACCCGCGGGTTCTCCCGCACCTGCCGGGCCGCGCCGGCCAGCTGCTCGTAGCGCTCGCGCCCGGCCCGGGTACCGAGGACGTACCCGATCCCGAGGCCCACGATCAACGACACCTTCCACATGCCTGGTTACCACCCTTCGTCGCCGCGCGATTGTGTGCCGCGTCTACCCGTCCGGCCGGGTCGCGAACCACCCGACCGGTGGCGGGTCCGGGCCAGCCGGCCGCCGTGCACCAGCATCCCCGCCAGCCGCCCGGGGCGCGCGCGGGGCGCGCCGGACCGGCCTGCCGCGGGACGGGGCCGAGGTGGGGGAGCGGGTCCGGGCAAAGCGATTGGCGGAACACCCCCCTGAGTGCGCTAATGTATGACCCGCAGCGAGCACCGCAGGGCTGGAGCGATCCGGCGGGCGGGGTGCTGGCGGCGGAAGTACGATCCTCCATAGCTCAATTGGCAGAGCAGCCGACTGTTAATCGGCAGGTTATTGGTTCGAGTCCAATTGGAGGAGCGCGGTCCCCCATAGCTCAATTGGCAGAGCAGCCGACTGTTAATCGGCAGGTTATTGGTTCGAGTCCAATTGGGGGAGCTTCACCGGAAGTCGCGGTGATCGGTACAGAGCGAGGGCCCCCGGTGCTGCCGGGGGCCCTCGTGTTTTCCGGTCCCGTTCCCCGGACCCGCCCCCGGCACCCCGGCGACCGCCCTCAGCCGGCGGCCCGCCGGTACAGTCCGTCGACCTGCGCGCCGAAGACCACGCTGTACGAGGTGTCGGCGGTGTCGCCGCCCTCCTGGTAGCCCCCTATCACCCCGGTCACCCGGCCGTCGTCGGTGACCCACGGGCTGCCGCTGGTGCCGTTGGTGAACCCGGCGCAGTCGAAGCGCTGTTGGGCGCTGCCGTGCGCGGTGCCGGGGGCCCGGCAGGTGATCGGGGCGTCGTCCTCGTTGGGGTAGCCGGTGACGGTGACCTCCTGCCCGGGGGCGAGACCGGCGGCGAACGCGTCGGCGCCCACCGCGTCCTCGACCTGCCGGCCGTCGAGCGGGCCGACGGTGAGGAAGGCGACGTCCTCGTCCTCGTCCTGCCCGGCCTCCCAGCCCGGGGCGACGGTGACCCCGGTGACCTGCCACGTCCCGTGCGGGGTCCGGCCGTCCCGGTAGCCGGGGACGAACACCAGGCCGTCCAGCGGGACGCCGCCGGGCGCCGCGCAGTGCGCGGCGGTGATCAGCAGGTTCCGGCCCGGGCTGTGCACCACGCCCGCGGTGCAGACCCGGGCGCCGTCCGGGCCGTCGAGGAACAGCGCGCCGATCCGGTCGGCCGCCGGGCCGGCCGGGGCGGGGACGGCGGACCGCTCCGGGGCGACGGCGGACCGCACCGCGGAGCCGCAGCCGGTGGCGGCCAGCAGCAGCGCCAGCGCACCGGCCGCGAACGGGACCGCTCCGGACGGTCCCGCTCCGGACGGCCGCGGGCTGGGGGAGGTGCGCGGCACCGGCGCTCGCTTCCGTTCGGCGGCCCGCCCGGGGCGCCGGGCGGCGGTCGCAGCAAGATCTACCAGGGTCCGCGCCGGCCGGGCAACCGCCCTCCCCGGGCCGTCCCCGGGCGTCCGCGGGGCGGTCCGGGGCCGGGCCCGGCCGGGGAGCCGACGGGACGTCACGAGCCGCCGGACGCCTGCTCGTACAGCTCCCGGAGCCGGGAGCCGAAGCAACCGCTGTACGAGGTGTCGGTGGTGTGGCCGGGGCAGTGGATCCGCAGTTGGGTGGGGCTCTGCTCGCCGGTGGCGTCGCCGCAGGTGATCGGCCGGTCGGTGCTGCTCGGGTGGCCGGTGACCTCCACCTCCAGGGCGCACCCCTGGTCGGTGCCGAGCAGGTTGCCGCCCAGCACCTCCCGCACCTGCCGCCCGTCCCGCGGCCGCACGGTCGCGAAGGCCACGCCCGCGTCCGGGGCGCCGCTGCGGCGCCGGGCCGGGTCGACGGTCACCGCGTCGAGCGGCCGGACGTCCGACGGGGTGTCACCGCCGCGGTGGCCGGGGGCGAACGCCAGGTCGGTGCGGGTCCGGCCGGTCCGCGGCTCGACCAGGCAGTGCACGGCGGTGATCAGCGGGTTCCGGCCCGGGCCGTCCACCACGCTGGCGGTGCAGAAGTGGTCGCCGTCGGCGCCGTGCGCGAACACCGCGCCGACCCGGCTGTTCAACGGGCTCGGCGCGGCGGTCCGGGTGGTGCCCCGGTGCTTGTCGAGCCTCGCGCGCAGCCGCTCCCGGCTCCAGCCCCGCGCGGCCGCGGCGGGGCCGCCGGAGGACAGCGTGGCCGGGACCGGCGAGGGCGGCGAGACCGGGCCGCCGGACGGGCCCGGCCCGCCGTCCCCGGAGGAGCCGCAGTCGGCCGCCGCCAGCGCCGGCAGGGCGGCCGACACCGCCGCACCCACGGACCGCTCCATCCCGGCCACCCGCTCCCGCTCGTGCCGACCCGAGGGTCCAGCCTCCCCCGCCGACGGGCGGCCCGCCACCGCCGTTGGGCCGCACCGGGAAGGGGCCGGAAGGGGGCGCGGCGGTGGCTCGGACGGGTGCCGGACCGTGCGTACCCGGATGCGCCCCCGGCGCGCACCACGGGTGATCGACCGGCTATGCTGCCGGGGACGGCCCGAGTGGCCGTCTGCTGCTGCCAGGACCGCGTCGTCGGCCCCGGCGGGTCGAGTCGGGGGGCGGTAGCTCAGCCGGTTAGAGCAGGGGACTCATAATCCCTTGGTCGTGGGTTCGAGTCCCACCCGCCCTACCTCGGCCGCTGACCATCTGTCAGCTGAGTAGGCCCCCTGACCAGCGAGAATCCTCGGCCCCCGCGCAGATCATAGGGGAAGACCGGGCCCAGGGCGCAGCCCCTGCCACCGAATTCCCCCTCCTGGGGGAACAGTGGGGGAACGATTGCCGGAGCGGCCTCTCCCATGGCCCGCTACCGAGCGGTGCTCGGTCGGCGACGGCTGATCCGGATGAACCCGCGTCAGGAACCCGGCGCGACCGGCATGCTTGAGCAGCAGAGCACCCGCGAGCGGACGGAGAGAAGCCATGCGACGTGGCGACGAGGAGTACGAAGCCGCGCTGAGCGCGATGGAGCAGATCCTCCTCGACTGGGTGGCCCAGCCCTTCCGCCCGCTGTACTACTCGCACCTCAGCGAGCTGCTGGCCAAGCAGCGCCACAATGTCCCTGCCCACGACGGGCCGATGCCCTACCTGCTGGAAGACTGCACCCGCCTCCACAGCGACGGGGCCAAGCCGATGCTCTCCGCGGTGGTCGTGTTGAAGGGCCGTGACCGGCCGTCCAGCGGCTTCTTCACGCTGGCCCGGCAGCAGCCCTTCCTCCGCGAGGGCGACGACGAGAAGCTGTGGATCGCGGAGCTAGAGCACCTGGAACGCGAGTACGTGCGGCGCTGACGGCAGCAACGGCAGCGGGGCGACGGCTACTCGGCCGTCGCCCCGCTGTGTATCCGCCCGGGTCAGACCCCGACGAGAACCTGCTCCGTTCGCTTCGCCCGGACCCGCCGGAGAGTGGCGAGCCGTCCGCCTCCCGCCGGACGGAGTTCCGGGGCCGCCGGGTTGAACGCCGGCACCTGATCGGGCGCAGGTGCGGGCACTGCCGGAACCGGCGGTGCGGCAGGAGTGGCCGGGACAGAGACGGCAGCGGGGTCCGGAGCGGCGGGTACCTGGCCGGCGCGGGGGACGACCGCCAAGGCGGCCTCGGCACGCGCCTTCTGCGCCTCGGGGAGGATGTTGGTGTAGGTGTCCATCGTGATCTGAATGGCGGAGTGGCCGAGCTGGTCGGAGATCTCCTTCATGTCCGAGCCGCCGAGGTGGGCGATGCACGCCGCGCCGTGGCGGAGCCCGTGAAGGGTGATCGGCGGCAGCCCGGAAGCCGCGACGAGGTCCTTGAAGCGGTGAGTCAGGTAGTCGGGGTGGTACCCGGTGCCGTCCTCGTGGGTGAAGACCCTCCCGGTGTCGTGCCATGCCTTGCCCGCGGTGGCGCGCTGTTGCACCTGGAGGACGCGGCGGCTCTCGAACAGGCGCCCCGACTCGGAGTCGATGCTGAGGATCCGCTCCGAGTCCGCCTTGGGGGTGGCATCGCACAACTCGCCGTTGACCGAGACGACCTGGGAGTTGATGGTCACCGTCAGGCTGTCGAGGTCGACTTCCGACCACGACAGGCCGCACGCTTCACCGCGGCGCGGGCCGCGCAGAGCCATGAAGTGCCACAGGTCGAAGAGGTTGTCGTCGGCGACGAAGTCGAGGAACGCGCCGGTGAGTTCGGGCGTCCACACCATCACCCGGCCGGGGATCTTGCCGGTCTCGCGCCACCGGGCGACACGGGCTGGAGTCCACAGCATTGGCTTGGGCGGGCTCGACTTGGGGAGCTTGACCAAGTCGGCCCAGTTCCGCCGGAACTCTTCCGCGCGGACGCCATCGGCTATGGCCGAGGACAGGGTGGCCAGGATGCGCTTCTGGGTTTCAAGGCCGGTGACGCGGCGCTTCCGCTTGCGTTCGGAGGCCAGAAGCTCCCGAGCCTCGTGCCAGGAGGCGCGCAGCACCTGACGGTTGGACGGGATGCCTTCCCGCCACGCCTTTCGCTTTCGCTCGCATTCGACGGTGAGGTGCGCAACGTACTCGTGGTGCGCCAGAATCGTGGTGTTCCGGTCCTTGATCGCTGCGAACACCTGGAGAAGGTGTGACTTGCGGATCGCCCGCCGTTCGACGCGGCCGATCGCCGGGGCGATGTGGTATCGAATGTGTTCCAGGTACTTGGAGATCGTAGTGCGGGCGACGTCCTCTTTCTCGCCGGCCCACCGCAACAGATAGTCACCGAACGTCTCCTCCACGGTGACGTCCAGTCCGGCGTCGTGGTCGTCCCAGACGCTCTTGGCCTCCTCCTTGGCCTTGGCCTGGGTGGGGAAGCCGCCCTTGCGGAGCCGGATCGGTTCCTCGCCGTTCTCCTGCACGAGACGGAGGGAGTAGTACCAGGTCCCGTGGCCGTTCTTGGAGAGTTCAGTGCAGGCCGTGTCGAGCCTGCCGACCTGGGGGTTCCCATCTTTGTCCAAGATGGGCTGTCCGGCTTGTTCGCCTCGCCGCCGGATGAGCGGGCCCACGCAGCCGCATCGCTTGTAGGTGTGCACCGTGGACACTTGTCCGCGCCTTGCCCCCATGCGTTCCAGCCTTGCCCCTTCGTGACGCTTCCTTGCTGCCGTGGGCTGCCACGGACAGTCACTCGAATCTGTGTTCTATTCTGCCTTATTTTTCACTTCTTGTACACGTAACACCATTGCGTCGCATGGCTTTTGGCGATGTTCGCCTAGGACGCGATGCGGTTTCGGGGTTGTGAATCCTTCACTGTTTCGCGTTATCGTTAACTGCCCGTCGTCACCTTCCTCGGCCTTGCCGTCGCAGGTACGCTGGGCACCACGGTTGGCGCGGGGGAGAACGCGACTGACTGGGATGAAGATCGACAACAAGGCCAATGGCGGCGCTCGGACGGAACGCGGCATGACGCTGCAGGAAGTCCTGGGCTTGCCGGTGACCATCAACGTGGTGACCGCAGCCCGTGCGCTCGGGACTGGGCCGAACACGGCGTACGAGGCGATCCGGAATGGGAACTTCCCGCTGGACGTGATCACCGTGGGCGGCTCGCGTCGCGTGCTCACGGCGTCGCTCTGGAAGCTCTTGGGCGTCGAAGGGCATGTCTCATCAGGCGATGTGTGATGCCCTCGACGTGATGGAGACTCTTCCAAGAGTCTCCATCACGTCGAGGGCTTGATGGAGGATACGGTGGCACCGAGAATCTTCGGGTTCAGCGACGTGGCGAAGAGCGGCCTGCTGGGCGAGGAAGCGGACGCCTTGCTGGAAGCGGCACTGCTGCGGATCAACGGCGGCCCCTTCTCCGCCTCAGCGGCGTACCTGCACGGCAGGGGCCTGGTCGGCTCCCTGGGTGCCGAGTTCACCGGGCAGACCGTCGCCCGGCTGTTCCGCAATCCGGCGATCGCCGGACTCAAGCGTGAGCCCGATGGAAGCCTGGTCGACGCCGGCCACCCCCGCATCCTCACTCCGGAGCAGTTCGCCCAGTTGGAAGAACGGGACGCCGAGGACGCGAAGAAGAAGAGCAGCGATTCCGGCGGAGAGGCCACCGACGCCTACGAGTACGTGTACGGGTCGAGCGACCTCGTCGTGTGCGGGCTGTGCGGCGCCTACTTCCACGGCCTGCGAACGAACTCCGGCCATCCGGGCTACTGCTGTTCCGCGGCGCCAAGGGCCGACCGGCCCGGCACGTGCGGACGAGTCCGGATCTCGGCCCAGCTCCTCGAAGACCACCTCGGCGAACAGCTCGTCGCGCGACTCAGCCTGCCCGCCACCCAGCGGGACCTGGAGGACGCCCGGGAGGACGCCCGGACCCTGGCCGCCGAACTCCGCAAGGAACTGGACGACCTCAACGCAGGAGTCGACTCGCTCGCCGGCATGGTGCTGCGCCACGAGATCACCGCCAGCTCCGCCAAGTCGGCCAAGACGGATGCGAAACGGCAGCAGAAGGAACTCGCCCGCCGCATCCGGGTCCTGGAGCGCGCGGCCGCCACTCCGGTCACAGGCAGCGTGCCCGAGCTGGTCGCCTGGTGGAACTCCGCTTCCGTGGAGGCGAAGGCGGGGTTGGCACAGCTGATGCTCTACCGCGTCGACGTGTTCCCCGGAGGCCAGGGGGTGCGCACCCTCAAGCCCGGCAGGGTGAAGCTCTGGTGGCGCAACCAGCCGCCCCCGCCCCCCGCGGGCGAGCCGCAGGAATAGATCAGCTGCGCCTGCGGGCGAGCGGCACGGAGCACGCCGTGATCCCCGAGAACAAGAACACGGCGAAGGCCGCGATGAAGACAGAGCCGACGCTGCTCTGAACGCCAGCGGCCCACGCCCGCCCGGCCGTCTGGGTGAGAACGACGAACAGGCTTTCCGTCACGCCCCATAGGGCGCAGCATGCTGCCCCGGCGGCGATCAGACCCTGGCCGGCGGCGATGGAGCGGTAGCCCGCCTGTCCGTTGTCGACGGCGAGCAGCGCGCAGTCCCGGGCGACGGCTGTACCGGCCAGCGCCCAGTAGCTGGCGACAGCGAAACGGAAGGCGCCTACGCCGTCGTCCATGGCGTAGGCGTCGGTGAAGCCCTGCCCGCTGTCGTTGGCGAAGGAGAACAACACGACGGCGCCTACCGCCACCGCCGCGGCGATCCCGAGACGGACCCGGAGAGCCGAGCGGTAGGCGCCGGGCCGGTACGTCCACGGGATCAGTAGCAGTTGTACGCCGCTGAGTGAGACCAGGGCCGCCAGGTGCGCCAGGAGCACCGGCAGGTTCTCCACGCCGAGCACGGTTTCGAGGCGGTTGTAGACGCCGGGCACCGACAGGACTAGGGCGACCAAGCCGCCGACGGCGGTGATGGCGCGCGACCAGCGGTGCAACTGGCAGCGGCACCCACGCCAGCGCATTGCCCACCAGAAGGCGACGAGGGCCGCCACGAAGGTGACGGCCAGTGCTGGGCGGAGCTGGGCGGTGGTGATGTCCACGGCGGGTTCGATCTCGATTCGTGCAGGTCGCCACAGGCTATGAGGGTTCTATCTGAACGGGCCGTTGATCTCTCGTCGGCTCGCTTCTGCGGATGCGGCGCGTGAGAGCCGTCGACCGGGGCGGGGCTTCGAGTCCGCAACCGCAGGGGGGGTGTCAGCGTCGGGGAGGTTGAGACCGCGTGCGGCGCGCAGGGCGTGCGCGGCTTGGAGGAGTCCTTCGGCTCCTGCCTGGCCAAGGGGGGCGATCAGGCGCAGGGCCTCACGGACTTGTTCGTAGTCGTCGTAAACCTCCAGCGATACCAGATCGTCCGACCCTGGCAGTAGAAATGCGGGCGGGCAGTCGAATGCATCGGCCAGCCCGAGGATCGTACGCGAGGGGGGGTTCGTCTTGGACCCGGAGAGGGTGGCATGAATCACCGTGTGGTCGAGCGTGGGCTTGCCGTGCTCGTCTGCGGTCCGGGAAGCGAGGTCTCTGGTGGTGGGGGGTTTCTCGCCTTCCCTGGTGAGGCGTGCACGCAGGTAAGCGAGCTTCGCCGCCAAGCTCCACGGCCGGTGGGCGGCGGTAGCTGGAGTGCTCATCCTAGGCTCCTGGTGTTCACTTCCACAGGGTTTTCTGTTGGCGATCGGCAACAGGTACGATATCCGCTTCGCGGATCGCTGGGCAGGGCTTTACGCATTGACACCCAGGTTGATACGCATGCAAGCTATGGTCAGCCGCTGACAGCCGTCTGAGCAGCTCGGTGGTGGGGATCGGCGCTGAACGGCGGCGCCGGCCGGGTTCGCGCGACCCGGGCCCGTCTCTCGCGCGCACGGTACAGGGGGGCTTTTCCGGTGGCGATCGACAGCGCAAGCGTGTTGCGCGTGCTCGCAGAACTTCACCACTCCGGCGTGGAATCGGAGCCCGGGGCCGGAAGTCCTCTGGCCGGTGGGGGAGCCCTGGTCGCCCTTCTCCTTATCGACAGCCAGCAAACGGGCGAGATCTCTCGGCGCTGCGATCCTTCCCCAGGTGGCGAATCCTAATCACGGTGCGCCGCTGAATTCACACACCGTCAGTTTTGACCGACGGCCGACAATTCGCTTGGCATTCCGTCTACGCCTCTTGGCTTTTTGTCTCCAGATGTTGCATCCCCGCCCTGTTTGAGTATAAAATAAAGACACAAGGAGGGGGAAGCACCCTCCACACCGAGATGGGAGCAACACCATGACCGCCAAGACCACCGTCAAGGCCCCCGCCAAGACCGCCGCCAAGGCCCCCGCCAAGACCACCGTCAAGGCCCCCGCCAAGACCGCCGCCAAGACCGCCGCCAAGACCGCCGCCAAGGCCCCCGCCAAGACCACCACCAAGATCCTGCGGCTGAACCAGATCCTCCCGAACCCCAAGCAGCCCCGCGAGTACTTCGACGAGGAGAAGATGAACGAGCTGATCGCCTCCGTGGAGGAGTTCGGCGTCATCACCCCCGTCGAGGCCCGGCCCATCGGTTCGGGCAAGTACAAGCTGATCCTCGGCGAGCGCCGCTACCGGGCCGCCACCGCGGCCGGCCTCACCACGATCAAGGCCCAGATCATCGACATCGACTCCGAGATCAAGGCGTTCCGGCGCGCCGTCGCCGAGAACGTCAACCGCGCCGACATGACCCCGATCGAGGAGGGCGCGGCCTTCCACCGCATCATCACCGAGGACCGCAACGACGACGGCACCAAGCTCACCATCAAGGACGTGGCCGCCATGTTCGGCAAGACCGCGACCTTCGTGAAGATGCGCATCCAGCTCCTCGACCTGATCCCCGAGGTGCAGCACCACCTCACCAAGGGCCACATCGGCCTGGCCGCCGCCCACCGCATCTCCCAGCTCAAGGTGGAGAACCAGCAGGCCGTCCTCAAGAAGTGGATCCAGGGCAAGAACAGCAAGGAGGCCATGAGCGAGAACGACCTCCTGCACTTCGCCCACCAGGTCCGCGAGCAGGAGCTCCAGCCCTCGATGTTCGAGGTCGAGGAGCTGACCGAGGAGCAGCGCGAGGAGCGCACCGTCGCCCGGAGGGCGACCCGCAACCTGCTGGACCGCATCGAGCAGATCCGCGGCGAGCTGGAGCAGATCGCCAAGATGACCCCGGAGGAGCTGGACGACCTGCTGGGCGGCCAGCTCGGGGCCCGCATCGGCCAGCTCGACCGCGTCAGCAAGGCCGTCCAGGATGCCCGGTTCGCCATGCGCCAGGCCAAGGTCCGCGCCGATGCCCGCGAGATCATCGTCTCCACCGCCGGCGCCGCGCCCAACCTCGCCGAGGAGGACTCCGGCGCCGACCAGGCCGAGGCCCCCACCGGCGAGCCCGAGGGCACCGCCGACCTGAACGCCGCGTTCGACAGCATTATGGTCGAGATCATCGCCGAGCAGGCCCAGGCCGCCGAGGGCGAGGCCGTGCACACTGAGATCGTCGACGAGGCCCCGGAGCTCGTCGTCGCCTGACCTGCCGACAGCTCGCGGCCCCCGCAGGGGGGCCAGCGCCAACCCCCTGAGGAGATCCCGTGTCCGACCGGCCCGACTGGCTCCAGATGGAACCCTCCGCCTGGTACTCCGCCGGCAAGCAGGACGCCCTGTTCGACGAGTCCGGCCACGACCTGGACGCCGACGAATACGGGACCACCCCGTTCGACGGCTGCACCGTCGAAGAGCTGAGGGCGGCGACCGACGGGCCCTCCGCAAACCCCTAACTTGTATGGGGACAGATTGATGATACGGTCAGCATGTCGCCGAGGGGGTGAGCCCGCCCCATCCGGACCCACCCCCACGGCGACGTGCACCGTGACACCCCTCTCACGATCCCGGCAGGCGGCACTCCCCCGCGCCCCACCTGCCGGAACCGGGCAGCTCCCATGAGCACGCCGCGAGAGGGCCAGCCAGCCAGCTCGTCACGACAGGCCCGCCCCTCCGTTCCGCGTCGGGCGGGCCTGCGCGCACCCAAGGACCAACATGAGCACCTACACCGCCGTCGGCGCGGCCGACCCCGAGGCGTACGACCGCCTGATGCGAGAGAGGTACGGCCCCCTGGCCGCCCTCGAAGGGGAGAGAGCCAGCCCACCGCCGCTCTCGCCCGCCGCACCCGGGCACCGCAGGTACAGCCAGCGGTGGCCCGACCCCAAGGCCGCCCAGCACCGCGAACTGCTCGACCTCGCACTCCGCATCCGCCACCAGAAGCTGAAGGCCCCCGTGACCACCGAACCCGACCGCACCCCGCCCGTCCCCGGCGCCATCTGGTGCAAGTCCTGCGACTCCTGGTGCGACCCCACCTCCGGCCTGTGCAGGTGCAACAACCGATGAGCGAACACCAGGTCACCAGGAACCAGGTCTACGAGGCGTGCCACCCCGGCGACGGGCAGCGCCGGATCCGGATCATCTCCGTCCACGGCGACCGAGCCGAGATCGAGACCATCGGCCGCCGCTCGGCCCTCCGCCGCTTCATCCTCCTCAACACCCTCCACGCCTCCGCGACCACGAGCACCGGCCGCCCCCGGCGTACCGGGTATCGTCTCGTCGGCCTCCTCCCCGAACCTCCGGAACGGAGCCCGACAGCGTGACCGACACCCAGCCCCAGGCCGAACAGCATCGGCCCACGGCCAGCACCATCACCGACCCCGAACTCGACGCTCTCTTCCGGCGAGCCGAGACTGCCGAAGCCCGACTTGCCGCCGCCGCCCGGCTCCTCGCCTCCGGCAACAGCAGCCCCTACGACCGCGCGCAGATCGCCCGCCGCCTCTGCGCCGGCGAGATCACGCCCCAGGAAGCCCGGGACGAAGACCGCGGCGAGTAGACCGCCCCCCCCGAACCCGCCCGGCCGGACCTCTTCTCGTCCGGCCGGGCGCACCAGTTCCGTGCGACAGCCCGCAGCGAGTCCTACCCGCGGCGGCCACCACCCGCCCGGTCGGAGAGTCCAGCGACGATGTCCCCTTGCCGCAGGTCATCAGGGCCGCCACCGGCAGCTTCGTCGCCTGCGCCACGCAGGGCGCGCCAGGCCCGGCGGGCTGACTGGACTTCCCCGGCGAGCACGGCCGCCTTCCGGCACACCAACGCCAAGAAGTCGAACAGCGCGCCCACCACCAACACGGCGCCGCCGATCGCGGCGACGGCCACCACCGCCCAACCGGCCGGGGCAAGATCGGCCTGTACCACTGGAGTCCCCTCCCAGGTAGGGGAGAGGGGCCGACAGCGCGCGAAGCGGGTCCGGCCGACCCCCTCCCGCGTCGCGGAACGAAGCTGGCCTGACCCGCCGGCGCGGCTCAGAAGTGCGGCCGGGCTCCAACTGGGCACCGGCGGCGCGGTCTTGCTCGTACTCGGCCCCGTCGAGCGGGGTAAGGGCATAAGTTCTCCGCCCCGCGCGTCCGGCGCGGGCGAGAATCACCCAACGAGCACGGCCCCCACGCTGATGGGAGAGGGCCACCCCGGCACTGTGGCGTTCCGGCGCGCCACCGAGTATCAAGCCGACTGCGTTACCCCGTCAAAGCGCCTGGTGAACAGGCGCGTTGGGTCAACGCTCGGAGGGTGTTTCGGCTGCTGCCGTCCCGCCGGTCCCCACGGAGACCGTCGTCTCCAGCCCAGCCGAGGACTCCCGAGGAGTGCGCCAGCCAGCGGCAATTCTCCGCGCCGACTCGATAGCTTTCCTCGCCGAGGGTTCCAAGGCGGAGAACTCCTCCAGCAGCTCGCGGAGTTCGCGGAGAATGGTCTTGGCGATCTTGCTGATGCTGTAAACGATGATCAGTGCGGCCGCGGCCCAGCCGAGCGGTTCCACCGGCGTGACTTCCTTCCCGGGGAAGGGGCCGTCCAGCGCGGGCAGGCTCGGCCCCACCCCCGTGCGAGTGCTGGAGGTTCGGGCCGAGACGCCTACCGACGTGCGATCTCGGGTCGTTCGCGGCGGGCACACCTTCGAAGGTGCCCCGCCCGGATCGTGCACCGGACTTGTTCGCTCTCCCAAGGGAAGATACTTCTCCCATGAGGTCCCTGGCGGCGGTTCCGCGTCGGCGGACAACCGGTAGGGCGCGAGCGGCCTTTGTACCTGGGTGTTCCCCCAGAGCGCCGTATCGCCCCCGAGTGTGCGCCACCGTACGCAGCGGCGTCAACACGCCTGGTGAGAGGGCTGTATGTGTCCTGCGCACTCTCGGCAGCACCGTCTAGGCTGTTCGACGTAGGGCGCGGGGAATCGGCCTACGAAGGACCAGCTCCGTGCGTGAACCGATCGACCGGATCGTTGACTCCCTGCTCCCCCTCGCCGTCCCGATCGGCGACCTGACCCGCTACCACCGCAACCCGCGGCGCGGCGACGTCGCAGCCGTCGCAGAATCCCTGCTCTGGCACGGCCAGTTCAAGCCCATCGTCGTCAACCGCGGCACCCGCACCGGCCGCCCGAACGAGATCCTGGCCGGCAACCACACCTGGGATGCCGCCGTCGAACGCGGCTGGGACCAGATCGCCGTGACCTGGGTCGACGTCGACGACGAGGACGCCGCGAAGATCGTCATCGTCGACAACCGCACCTCGGACCTGGCCGGGTACGACACCGAGCTGCTGGCCGACATCCTCTCCGGCCTCGCCACGCTCGACGGCACCGGCTACGACCAGGACGCGGTCGACGAACTCCTCGACGGCATCGAACTGCCCTCCCAGCTCGCCGCCGAGACCACCGACCGGGAAGGCGAGAAGACCGCCGACGAGCACCTCGCGTGGGGGCACATCGCCTGGGGTACCACCCGCGTGCAGATCACCCGGGAGGAAGTCGAGCGGCTCGACAGCGTCCACGCCGCGTTCTACGAGGCCCGCGGCACCGACACGGGCTTCGCGCACTACCTCCTAGACCAGCACGAGCGGGAGTCGGCCGGTGCCTAAGTTCATCGAGTCGTACCCGATCGCCGACCTCAAGCCCGCGCCCTACAACCCGCGGCGCCTGTCCGAGGAGGCGTTCGAACGGCTCCAGCAGTCGCTGACGCTCTACGGGTGCATCAAGCCGGTCATCGTCAACGGCAACAGCATCCTCGTTGCGGGCCACCAGCGCACCAAGTCGCTGAAGGCGATCGGCCAGACCCACGCGCCCGCGATCCTCCTCGACGGCCACGTCTCCACCCAGGACGAAGTCCAGTTCAACCTGCTCCACAACTCGGTCGAGACGGACGGCTCCAAGGTGCGGGTTCCGCCGTCCGAGCCGGACGCGCACGGCTGGGAGTGGATCAAGCCGGAGGACGTCACCGCGGTCTCCCGCTCCAACGCGGCGATCCAGGCCGAGATCCGACGCCTCGTCACCCGCTACGGCACCTGGGGCTCCATCGTCGCCGACTCCGCCGGCAGGGTCATCCTCAACAACGACTACGCCGTGGTCGTCTCCGACCTGAAGCTGCCGCTGCTGTGCTACCGCATGTCCGTGCAGGAAGCCGACGAGCTGGCCGTGTGGCTCGACGGCGACTACGGCGTCTACGACTACACTCAGCTCGGCATCCGCGCCTACAACCAACACTGGTGCCAGATGCACAGGTTGGGCGGCGACGAGGGCGACTCCAACAAGTCCACGACGTACGAGCAGCACGTCCTGCCGGCGCTGCGCCGCGGTCAGCGGGTCGTCGACTTCGGCGCCGGTGAACTCGCCTACATCAAGCGCGTCAAGGCCCAGGGCTGGGACGCCCACTGGTACGAGCCGCACGTCAAGGCGAAGGGCAAGGAGAACGCCCTCGACGTCGCCGCGACCGTCAGCCACATTCGCGACCTCCAGCGGGACGTGCGCGCGAACGGCCTGTACGACGTCGTCGTGCTCGACTCCGTCATCAACTCGGTCACCTCCCTGGAGTTCGAGAACGCGGTGGTGACGGCCTGCAACTCGCTGCTGGCCGCCGACGGAACGTTCTTCACCGGGACCAGGTCCCTCGGTTCGGTCGAGCGCCGTATGAGCGGCAAGAAGGCCCGCAACAACGGCCGCTACCGCCGGGCGATCGAGTTCCTGGACGAGAACGGCTTCACCGCGACGTTCCGCAAGGGCGTGTGGACCATGCAGCGATTCCACTCCCCGGAGACACTGCGGGAGCTGATGGGCCGGTACTTCGAGAAGGTCGAGATCCGCGGCAACCCGAGCGGGGGCAACATCTACGCGGTGTGCCAGAAGCCCCGGGCGTTGCCGGTGGAGCAGCGCCGGGCCGCGCTGGAGCTGGAGTTCAACATGGAGTACCCGGGCAACTACCGGCACAACCGGCACAAGCCGCTGGTGGAGGCCCTGATGGCGGCCTGCGCGGAGCGGGACGGCAGTTAGGGCGAACAGCAAAAGGAGTATAAAATATAGACAAATGGTTCAATAACTACCAGATGGGACAGAGGAGTTGGCCCCAAGCATCACCATCCGGCTCGGCGAACGCCGCTACCGGCACCTGTGGCTCAAGTACGTCTCGGGCGCGGACTTGAGTCGACACTGCGCCGTCGCCCTGCACGGCCGCTACAGTCGAGCCGTCGACGAGAACATCACCAACGTCACCGTCGAACTCAACGAGTTCCCCCACGCCATCGCCTGGTACCTCTGCGGCGTCACCACCCCCTACCGCTGGAAGGACAACCCCCACCTCGCCCTGGAAGCCGCCCCCGGCCACACCCAGGACCTCCAGGTCCAGGACCTCACCGTCCACCTCGACGGCGTCCGACCCATCCCCATCACCGACGAGCACATACCCGGCGACGACCCCCGCGCAGCCAACCCCGCGTTCAGGACCTGCCGCAACTGGTGGTTCGCCCACTACCTCGTGCACGTCCGCAGCGTGCCCGACGTCCACGGCGACCGGCCCCGCGTCACCACGACCAGGCCCGGCACCGGGCAGGGCGAACTCATCCCCGCCCCACAGCGACGGCCCCGCCCGGCCGCCCCGCCGCCGGCCCCGACCGGCGAGCCGCGGCAGGCCGTGCACCAGCCGCCCATCGACGCCATCGAACGGCAGGTCGCCACCGACGCGACCACCCCGCAGGCCAGCCGAACCGGGAGGATCCGCCCGTGAACGCGACCACACCCGAAGGCCGCGGCGCACAGTCCGGCGACCTCCCGTCGAACAGCCGTCCAGAGACGGCGCTGCTACCCGTCATCCGGCCGCTCACCATCCAGGAGGCCGGTAAGTTCCTGCGCGCCACCACCGGGGTGTTCGCCAGGTACGCCGCAGTCGAACGGCTGGCCCTGCTCGCCGGACTCCGGCCCAGCGAGATCGCGGACCTCGCCCACCGGGGGCATGTAGAGCGCCGCGGTCTTCGCTGGCACGTCACCGTGGTCGGCGGGAAGTGCCCTCGGACCATCGCGGTGGCGCATCTGGTCGGCGACGCCCTCCAGGACTTGGCCGACGGACGGCTCCACCAGCACGGCCCGCTCTACGCGCCCCTTCCCCAGTACGCCACCCTGGGTCGGGTGGTCGATCACCTTGGCGCGGCCCTCGAAGACTCTGGTCTCGGAGACGCCTCGGTGCACGCCATCCGGGGCTTCCTCGTGAAGCAACTCCCCAAGGCCGTCGACCCCGGCCGCGCGTACGCCTACCTCGGTGAGGCCGGCACCAGCGCCAGCGAGCTCCCCGCGGGCTGGGACATCGAGGTCGCCGAACTGATCGATCAGTACTTCAGCCTGCTGGCCAACAGCTGAGCCCTCCGTTGCCCGGCGGCACCACGAACCGCCGGGCAACGGAGTGAGAACCTGGTGCCGCGGCCCCAGCTATGGGTAGCCGTCCAGATCCTCCAAAGCGGAGAGGACCTTCTGGGTCTCTGTCACGAACCATCCGCTCTTCTCACCGATCTTCTCCAGGACCTGCCGGTACTTCTCCTTGTCGTCATCGGTGAGAACTCCTTGCTGAACGCAACTGCTGAGGAGCGCAGTTGCCGCAGCGACCTGGGCCCGGACCGCCGTTGCAGCCTTGTCCACTTCGGCCGGCCCCTCGATGCGGACCGCCGCCAACACAGCACTCAGGTTGCTGAGCGCAGAGCCCAAGGTGGTTGACATCTCGACCTTCACAGACGGCGAAGCCGCTGCGGCGGCGTGGGCGAAGACGTAGCTGTCCCCGATCGCCCGGCGCGCGACTTCGAGGGCCTGGGCGAACTCCAGGTAGATGGTCTGCCGCCGGTTGCGCAGCCACCGAAGGTGCTCGACGCGGACTTCCAGCAAGCGCGCTTCCTTCTCCGTCTTGGCCTGCTCGGTCGCCTGCTGTCGCAGGGTGGCCTGCTTCTTATCTTCGATCTTGAAGGTGCCCCAGGCGGTCAGCACGCCTCCCGTGATCGCGCTTCCGGCTGAGATCAGGGCGGTCCATACGGCTTGATCCACCATGGCTAAAAGTCTCCGTCAGCCGGGCCCATCGGCAACTCGGGTGACCCTCCTCGGGGGCAGGGGTTTCTGCCGGGGAGATGCCGGGCCGTCTGGTCAGTCCGCATCCATGAGCTCGGCGAGCGCCTTCTCCGCCTCTTCCAGGAACTCCGTCTCCTTCTCCTTCACCTGGCTGGTGAGGTGGACGTGCTCCCGTGCGTGGGTGCTGGCTGGCCGATCGTCGGTGAGGCGGTTGCGTACCCACTGGCCTACGAAGGAGACGTGCTCGTGGAAGGCGAGCGCGGCGTCTGCCAGCGGGCGGGGGCCTTCCAGTCGGACGGTCGCGAGTTTGGTGTTCCCGTCTTTGAGCGCCGCGGTGATGGCGTTCCGCGTGACCTCCGCGCGGTCGCGGTCCGGGATGCCCTGGGCGTGGAGGATCATGCCTTCGCTGCTGAGCTGGCTGATCTCCCCGAGGGAGAGCAGGAAAGCGGCGTAGGCAGCCTGCCGACGGTCGCGCCGCCACCGCAGGTGTTCGACGCGGCGCTCGCTGCTCCGCGTGAGGTCGGCCGATGCTTGCTGCCTCTCGGCTTGGCGTTCCGCCGCCTCGGTCTTGCGGCGTTCGGTTCGGGCGGCGAGGAAGCCGGTCAGGGCGCTGCCGGCGAGCGTACCGGCCACGCCCACCCCCGCGACCCAGATGGTGGGATCAGGCATGCGCAGCAGTTTGCACGAGTGATCACGGGCGTCAAGGCCCGGCGGGGCGCTCTGCCTGGACGTCTCGGCCGGACGTACGATTCGGACCCGTGAGCACCAGCAAGACCACGAAGTACTTCCCGTTCCCCGCCGCTCTGGTTGAGGCGCAGCGCGAGCTGGAAGCGGCCGTAGCTCGGCGGGCCGAGTTCCTGGCGGCCGTGCCGCGGTGGGTCGAGCCGCAGTCGGACATCAAGACGAAGGACGGCAGCGTGATGCCGGGCGGCCCGGGGTGGAGTGAGGAGCAGCGCGAGGAGGGGCGCCGACTCCTGGAGGCGGAGCAGGCCGCTGCCCACGCAGTGTGGGGGCACCCGTTCTGGGCGGAACTGCAAGGCGCTGACCGCGTCGCCGCCCGTACCCAGCTCAAGCACCTGCCCGCCGACTGGCCGCCGGCGGACGAGGGCTCCGGGGAGTAGCCGGGCCGGGAGACCCGGCCTCCGGGGTGCACGCGACAGGGGAGGACGTGACACCCCGGAGCCGGGGATGGCCGGTTGCTGCTCCACCGGCCGTACCGCCCTGGGGGAGTGTGGGTCACCCCAGGGCGGAGATCATCAGCGAACCGTCATCGGCCCGCACCCGGCGATGCCGCCCCAGTGCGTATCCGACGCCACCGCTATTCGGCGCCAGCACGCCGATCGGATTGGCGTCGAACCGCTGGCCGGGGCGTTGCGGCTGTGGTTCATCGCCTTCCCTCCTGGTGGTGCTGGTGGGCCGTGTGCAGACCGTAGACCTCCCTGCTGACGGTGTCACCCAGTTTGATCAGAAATGACATGAACAGACCGCGGGGTGGCAGGTCGTCTGTTCGTGACCGCCGAACCGAACGCGGGTCGGCCATCCGGGGGAGGAAGTGCTCAACCCCCCGAGTTATCCACAGGCGGTGGACAACTTCCCCCGCTCCGTCTGCCGATCCGTCACAGTCCTGCCCAACGGTCGCCGCCGGCGGCCCTAAGGGAGACGGACGGCCATGAACGGCACAGCAGGAGCACGCCTAGCGCGACGGACCGGCCGCACCCGGGTCCGGCGAACAGCGCCCCCTCGGCGACCGTCGGCCGGCGTGCGGAGCGGGCGGCTGGAGACGGCCGCCCGCCTCGCCGCCCGGCTCCTCGGGGAACTGCTCGGCGGGATGCTGGGCTCGTGAACGCGATCGGACGGTACTGTCTGACCGATCGTCGGCCAGCAGCGGTGGGTGGGAAGGTCAAGTAGACACAGCGGAGGGCAGTGTCCACCAACCCTGATGAGAATCTCTGAAAACGGCTAAGCCCTTGGAAAGGCTCAGCGCCGTAGCCCTATCAGAAAGTCCACTGCTGGAAGGATCCACCGTCGCAGGTGACCAGGCGCACGCCTTGGGAGACGCTGCCGTCTAGGCACTTCCCGGACTGCACATGCTTGATCGCGTATGCAACCTTCGGGTTCCACTGCTGGAAGGACCCGCTGTCGCAGGTGACCAGGCGCACGCCTTGGGAGACGCTGCCGTCTAGGCACTTCCCGGACTGCACATGCTTGATCGCTCCGGCGCCGGAGAAATCGACGACCCACTCCTGGTAGAGGCTGCCGTCGCAGGTGACCAGACGGACGCCTTGGGAGACGCTGCCGTCCAGACACTTCCCCGACTGCACATGCACGATCGAGCCTTCGTAAGTGGTTGCCGCAGCTGGGGTGGCCTGAGAAATTCCCAGCAACGCTACCGCCGCCAACAGTGCGGCGGCCTGACGCAAAATCCGTATCCGTGCCTGATCCATCTCGAACTCCTCCGACGGGCCGCCTACGTGGCGGCACCCTGTGATCACCGGAGAACGAACCTAATGACTAGTTCCTGGAGCAGACAGAGCGTATGGAATTGGCAGGAGGGTTCGTCAACGCAACGTTGGAAGAGAATGCGCCCCCCTACCGCCCCCAGCGGCCTGTCTGGCCCTTACCTTGCTGACCAGGCCCTCCACGCGGCCGCTCTGCTGGGCTCAGCGGTCATGTTCGTCCGGCTGTAGCCCAGGGCCGAGGCCGGTGAGGGCCGGAGCGGAGAACGGGTCGGCCCGCACCGGTCAGTCGTACTCCAGGAAGCGGCGCGTCGCGGCGGTCCGGTCCGCGTCCAGCGCCGCCTTGATCTGCGGGTGCTGGGCGTCGAAGCGGTCCAGCACCGCTATCGCCACCCTGTGGGCGGCCTCGTTCGCGGGCATCTGCACCCGGTAGTACTGCCCAGGGGCGGTGCCGTCGTCGTCCTCGTCGGCCCGTTGCCGCTGGGCGGCGTCGGCGTCGAGGATCCCGGCCGCGGCCGCCACCAGGCGGGCCCGCTCGGCGGCCAGCGCCTTGCCCTCGGGGGTGCGCAGCACCGCGGTCTTCGCCGACTCCTTGGCCGCCAGGTCCTGCTGGTCCTGGCGCCACTTGGCGAGGATGCGTCCCTGCTCCGACTCGCCGAAGGCAGCCAGCGCCGTGTTGCCCAGCGCGGTCACGGCCTCGACCTCGCTCGGGGTCAACCAGACCGGCACCGTCCCGGCGATCAGGTGCGTGCACCCGGGCGGCACCCGGTCCGCCGGCACACCCCGCTCGGCCGCCTCCTCCAGCCAGCCGTGCACCACCGTGCCACCGGTGCTATCCGTCACGGTGTAGGTGACCGCGCCGAACGCGGTGATGAACGGGATGACGGACACGGCCCGGCCGCCCGGCAGGGTCTTGGTGAAGGCGGTGGTGTCCACGGGCACTCCAGGGTTGCTGGTCGGGCGAGGGCATCAACGAGCAGGCCCTCGTGAAGGGCCGTACCGATCTCGCGATCCTCACCCCGGCAGCCGTGCCGGGCACCAGGCCCACCGTGGCCGTGAGCGTGCCGGTCCCGCCCAGCGGGCGGGAGCGCGGCGTGCTGGTCGCCGCACACGGGATCGTACCCGCCCCGCCGGTGCTGCCGGGGGTGGAAACGGGCTGGGCCCCCGCCGAGGTGGCGGGGGCCCAGCAAGGTGTTCAGCGGCGGGCCGGAGGCCGGCGCCGCTCCCCTCGGGGCTGCCGCTGCCGGGCCCGCCGACGGCGGCTCAGCCGGGGGCGGCTGCGACGCCGGCGACGCATCGGCAGCTGGGGCCGGGAGTCCGCCGGGGCAGGCCCGTCGGGGCCGTCGGATTCCACCGGGGTGGGGCCGTCGGGGGTGTCGGGCTCCACCGGGGTGGGGCCGTCCGAGCTGCCGGTGCCCGGCGGGATCTCGTTGTTCCGGCGGCGCTTCACGACGGTGACGATGATCCGGGCGACCACCGGCCCGATGACGGCCAGGCCCGCGATCACGTACCCGGCAGGGGTGTCGGGGACGGTGAGCTCCGCCGGTCCGACCTTGATGGTGATGCCACTCATGGTGAGCGGTCAGCCTCTCTAGCTGATCTTGTATAGACGGGGCTAAGAGAGAATCAAGGGGTCAGCTGGGGCGGACGGAACCGTCAAGCCGCCAGGCTGAATCGGTGCCCGAGGGGACTCCACGCGGCTCTCTCCCAGGCCGCGCGGCCGGGGGCACCAGCCCCGGAAGCAACGACTGAGGGCGGGCGCGGGACCAGGGGCACGCTGAGGCGGGTAAGGCCGCAAGCCGTCGCCAGCTGGTCGATCTCGCTGCTGCTCCCGAAGCCGCCTGGACTCGCCGCGATGTTGCCGGGGGGAAGTCGACGCGCTGACTCGGCGCGGCGGCTGCGCAGCAGCAGGTACGCCGATTCCAGTTGACGCTGCCAGAGGGCGGTCTTGCTGTCGAAGAGGGAGACGCCGGCGCTTCGACTGCGCAGCAGCAGGTAGCCCGATTCCACCTGGCGCTGCCAACGCTGGTGGTCAGCGCGGGGGGCGGCGTTGCTGGGAGGCTTGCTATTCAGCGGAGACAGGTCGACATGCTGGCGGTTTTGGTCGTCACGACGGCGTAGTGCGTTGCCGCTGATGAAAGCCCGCAAGCCCCTGCCAACCAACTGCTCCCGGGAGCGCGTTGATGTCGGCTTCGACAAGGCCATGGCGAGCACGCCGGTCAGGTCACAGCCGACTTCGAGTGTGCTGCTGGCGAGAACGATTGAGGCACTGAGGCCGTCCTGCAGGTTGGCGCCCTTCTCCGCCTGTCGGGATGCTTCTGCGAGGAAATGCTCTGTGAACCGTGTTACTTCGGCTTGGCTGCCCCGTGCCGCCACGATCGACTTGGCCTGAATGACGACCAGGTCCATGCCGCTGACGGCCACGAAGTCAGGTTCGCAGTCGGAGTTGCTGGTGCTGGCTCCCTGGCCGGGGAGCAGCAGCTTCCCTCGGCCACGCGGGCCGTGAGGCAGCGACAGCACTGTGCGCTGCACCACGTCGCGGAGGGAGTCGAAGTCCATGGGGCCGACGCTACCGAGCGGCCTTTCGTAGCGGGGTGATCTTCGGGAACCGCCTGAAATGTGAGGCCCGCCCGTGGTAGGGGATCATGGGTGGTGGCGCGGGGGCGCACTCCTGGAGGACCAGCGCCCATGCCCCGCCCCACCCGGGCTCAGCGCGCCGCCATCGCTCAGCGGCGGGCGGACGCCGTCGAACTGCGCCTGGCCGGCGCCGACCCGCTGACCGTCGGCCGCAAGCTCGCCGCCGATCCTGCCCTGAACTCCGACCGGATCGCCTACCCGCTGGGGTACGGGCACGAGCTGTACGCCAAGGGCCGCCCCGCACCGGACGAGGAGACCCTGATCCGGTCCGTGAACCGGGACATCACCGAGGCCCTGGAGCAGCGGATCGCCTCGTCGCAGGCCGACGTGGAGGCGCTGCGGGCCCTGGAGGACGCCCGGTTGGACCGGCTGTTCCTCGTCGCGTACCGGCGGGCGGTGCGCGACGGCGAGCTGCCCGCGATCGACCGGGCGCTGCGGATCATGGAGCGCCGGGCCCGGCTGCGCGGCCTGGACCGGCCGCTGCGCACGGAGATCAGCGGGCAGGACGGAGGCCCGATCGAGGTCACCGACGCGACCGCCGACGAGCTGGCGGCGCTGATCGCGCTGACCGACCCGGATGCCGAGCGGGGCGGGCAGTGAGCAGCGTCGACGCCCTGGTCGAGCAGTACCGGGTGCTGCCGGCGGAGCGGCGCCGGGAGATCGCCGCCCGGGCGTCGCCGGCGCTGCGCACCCGGCTGGCCGCGGTGGAGCGGGAGTTGGCGATGCGGCACTCTCCCGGGTCGCTGGCCGCGGTCCTCACCGACGGCAAGGAGATGCAGGCCCCGCACCTGGACCTGATCGACCAGGCGTTCCAGCGGATCGCCGCGGGAGAGTCGATCCGGCTGCTGCTGACGATGCCGCCCCGGCACGGCAAGTCGCGGCGCGCGGCCCGGTGGGCGCCGCTGTGGTATCTGGCGCAGCGGCCGGACCACCGGATCATGATCGCCTCGTACTCCTCCGACCTGGCTGACGATCACGGCCGGTGGATTCGGGACGCGATCACTGAGTGGGGCGACCAGCTCGGGCTGAACCTGCACCCCGGGTCGAAGGCGGCGAACCGGTTCGACATCCTCTCGAAGGAGGGCGGGCTGTTCGCGGCCGGTGTCGGCGGCGGCCTGACCGGCAAGGGTGCGAACCTGGCCGTCGTGGACGACCCGATCAAGGACGACGCCGACGCCCAGTCGCCCACGATGCGGCGCCGGTTGTGGGAGTGGTGGCAGGCCGTCCTCCTCACCCGCGTCGAGCCGGGCGGGTCCGTGATCGTCATCCAGACTCGCTGGCATGAAGATGATCTTGCCGGGCGGATCCTCGTCGGCGAGACCGCCTCCGACTGGACGATTATCGACCTGCCCGCGATCGCGGACAGCGAGGACGACGCGCTCGGCCGGAAGATCGGCGAACCGCTGTGGCCCGCCCGCTACGGGCGCAAGGCCCTGGCGGCGATCCGGCGCGCCGTCGGCGAGCGGGTGTGGTGGAGCCTGTTCCAGCAGAAGCCCCGCCCCGTCGAGGGCGGCGTGTGGCAGCGGGCCTGGATCGACAAGCACCGGCTCACCCCGGTCGAGTTCGCCGCCATCGAGCTGGCCCGGGTCGTCGTCGCCGTCGACCCGTCCGGCGGCGACTCCACCGTCAACGACGAGACCGGCATCGTCGGCCTCGGCGCCGACTACGACGACCACCTGTACGTCCTGGCCGACAAGTCCGGCACCCTCGGCGCGAACGACTGGGGCTTGACCGCGTGCCGACTGGCCTTGTCGTTGCGGGCGGACGCCATCGTGGTGGAGGCCAACTACGGCGGCAACATGGCCAAGTCCGTCGTCTCCCAGGCGTGGGACCAGCTCGCCCGCGACGGCCAGACCCGCGGCGAGCTGATGCCGATGATCGTCGAGGTCAACGCCAAGGTCGGCAAGAGGCTCAGGGCCGAGCCGGTGGCACAGCTCTACGACCAGGGCCGCGTCCACCACGTCGGCCACTTCGCGGAGCTGGAGGGGCAGATGGTCACCTGGGTGGCCGGCATGAACAGCCCCGACCGGATGGACGCCGCGGTCCACGGCCTCACCGAACTGGCGGGCGGCGGCCAGGCCGACGCCCTCGGGCAGGGCATGGACGACGGCCGCCTGCGGGGCCGCCGGTAGGCGTTACGGGACGCGCCACTTCGGGGGAAGGTCGGGTAGCTGTCCGGCCTTCCCCCGAAGTGACCGCCAGCCCATCCACGCGCGGAACTGGCTGTCGCTGCTGGGGTCTTCGGCCCACTTGCGTAGCTGGTCGATCTGCTTGGGCAAGATCTTGGCCCTCCATCGCAGCCAGTTCGCGTCGGGGAGCGTGCCGTTGGCCCACATCGTGTCGATCGTGGCGTTCACGGACGCCTCGAACTCCGTCAACTCCTTCCCGTCCAGGAGCCAGCCGTTGGCGGGGCCCTGGAGCGGGACGGCCGGTTCGCCGGACCACAGCAGTTCCCCAGTGTCGACGCGGTGCGCGCTGCTCCAGTGCGTGGACGGGATCGGCAGGGGGGTCACCAGCGCGGCGTCGGCGTCGAAGCCCACCGTGTCCAAGTTGCTTCCCCGACCGGGCACTTCCTCCCGGTAGAGCTGCCACGGGTGGACGGCCCGTACCGGGAGGACGGCGATCCGCACCTCTGCACACTCGGCGGCGACACCGGTAGCGGCCTGCCCGTTCGGGGTGTCGGTCAGCCAGATCACCGGCCGGTGGTCAAGATCGCTTACTGCCTGCTCGCTCCTGGGTTCCAGCAGTTCGTTGTCCCGGATGTTCTCCCAGTTGCTGACGCTGGTGAAGTGGTAGAGGGCCTGTGGCATGAGGCCAGTGTGCATCGGGAGGAGCGGGCTGTGGCGGGCGGGGCGCACAAGAGGATCCGGGCAGCACGCCGCCGTGATGGTCGAGTTCCCCAGGGCCGAAGTTGTCCCGGCCGGACGAAGCGCGCCGTGTCCGGCCGGGAGGGCCTACCGGCCGGCTGCGGTGAAGTCGCGGATCACCTCGGTGGCGGGCTCCCACACCCGCGGCTCCGCGTGGAGGGCGTTGGGCCAGTGCCCGGTGGGGTTGGTGGCCAGGCGCTGGAGGCGGTGGCTTCCTGCGACGGCGAAGGCGAGCGCGGCGGCGGTGCGCAGGTCGACGCGGGAGCCGCGGGCCCGGCCGGCGTCGTGGACGACCCGGGACATGGCGGGCCGTCCGCTGCGGGCGATCTCCCGGATCGTGGCGCGGGCGGTGACGGCGTGGGTGGGGCCGCGCTTGGTCAGGGAGCCGATGATCGTGCCGATGCTGGGGCCGCCCGCGAGGTGGGCTTCGCCGCCGGGAGCGGTGGGCATCAGCGCGGCGTACACGGCGAGGGTGGTGGCCAGCATGTTGTCCTGGGCGACGAGTTGCAGCGGGTGGGTGTCGCCGGTGCTCGGCGGCAGTGGCATCTCGGCGTCGGCCGCGACCTCGTAGAGGACGTGCGGCGAGGTGGCGATCCTCAGCCAGGCCCCCTGGCGGCGGTCGCTCGGCGGGGACGACCAGCCGCGCGCCCGCTCCAGCCACGCGCCGCGTGCCGGTGGGCGTTCGGCGAGGTGCTCGCAGAGGGTGTTCAGGTACGTCTCGTCGAGGAGGCCGCGCATCAAGGTCCTTCCCTGGGTTCGTAGTTGAAGTGGTCGGGTGGCGGCCGGGCGGCGCCGTACCCTCCTCGGGGCTCGGGACCCGGTTGGTGGAGTGGGGCGTTTCGCTCCGGCCGCCCGCCCACCGCGGGCGAAGGGCTGCTTCGGGTGGGCGGAGAGGCGGCCGGACGCGGCACCGCTCCCGCGTCGGGACTCGAAGTCCGGGGTGACTCATCAGGTGTTGCTCCGGCCCGGCCGCCCGTCCGCCGACCCGCGGGGTCAGCCGGGCGCAGGTTCGGGGGCCCGCGGCCAGGCCGCGGGGTCGAACTCCTGGCCGTGGCGCAGGCAGTGGTGCAGCGAGGACAGCAGCCGGGCCAGCAGGTTGCGCAGCGCCGCGGTGTGCCGATCGCCCGCCGCGCGCCGCCGGTCGTAGTGGGCCCGGCACTCCGGGGAGCGGGTCAGGGAGGAGAACGCCCAGTGGTGCCCGTACGCGGCCAGGCGCTTGTTCGCGGCGATCCGGCGGTGCATCACCTTGCGGGAGCTGCCGCTCGCCCAGGTGAAGGGCCGGGCGCCGGCGTAGGCGGCCAGGCCCTTCGCGGTGGCGAACCTGTCCGGGTCGTCGCCGAGTTCGGCCAGCAGCCGGGACCCGGTGAGCAGCCCGATGCCGGGGAACGACAGGTAGATCAGGTGCTGCGGATGCTGGGTGAACAACTCGGCTGCGGCATCGGCGAATTCGTCCGCCGTGGCGCACGCTTCGGACAGGAGCCGCACAGTGGCTCGGACCTCGCGGCCGAGCGCGTCTTCGACCATCGGCGCGTTGCGGATGGTCCCGGCCCGGAACAGGGCGTGCAGCCGCTCCGCCTCGGCGTCCAGGAGCCGGATCCGGCCTGCCCGTTCGAGGGCGTCGCGGATCTGGCGGCGCGTGAGCCGGGCGGCGCTGCCGCTGGTCGGCGCGAGCGCGATGACCTCCCGGGCCTCGGGCCGGAACAGGCGGCCGTCCAGGTGGGCCCAGGCCGTGACCGCGGCGGGGTGAACGGCTCGCAGCTGGGCGCGGAGTTGCAGGTAGTGGTGCTGCCTGGTGCGGACGGCGCGCAGCTGTGCGCGGGTCAGCGCGCCGAGGGCGTCGACGGGTTCGCTGTTGTGGGGCAGCGGCCGGTGGAGGTGGCCGTCGGCGCGCAGGATGTTGGCCAGCAGCGCGGCGTCGCCCGCGTCGGACTTCTTGCGGTTGCCCGGGTTGATGCGGCCCCGGTAGCGGGCCACGGTCGCCGGGTGGACGGGCACCACGGTCTGCCCGTGCTGGCGCAGCGCGGTGACGAGCAGGCCGCGGCTGGCCTCGATGGCGACGGGCACGGACTTGCGGGAGAAGCCGTGGCTGGCGCGCAGCGCGGAGATCACGGCCAGGGCTTCGCGGACGCCGGCGGGGGTGGCTTCGAAGCGGTGGGTGGCGACGACTTGGCCGTTCCGGTCGACCACGGCCAGGTCGTTCAGGTTCTCGGACCAGTCGATCCCGGCGTACAGCGCCCACGTCTTCATGCCGCTGCCCCTCCCGATGGTCCTCGTCGAGGCGGCCGGGGCCGCCGACCTCCCCCGCTCTGCCCGCTGGCCACGACACAGCTCGGGCAGTTGAAGATCGGCGACACCGGCCGCTCGGATGGATCACGTGTGATCCATCCGAGGTGGACCATATGTGATCCACCAGTGCCGGGGCAAGCGGCATCAGGCGCCGGGACGTTGGGCTGGACGCTCTTGACCGGGCAGGATGGGGCGGTCAGTGCCATCGGATGCACAGGAGGACGCCGGTGCCGTCGCGTGAGATCAAGCCCGCCGCCTCGTACGCGCTGTCCGGGACCTGGCCGGACGTCGAGTTCGCCCCGGACGCGCCGGTGGAAGCGGTGGTGGCGCGGGCCGTGGCGAAGCGGCTGCGTGACGCGCTGGCCGAGAAGGGCTGGTCCGCCCGCGAACTCGCTCGGCGCGCCGACGTCGGCCACGCCACGGTGAACCGGCTGGTGGCCGGCGAGAAGTCCGCCGACATGGTGACCATCACGCGCCTGGAGGTGGCGCTGTCCCTCGACCTGTACCCGGCCGGACTGTGGGCGCAGCTGGCCGAACAGCCCTCGGGGAGCAGCGCCGCAGAGTGAGACGGCCGCGTAGTTCCGTCGCGGATTGTTCGTGTCCCCTGCTACGTTCTCCGTCCATGATCAAGGGTGGGGAGCGGCTCGGTGCCGCGGTAGCAGGACTTGTACTTCTCGGGGGCCTGGCGGCCTGCACGTCCAACAGCGGCGGGCAGCACCAACCGGCTGGTGCCGCCAGCTCGGTGCCGTCTGCCGCTGCGTCGCCGTCCGCCGGAACCCCCGAGTGGGCCGCCAAGTTCATCGGGAACACGGCTCAGCACCGGGAAGCCTCGAAGGTCGTCGGCCGGTACGCCCAGCTCCACATCGTCCAGACGGGCGGCCGCCAGGGCGACACCGCGCTGTGTGACGCGGAGTGGGCGAAGCTCACCCCCGCCCAGAAGCTGCTGGTGGACCCCGAAGGCTTCGACGAAGGCTGCCGAGTGCCCGCCTAGCAGGACTACTTGTCGTCGAGACGGCCGAGCAGCCCGGCGGTGAGCGCCAGCGCGGTCACCGCGTCTGCCCTGTTCCAGGTGAAGTGCTCGGTGGTGTCGGGGTCGTCGTGGTGGGCACCGCCGAACAGGTCGTAGGCGGCCTGGAGCAGGACGGTCCACCGTTCGTCCTGGTCGCGGTCCTTCGCCTTCTTGGCGCTCGCCGCGGAGTACGCCTTCTGGTGGTCGGTGGGGCGTACGGCGTCCATGGCGAGGCGGGCCTTGGAGACTGCGGCCTCGAAGTCGCCCGCGCGGACCGCGTTCTGGGCTTCCCGCAGCCGCCGGGCGGCAGTGGCCCGATTCTCGTCGGCGGTGATCGGGACGAGGACGGTGACGAAGGCCCCGTGCCCGGCTTCGGTGACAACCTGCGACCACTCGTTGTGCGGCACGGTGAACGCGACCTGGGTGGTCCTTGCGGGCCAGCTGCCGTCGCCGTTCAGGGCGGTGACGGTGAGGTGCAGGCGCAGCTGGAGGTCGTTCCCTTGTCGGGCCTTCTCCAGGCCGGCGAGCTGGGTGTCGGTGAGCGTGGTGGCGAGGTTCATGGTGATGTTGGGGCTGGTGGCTTTGACCGGCCAGTCCAGGAGCAGATGGCCGAGCCAGCCAGACTGCCCGAGACCGTCGGCCCACAACTCGCCAGCTACGGAGTGGGCGACCTCGGGAGGGAACGTTCCTGTGGCCGCGCACTCCAGTTGGATGGTCAGGCGGTGCGCGCCGAATCCGGTCAGCATGCTGATCGCGTGCCGCTGCTCCTTGAGGTAGAGCGAGTATCCGCCGAAGTTGAGCTCTGCCATGTCCGCCCCTTCCAGTCCGGTGTGCTGATCGTGGCACCAGGTGAGCGGCAGCGGAAGCGAGTTGATCACCCCGTAGTCTGATCTTCGGCGTGGGGCCTGGTTGCCTGGGAGGGCAACGGCCATGGGCCTGCGTGAGTTGGTCATCGACGCCTGGAGCTGGCTGAACTACAAGCCGGTCATGTCCAGCCCGCCGAGGCGGGGGAGCGGACCGTTCGCTGAACTCGCCTCGGGCTGGGTGCCGCCCGAGGACTGGCGCCGCCTTCAGGCGTACAAGATCCTCGCCGCCTACGACCAGAACCAGGCCGGCGGGCTCGCTGCTGCGGCCGGGGACGAGGCTGGACTCGACCGGCGTGAACTCGGCGACGCCGCCAAGCTGAACACCTCCGCGCTCGGCTACCTGCTCGGGGCGTCGCAGAGCATCGTGGTGCCCGGCGCCGAGGCGACCGGACAGGACCCGGAGCCGGAGGCCGCGCTCGCACGGGACGTTCAGGACTGCCTTCGGGACTGGGCCCGCCGGGAGCTGCTGCCGATGCGGATGCAGCAGGCCGAGCGGTCCGCGGTGCGCTACGGCGACGCCGTCTACACCCTGGCCTGGGATGCGGACGCGGGCAGGCCGATGCTGCGCACCATGGACCCGGGCTGGTACTTCCCGGAGCTGACGGAGGACGAGGTCGACACCACGGGGTTCCCGTCGAAGGTGCACTTCGCGTGGGAACTGCCCGCCGACCCGGCCACCGGGCAGCGGGCCCGGGTGCGGCGGATCACCTACGAGCTTGGCCCGATCGGCGGGACCACGCTGTCCGTCGTCCACCCGGACGGCACCGGGCACCGGGAGTGGGAGCAGGGCCCGGACGGGGAGATGGTGCTGCGTCTGGGCGACCGGATCGAGGCGGGCACCGGCCGGGTGACCCGGGTCTACCCGTGGACCCCGGACCGCCCTTCGGCCGTCACCTGCTACCTGACCGACGCGGAGTGGCTGCTCGAAGACCTCAAGGCCGGGGAAGGCGTCTACAACCTGCCCGCCCACCGGGCCCGCTACCGGGTCCGCAAGGACGGGGAAGTCCTTCAGGGCCTCGACCTGGCCCTGGACTTCCTGCCGATCGTGCACCTCACCAACTCCATCCCCGACACCGGCGAGCAGTGGGGGCAGCCGGTGATCTCCCGGGTGATGCAGGTCCTCGACGAGCTCGCCGCGACCGACACCGACTCCTCCGCCTCGTCCGGGACGACCGGCACGCCGATCATCGCCCTGTCCGGGATACGGCTGCCCAAGGACCGGGCCACCGGCACCGCCGTGCCGCTGCGGGTGCAGGCCGGCACGGTGTGGTCGCTGAACGAGGGCGGGTCGATGTCCACCCTCGACACGTCCCCGCAGCTGCGCGAGCTGAGGGAGCGCACCGACCACCTCCTCGACCGGCTCGCCGCCAACAGCCGCCTCACCGCGTCCGGGCTCGGCACCGTCCAGCCGTCCGAGGTGCCTTCCGGGTACGCGCTCGCGCTCGCCCTCGGCCCGCTGGACGCCCTGGTCGGGGAGATGCGGCTCGCCCGCGCCCACAAGTACCGGCTGCTGCTCAAGTTCGTCGGCCGTCTCTTCCAGGCCGGGCAGGTCGGCTGGCCGGTTGGGGAGCTGCCGCAGGCCGAGGTGGTGTGGGGCCCGCACGTGCCTACCAACAAGGCCGAGGCCCTCGACCAGGCCGCGAAGGGCTACGAGGCCGGCCTGTTCTCCCTGGAGACGTGCGTGCGGATGCTCGCCGACGCGGGGTACCCGATCACCGACATCGCCGAGGAGGTCCGCCGCATCCAGTCCCGGGCCTTCGCCGCTGCCGGTCAGCTCGCGGACGCCACCGGCGACACCGCCGTGGTCAGGGCCTTCCTCAACCTGCCCCCTGGAGGCCCTGAGATCCCCTCTGCGCCCCTCGGATAGGCCGATAGGCACATGATCACCCCAGGTGTCTTGAAGGCCCGCCAGGGGGCTCTCCTGGCCCCCTGCGGCGAAGCCGTGGGGGGTTGGGGGGATAGGTAGGAGAGAGGGAGGAACAAAGGAAAGAAAGGGGTTTCCCCGGGGAAACGTGCTGGGTTTCCCCGGGGAAACCCATGCGTTTCCCCGGGGAAACCCACAGGTCCGGGGCTATGGGTTTCCCCGGGGAAACCCATAGCGGGGCTGTCGGGCCGGTGGACCCGGGAGGCCGACTGGAAGGTCATCGCGGTGCCCGGCGTGATTACCCAGATCACCATGTCGGCGGAGTAGTTACACTGATCACTGGCGCGGGGGCGCTGCTTGCGGAGGAATCCGATGACTGCCCCCCTGCCCCAGGCGACCCCGCCCGCCGGCGACCCCAACCCGGTGCAGCCCCCGGCTGCCGATCCCGGCAGCGCCCTCATCACCCAGGACACCCTGGCGCGCCTCCTCGCCCGAGAGAAGTCCCAGGGCGAGCGGACCGCGATCAAGAAGCTCGTCGGCGACCTCGGCTTCGCCGACGCCGCGGGCCTCCAGAAGTGGGTGGAGGAGCAGCGCACCGCCCAGCAGGCCACCCTCAGCGAGGTCGAGCGCCGCGAGCAGGCCGCCGCCCAGCGCGAGCAGGAAGCCGTTCGGCGCGAGCAGGAGGCCCTGGACCGGCTCCACCAGGCCGTCCGGCACGCCGCGCTGAGCCGCCTCGGTGCGACCGGCCAGGCCCTCGACGACGCGATCCGCCTCCTGGACGTCCCGAACGACGCCGACCAGCAGGCCGTCACCGAGGCCGCCGCCGCGCTCGCGCAGCGCCGACCCGAACTGTTCGCCCCGGCCGCGCCGGTGACGCCGCCGCCCGCACCGAGCGGTTCGCCCGCCGGCGGCCTGCCGCCCCGCGGGCAGAGCCCCGCCGCGGGCTCCGCCGGTCTGGACATGGCCCGCCGCCGCGGCTACGTCACCACCTGACCCACCCGATCTGACCCGGCAGCGAACCGGGAGCAGGGGACCACGCCCCGCCCAGCCCGTGGACGGCACCACCACCCGGTGAGTGCAGGATCCGTCATCTCCCGCCCCCGGAGCGCACGTTGACCGTCCAGCCGATCACCACCACGGTGACGCTGAACGCGGGCCGACCCTGGCTCGCCTCCCTGCACGGCACCGACCAGACCGAGACCGTCACCCTCGACGCCTCCAAGCTCGTCGCCGGCACCCACTACACCGCGGGCGACGCCGCCCAGCCCTACAGCCGCGTCCTGTCCGGCATCCCGCTCGGCAAGGTCACCGCGTCCGGCCTGTACGGGCCGTTCGACCCGGCCGCCGTCGACGGCCGCCAGGTCCTGGCCGGGTTCACCTTCGAAGAGGCCCTGTTCGCCCCCGGCCAGCCGAAGATCGCCGCCGCGCTCCTGTGGCACGGCGTCGTCCGGGCCGCCAAGGTCCCCGGCGGGATCGACCCCACCAAGGTCACCCCGTCGGTCACCGGCGCCCAGATCCGGTTCGTGTGAGGGCCGCTGAATGAGCCTCCAGGACCTGATCAAGGACGTCAGCGCCAACGACCTGACCACCTTCGCCCGGTCGATCCCGACCCCGAAGGACTTCCTCCTCACCTCCCTCGTCTTCCCGACCCTCGTCACCCGCGACGTGAAGTGGCGCCTCAAGCAGAACGGACGCCGCGTCAACACCGCCTCCTACCGGGCCTACGACAGCTCCGTGCCGCTGGCCGACCGCACCGCGTGGGAGACCACCCGCGAGGGCCTGCTCCCGCCGCTGGGGCAGAAGCTCGTCGTCGGCGAACAGCAGCAGATCCTGCTGGAGCAGTCCCACGGCGCCGACCAGGACCGCCTGATCGAGCTGCTGTACGACGACGTCGAACGGCACGTCGAGGCGATCCGCTCCCGCCTCGAACTCGCCGCCGGCGACGTGCTGGTGGACGGCAAGTTCTCCCTCACCAACGAGAACGGCCTGACCATCGAGGTCGACTTCGGCGTCCCGGCCGGGAACATGCCGGTGGCCGCGAAGGCTTGGTCGGACCCCACCTCGGACCCGATCGCCGACGAACTCGGCTGGATGCAGTACCTCGACGACCTCGGCGCACCCGAACCCGAACTCGTCGTCACCTCCAAGAAGGCGTTCACCGCCCTCACCCGCAACAACGCCTACCGGGCCGCCTACTACCGCTCCGTCAACCCGTCCACCACCCCCACCCGCACCCTCAACGAGGCCGAGGTCAACGCGGTGCGCGCCGACTACGGCCTGCCGCCCGTCGTCCTGTACAAGGCGCAGGTCAACGTCGACGGCGCGGCCACCCGCGTCCTGCCGGACGACCGCTGGATCATGCTCCCGCCGGACCGCGCGAAGTGGGGCCAGACCCAGTACGGCGTCACCGCCGAGGCCCTGGTCCTCTCCCGCGGCACCAACCCGGAGATCCTGCGCGAGGACGCCCCCGGCATCATCATCACCCGCGACGTCCAGAGCGACCCCGTCCAGATCTGGACCAAGGGCGGCGCCGTGTCGATGCCGGTCCTCCACACCCCGGACTGCCACATCGTCGCGAAGGTGCTGTGATGCCGCGCCGACTCGCCTTCGCCGTCCATCTCGACCACCCCGACACCGGCGACCACCTCATCCTCCTTCCCGGCGACGTGCCGCCCCGGGAACTGGCCGAGCTGATCACCCACCCCGGCGCCTGGCACCCCGCCGACGACGAGGACGACCCCGACCCCGAGCCCGACGACCCCGGCACCGGCGACCCGAAGCCGGACAGCCCACCGGCCAGCACCGACGGAGACACCCCGCCGGCCAAGCCCGCCGCCCGCACCCGCAAGGCCCGCCCCGACACCGACTAGCCGCCCAGGACCGGCACCCCGACCACCCCGGGGTGCCGGTCCGCCGCATCACCGACAGGACCCCGCCCGTGGACCCCGCCGCCCTCGCCTGGCTGCACGCCCAACTCGGCACCACCACCAACACCGACGACCTCACCAACCGCTACCAGCGCCTCGGCACCGCCCGCGCCGTCGCCCTCGAAGTCCTCACCGAACGCCGCGCAGCCCTCCTCGCCGACCCGCTGCGCCTGGTCGTGGACGGCGTCGTCACCATGGACCGCACCGCCAACCTCACCGGCCTGGAACGCCAACTCGCCGCACTCCACGACACCCAGGGCCCCGACGAGACCGCCGACGGGGAAGCCGACGACACCGCGACCGTCCTCGACACCGCGGTCCTCGTACCGTCCTCCCGCACCCGATGACGCTGACCCACCCCGACACCCGGCCCAGCGAACAGGCCACCGACGACCTGGACAGCGCCTGGACCCGGCTCCCCGCCGCACAGGCCGCCGTCCTGGCCGCGCTCGCCCGCCGACGCCGAGCCGCCGTGGCCACCGCGCTCGCCGCCTTCGCCTCCGAGGTCAAGGCGTTCCACCAGGCCACCGACCGCGCCGTCCGGGACTTCGCGCTGCGCACCGTGCCCGAACGCTACGAAGCCGCCGCCCGCGCCGCCGCGGCCAGCATCAACCGGCCCTTCACCTGGACCCCAGCCCACCGGGCCACCCTGAACGCCCTCACCGCCGACACCTACACCGACCTGACGCTGAGGATCCAGGAAGCCGTACGTGCCGCCGCGGCGTTCCACCGTGCCGCCCGGGCCGCCGCCCGCCGCCGCCTCACCCCCACCAGCGCCGCCGAACTCGCCGCCGCGCACCCCCTCGACCGGATCGTCTACCGCAACGGAGCGCGGATGCCCGTCCGGGCCTGGGCCGAAGCCGCGACCCTCGCCCGGACCACCGTCGCCTACAACACGGGCACCCTCGCCGTCGCCCGCGAACACGGCATCCAGCACGTCGAGGTCCACGACGGCTCCGACTGCGGATGGACCAGCCACCCCGACCCCGACAAGGCCGCCCGGACCTTGCGCACCGTCGAGGACGCCGCCCAGTGGCCCATCGCCCACCCCCGCTGCACCCGAACCTTCGGGCTGCGCCCGGACGGGAAGTCACCGATCGGTAGAGTGCCGCCGCTGGTGGCAGGCTGACACCGGCCAGTGAGAGGGTGCACTCTATGGCTGATCTGTCGTCCGTGGAGCGAGGTCTACTGTCGTACCTCCAGGCAGCAGCCGAGGTTTACACCAGGGGCGGTCTCGTCGACCAAGCCGGCCGCCGAGGCTGGCGCCATCCAACGCTATACCACCTGTTGTTGGCCGAGGGACGGTTCTTCACTCCACGTCAGCTTCCGAACGAAGTGCGGCCGATGCGATTGGGCGAGTGCTACCGAAACGCCGCCATCACCGCGCTGCGTTCCAAGGGAGCATTGCTGTACGCCGAAGGTTTTGCTGTAGTCGTCGGCCACCCCCTGGAACATGCGTGGTGTGTCGATGCGGTGACGGGTGACGTTGTAGACCCGACCTGGCATGGCACCACGAGGATGACGGCGTGCCTAGGGATCACAGTGGCTGATCCCGAGTTGTGGCCACACGACGGGACCGGCATCCTGGCCGACGACCGACGACTCGTTCCACTGCTTCGCGACGGCGTAGCAGGCTTCCAGCCCCCACTCATCGGCCGCCGCACTCCGGGCCTACTGCCTCAGCATCCGTCTACCACGGCATCCTCGACATCTCTCAGGCAGTGAATCAACACCCTGCGCACCGTCGACGACGCCACTCAGTGGCCCATTGCCCACCCCCGCTGCACCAGGGCGTTCGGCTTGCGCCCGGACGAGGAGCGGGCGCACAGCGGGTGACCCGTCTCACTGAAGTTTGACGAGTCTCATCGAAGTTTGACCGGCGGCCGTCCGTCTCACCGCGCCGCCCCCTGCCGCAGCCGGGAGTGCGCGGTATCGCGGAGTTGACGGCCTGCCAGCTTTACCGTCCATCGTTACGTCAAGATGCGCGGAATTGACCGTCAATTCCCTTATGTAATATCAAATTTACTGCCAGGTCAGGCATTGCATGATCAAAGTTGCGTCTACCATCTTCTTTGAGGGGAGACTCGGGCCCCAAACCGCACTCCGTGCGGCCGCATCGGTGCCTGAGAGAGACCATGACCCCCGCACAGCCCAAGGAGACAAGTTCCATGAATCGCATAGCGCGGGCATCCGCAGCTTTCGCCCTCTCGGCGGCCGCAACCACCGGGATGCTCGCGGCCAGCGCGGGCACCGCTTCCGCGGTCACCTACGTCAACGACCTCGCCTGGAGCTACAACGGCGGCAACAGCGCCGACAACTGGAACGGGTGCGCCCAGGGCAAGGACGCGGGCAATGCCCGCCTCGACCACATCATCCCCCGGGATCCCCAGGAGTACTACTACTGCGCTCCGGGTGCCTTCGCGAACGGCGTCCAGTACGTGAACCTCTGGTACAGGCACCGCGCCTGACGGCTACCACGCCCGGTTTTGCGGGTGGCCAACGTACGGAAGTGCTACGGCCGCCCATGACGCGCAGAGTCCGAACAGGCGATGCGGCGTGCGTACTGAGCCGGGGCCAGCAGAGGGACTGCCTTCGCTGGCCCCCGGCCGCCCAGTCCTCGCCATCACATCCGTTACCTCGCTACAGCTGCTCCGCTGCGCTGGGCAACGGACTGTTCAACTGACGGTCAGCGCGGCGGAATGCTGGTCGATCAGCTCGCTGACTTGGACACTTTTCCCTGGGAGCCCGTCGGCTTTCGCGCCAGCCACGCGAATCTGCTGGCCGCCGGTACGGGCCTCGCAGAATCTGCCGACACCGTCCAGTCGATCCCGCCCGCACCTTCCGGTCTTTCTGACGACCACCAAACGGTGGTCAAACTTCGTTGAGACTCGTCAAAGTTCGTTGAGACGGGGCAGCGGGCCTTGGCCTCCATGACGATCGACCCCCAGCAGCCGTCGCCTGGACTTCGATGCCAGCGGCTCAGGAAGGCCGGTGGGCGCGGAGGATGAGGGTGTCGGCCGATCGCGGGCCCGACGCGGCGGGCGGGAGGCGGTCGATGCTGATCTGGGTGAAGCCCGCTTCGTTCAGTAGTTTCGTCCAGACGGTCTCCTGGAGCACCCAGCGGGGCATCGTCGTGGCGTCGCCGTCCGGGGTGCGGGCCGGGATCTCGGCGTGCTGGACGTCGACCTCGGCAGCCGCCCCGCCGAGGTAGTGCCCCAGGGTGGAAGCCACCAGCAGTCCGCCCGGCCGAAGGGCACGGGCAGCGGCAGGGAGCAGTCGGCGGGGTTCGCTGAAGTCCAGGCTCCCGAACACCGAGTAGAGGACGTCGTACGAGCCGGGGTGCCCGTCCAGGTGCTCGGCCGTGTCGGCGTGCACCGTGCGCAGCCGCGGTGAGAGGTGGCCGTACAGGTCGCGCGCCAGCGCGTGCTGGGTGCTGGAGGAGTCGATGGCGTCGACCCGGGCCGGGGCGTGCCGGGTGACGAGGTGGGCGGCGTGGCGGGCGGCTCCGGCGCCGAGGTCGGCGACGACGAGGCCGGTGACGTCGCCCAGGATCTCGGCCCCGGGCCCTGTGTCCTGGGCCCAGACCCAGGAGAATGCCAGGGGAACGGCGCGGTCGCTGCTGGCGCGGGCGCGGCCGTAGTGGTGCCAGAGGTCCAGGGGGGTGGTCGTCACCCACGCCATCTTCGCGCCCGCCGCGTACCGTCGGAGGACTTTGGGAGAACTTCACCCTCCCGCCCTCCGTGACCGGTCAGTGGGAGTCGTTTCCGGGGTGGCAGGGGCTGCAGTTGGCGACGTCCGCCCACAGCGGCAGGTCCACCTTCCAGCCCTCGGCCGGCATCAGCCGGGTTCGTCTACCGGAGTGGCGCCAGGATGTCCGTCCGGCGTGGGCCGAAGCCGCGACCCTCGCCCGGGCGGACGCCGACGAGGACCTCGACTGGATGGGGTCGGTGGACTCCGCTATCGTCCGCGCGCACCAGGACGCGGCCGGGGCCCGCAAGGAGGGACCCCGGCCGGCGAGCCGGGCGGCCACGCCATCGGACGCTCCCGCGGCAGGCTGACCACGAAGACACCTTGCCGCGGACGGTCGGCGTTCCCGCCTTCACTGCGGTGATGGCCTGCCTGCTCGCCCCCGACCACGCGGACGGCTGTGTACTCGGACCGAAGGTGTCTTCCTTGAATAGGAGATACGCCGGTCACCGTACAGGGCCTCAGGCCCCTGATCGGACCGGCCCGCATCTTACGGTCGGGCTTGTGGTGGGGCGGGGGCAGCAAACACGGCGCGGTTGCGAATTGAGTCGCTGCTTCCGCGGTGGGCGGTGCGTGTGGTGTCAGTTCTTGAAGACGAGGGAGTTGATGGCGGCGGGGCCGGTGGCGGTGATGTAGATCGTCTGCACGCCGGTGGGCTTGGGGTAGCAGGTGTTGGACTTGGTGTGCCAGGTGCCGTTGCTGTCGGGGTAGACCGTGCAGGCGGGGGAGGCGGTGGGGCTGCCGACGCGGACCTGGAGGTTGACGCCGGGGGTGGTGGTGGAGACGCGGAAGGAGACGCTGGCCGCGCCGGTGGTGCCGAAGTCGATGTTGGCGAGTGCCAGGCTGCTGCCGGTGCCGGTGAGCTGGACGACGGTTCCGCCGTCGTCGGAGCGGGTGGTGACCCCGGTGGCGGTCGCGGCCTCGGCTTCGATGCTCTGGTAGGCGCTGCGGTTGGTGGCGGTGGAGGTGGTGGCGGTGGCCTGGTTGGTGTAGCCGGAGGCGCCGGTGTCGTTGACCGCGCGGACGCGGTAGGCGTAGGTGGTGCCAGCGGTCAGGGCGGTGTCGGTGTAGGTGGTGGTGTTCGCGGCGGCGGTGGCGATGCGGGTCCAGGTTCCGCCGGTGCCGGTGGTGCGCTCGATCTCGAAGCCGCTCTCGTTGGTGGAGTTGTCGCTCCAGGCGAGGGCGATCGAGGTTGCCGCGGAGGCGGTGGCCGTCAGGTTGCCTGGCGTGGCCGGGGCGGTGGAGGAGCCGGCGGGCGTGGTGGTGGCGGTGGCGCTGTTGGAGGCGGCGCTGATGTTGCCGGCGGCGTCGCGGGCCTTGACGGTGAAGGTGTAGGTGCTCTGCGGGGAGAGGCCGGTGATGGTGCAACTGGTCGCGGTGACCTGGGTGCAGCCGGGTGCGCCGTTGGTGGCGGTGCCGGTGTAGGCGGTGTAGGAGGCCACGGCGGTGTCGTCGCTGGAGGCCGTCCAGGAGAGGGTGGCGGTGGTGGCGGTGGTGGCGGTGACGGTCAGCGCGCCAGGGGCGGTGGGGGCGGTGGTGTCCGCGGTGCCGCCGGTGCCGGGGCCGTAGATACGGAAGTTGCCGCTGGTGTGGAGAAGGGCCATGAAGTTCAGCAGGCCGTCGTAGTAGCGGTACTGGCCGGTGGGGGGCTGGAGGTTCCACAGCGCCTGGACGAAGGGCCATGCCTGCTGCTTGCTGGCGGCGAGGGAGGCTGCGGCGTTGGAGGCGATGAGTCCCGGGGAGCGGTCGCTGGACAGGGAGGTGCCGCTCAGGGAGTACTGGTTGACGTAGGCGTTGGCGCCCTGGGCGGTGAAGAAGCCCTGGAGGCGGTCGGTGAGGGTCTTCTGGGCCGGGTCGGCGGCCCACCAGGCGTAGTCGACGGACCAGTTGACGGCGGTGCGCCAGGCGTCGAAGCGGAAGTCGCCGTGGTTGCCGGTGTTGTTCGGGGCGCCGGTGAACTCGGCGTAGTCGGGGTTCAGGCCGGTGGTGGCGTTGGTGGCCTTGGTGAAGAAGGCGCGGCCGGCGGTGGCAGCGTCGTGCCAGAACTGGCGGTCGGCCGCCTGGTTGCCCTGGTAGCCGTCGGCCCAGCGGGACCACAGCTCGTAGAAGGCGGGCAGGACGTAGGAGGGGTCGGAGAACTGGGCGGCGTTGCCGTAGGGGACGAAGACCGGCAGTTTGGCCTTGGTGTCGAACATGTTGGTGACGCTGTCGACGACGCCGCCGTTTATGTCCTGCTTGTGGAGCATCGTGTTGAGGATGCCGTTGGCCTCGGCGGTGTAGTTGAAGATGCCGGTGCCGTTGCCCCAGCGGTTGCCCGCGAAGAACAGGGCTGTGGCGAAGTACTCCTCGCCGTCGGTGGCGGGGTTGTCGTCCATGCAGGAGCCGCTCTCGGACGCCTGCCAGCAGAAGTAGCCGCTGCGGGAGGTCTTCTGGTGCTGCATGTTGCTCTTGGCCCAGTTCCACAGGGCGTCGAACTCGGCCTTCTTGTTCATCTGGACGGCGATCATCATGCCGTAGCTCATGCCTTCGGAGCGCACGTCGCCGTTGCCGGTGTCCTTGATGTACGCCAGCGCGCCGTTGCCGTTGGTGCCGGCCGGGTAGTAGAGGCGTTTGGTGTCGTCGGTGCCGGTGAAGAAGGCGTTCCAGTAGGTGGTGAGCTTGGCGGTGACGGCCGCGTCGGTGATGGTCGGGTCCATCTCCTTGAACAGGTTGCGGTAGGTGCCGCTGGCGTAGGCGCCCGTGTCCGGCGGGACGGGGGCGGGGGGCGCGGCCGGGGTGGGGCCCTGGTAGGCCAGTTCGAAGTAGTCGACGTAGGTGTCGTTCTGCCCGTTGTCGGTCTCCAGCTTGAGGCGGATCTCCTGGGAGCCGGCGGAGGCGATGTCGAAGACCGCGCTCTGGCGGGTGTAGGAGGTGCCGGTGAAGGTGAGGGCCGCGACCTTGGCCGAGCCGACGTACACGCTGATGCCTGCTGTGTTGTTCTGGCTGGAGGCGCCGGCGACGGTGATGCTGTAGCGCCCGGCCTGCGGGAACGCGTACGAGGTGGAGGTGCTGTCGTTGTTGCAGTAGTAGACGGCCCGGGTGCTGTCCGTGGAGGTGCAGCCGCCGCTCTTGGCCATGGACTCGGCCTGCACGGTGGCCTGGAGGGTGTCGGCGACGGCGGCTTGGGGCGCCGCGCCGTACAGGGCGAGGCATGCACCGGCGGTGGCCGTGGCCAGCGCGGTGCGCCACAGCGGTCTGGTCTCCGTCGTACCGGCAGAAGGGAGGGCTCTGTTCATGGTGGTTCCCATCAGGACAGGTGGGGGGCCGCGGGGTGCGGTACTGCCTTCGCTGCAAAGGCCCGGCTGCCAGCCGGACTGTCGCTGAACCCTGCCGCGGCGTAGGGGGTGCCCGCGGCTGTGACCGCGCGGGGCTGCTTGCCGGCCCGCCGGTGGGGGCGGTCCCGAGGGCAGGCGGCAGGCCCGATGGCGTCTCCCGGGCGGTGGAGGGTGGGATCGCCGGGGTGGCGCCCGCACGTCGGAGTGCTGCAATCGACGTTGGGTGAGGGTTTGGCTGAGGAGAGTATGCGGCGACCGCAGCGACCCGTCAATGAAAACTTCCGGACATCAGACTGAAACTTTTGCCCTGGCGTGAAGGACTGTCGCTGGCCGACGGGTCCGGCAGGAAGGGTGGCGCCCTGCCGACGCAGGCCCTCTCTGGCCTTTGCGCTCCTGCAGCCTGAAGACCTGACATGGCTTTGAACAGCAGGAATAGTCCAATCGCCGACTCTCGCAATGATGGGGCACTTCTGTCGACCGGGACGCGACCGGCCCGACCTCCGTGTGGGCCTCGGCATCATGTGCCCATTGACTGGGCAAGAACTCCGATCTAGTGTCCAAGTTCATTCGATATAAAGAGCGAAACTTTCGGAACTTCTCTTTCTGGCTTCACGGAGTTCGGCCGTGAAGCCACCGCGGTGAGCCACGCTGCAGAAACACCGGATGAAGGCGCTGACTGCGGTACCCCTTGTGAGCTTCACCGACCGAGCGGCCTACCCGCTTCGCCCGCTCGGGCCGGGCGGCCCGGGATCGGGTCGTCCAGGTCGTCACCGAAGACCGCTTCGAGCTCGGCGACCAGGGCGCGGGCGAGTTCGGCCTCCTGCCCCCGGTCGATGATGACCTTCGCGAGGTTGCTGGCGCCGCGGATCTCGGAGAGGTCGTTGCCCCGGAGGTCGAACTCCCGGTAGGAGCCGTGCTCGAACTCGGTGCGGCGGAGCACGGTTTCGTCGAGGACGACCCGGGTGAGGTCGCAGCCGGTGAACGTGGCATCGGTCAGCGTGCACTTGGAGAAGACGACCGGGCCCGCGGCCCGGACCTTGGCGAAGGTGGCGAAGTCGAGCTTGCAGCCCTGGAAGAGGACGTTGTCGAGCACCAGGCCCGACAGGGCCGCGCCGAGGAGCTTGCAGTCGCGGAAGACCGTGCGGGAGAGCTTGCTGTCACTCCACTGCACGGCCCCCAAGTCGCAGCCCATGAACTCCACGGACTCCACCCGCACCTCCTCCATGCGCACGTGCTCGGCGCCCAACCCGGAGACGCGCCCGCTGCTCAGGGTGGCATCGGCCAGTTCCAGGGCCCGCAGGTCGGCGTCGGCGTAGCGGAACTCCTGGAGGAGGCCGCGCGGGTTGTCGAGGGAGGTGACGTTGGAGAGGTAGCCGTCGTCGAACCCGGGGAGGGCGAGGGTGACGCGGCGGAAGGTGCGTTCACTCATGGTGCTGCTCTCTCTCGTACCGGGGTGCCGGGCCGCGCGGCGGCGGGCCCGGCACGACGTGCTGCTGTTACTTGCTGCGCTTGTCCCAGTTGTCCCACGTCGACCGGTTGTCGAACTTCGCGACGGCCCGCGGCCCGTGCACCATCAGCCCGTGCACCGCGCTGAGCACCCGCGCGCCCGCCCAGACCCCGTCCTCCGGCACGACGAACTGCCGCAACCCGAGCCCGGCGTCCACGAACCGCTCCGACTCGATGTACCGGCTGCCGCCGGTGCCGCACAGGTAGGTGCTCGCGCCGACCGCCCGGCACAGGTCCACCAGCCGCTGGGTCCGCCCGGCCCCGGCCGGCAAGTCGCTGCTGCGCACCACCCGGCCTCTCCAGCCGAGCAGGTCGCGGAGCAGCAGGGTGGATGCCTGGGTGATCTCGGCGGTCCGGTCGGTGGCGCCGATCAGGTCGAGCAGCGGGCAGAGCCGGTCGGCGAACTCGGGCCAGAACGGGGAGGTGCGGTACTGCTCGCGGAGGATCCCTTCGACCCGCCGGCGGGTGCGTGCCGGGTCGACCAGGCGGGCGTCCCGGATCAGGGTGGCCCGGTCGTGTGGGAGTCGGGTGGGCAGGGACGGCCACCGGGTGGTGCCGCCGCCGTGGAGAGTGCCGAGGCGGGCGCGGTCCTGGTAGTCGCGACGGGTGTGCTGGACGTCGTCCAGCACCACACACACGTCCGCCGACGCGATCTTCGCCAACGTGGCCAGCCGCGGCAGGAAGTTCGGCTGGTGGATCGCGCACACCACCGCCCCGGTCCCGCCGGTGGGCGATCGGTCATAGGAGTCGGCTGGTGAAGCCGGCGTCGATGAGCCGCTGGTAGGCATCGTGCACCCTTCCCGGTACGTCCTGGGCGACGGCAAAGCCCAGTCGGGGGTACTCGATGGCCCGTTGGAAGTCGCCCACCAGGCTGTCGATCACCAGGCTCTCGTCGCCGATCGTCTTCACGTAGTCGTGCAGGTCCATCGGGGCGGAGGCGCACACCGCCTCCACCTCCGGCCACACCTTGCGGCACGTCGCGTACGCCCGCCGCTCCATGTACGGCATCGACACCAGCAGCACCGACGACACCGCCACCCCGGCGCCGTCCAGCACCGCCCGGCTGAACTCGATGTTCTGGCCGGTGTTGCGGGCCTTCGGCTCGATCAGCACCGCGTCCTCGGGCACGCCGAGGCCGATGGCGTGCTCGGCGAAATGCACGGCCTCGCCGCGCGGGAAGTGGTCCGGCCGGGACGGGTTCGGGCCGCCGGTGAACACGATCCGCTTCACCAGGCCGCGCAGGTACAGCCCGGCGGTCTCCGCCGCCACCCCGAGGTCGTGGGAGCCCAGCCCGATCGCCACGTCGCACGGCCGCAGCTCGTGGCCCATCTGCTGGTAGTCCCACAGCAGCGCGGTGTCCGCCCACTGCTGGTCGGTAATCTCGCGCTTCGTCGCGCCTGTCACGTATCTCTCCTGATTACCTGAACATGGCCACAGCGCCCCCCAGTTCGAGTTCCTTGCGGATGCCGTCGATGCTGCGGAGCTGGTGGCTCATACCGTACGTGGCCGCCGTGGCGGCGGCTGATGTCCGCGCAGCCCAGGCCACTGACACCGTCACCCTGGCCACCCCGCAGGCACTCGGCCACGCGGGTCGGCGGCAGACGGTGACGGAACAGGAACTCCTGCGCGTCCGGGGCGTGGTGACGCCCCGGGGAAGGCCGGGATGTCCTTCGTCCTCGCCGCAGTGCGGGGCAACCCGGGCGGATGGCAGCAGAGTTGGCCCGAATCGCTCTGCTGTACGCGATCGGTCGCGGGCAGCATGGGATGCCATCGCAAGATCTCGCAACCGACGATCACAGGGGGAGCAGATGCGGCTAACGTTCATGGGGAAGGACCCGAACAGCCCGGACGGCGACTCGCCGACGATCTGGGTGGACGAGGAGACGAAGGACCTGGTGATCCAGGGGTGGAAGGCCGACGCGGAGACGGAGGCCGAGTGCCGGGCGACCGGCCGCATCCCCGACCACGAGGCCGTCGTCCGCGTGCCGGCGCGGCTCGCGCAGGCGATCAGGGAGGCACTGGATGTCGCCGAGCGCGACGACGAGGATTGACGAACTGCTGCGCAGCGCCACCCACTCGGCGCTCCACCTGGAGATGCGCGACGGCTACATGCAGGACGACCCCGCGCTGCACGCCTGGCGGGACGGGCACCGCCTCGACCCCACCGACCGGAAGTCGTGGTGGCGGCCCTGGCTGGACGTCATCGCCGAGACCGTCGGCCGCGGCGTGGAGATCCGCCGGGCCCGGATCGTCTCCGAGCCGGTCAGCGAGTACATCCGCTACGAGTACGACGTGACCTTCCCCAACGTGGCGGCCGGGGAGCAGGTGCGGTGGCTGCCGCGGCGCAACGCCAGCACCATCCCCCTGCCAGGCAACGACTTCTGGCTGTTCGACGGCCAACTGGTGCGCTGGGGGCACTTCTCCGGCGACGGAGACTCCCTCGGCGGCGAACTCACCGAGGACCCGACGGCCGTCCGGCTGTGCGCCGACGCCTTCGAACAGGTGTGGGAGCGGGCTGTCCCGCACGACAAGTACACGATCTGACCAGCAGGAGCACGAGCACACCGGACCGACAGCCCCATGCCGCCCTACACCCCGTCCTCCAGCGTCGTCGCCGCCCGCAGAGCCCTGGCCGAGCGGCTGCGCGATCTTCGCCGGGACGCCGGGATCACCGGCGACGAGCTGTCGGCCCGGTGCGGCTGGAACCCGGCCAAGACCTCCCGCCTGCAGTCCGGGAAGGCCGCGCCGTCGGACGCGGACATCCGGGCCTGGTGCCGGGCATGCGAGGCCGAGGAGCAGGTCCCGGAGCTGATCGCCGCCTCCCGCGCGGTGGAGTCGATGTACGTCGAGTGGCGCCGCCTGGAGGCCGGCGGGCTGCGCCAGGCCCAGGACTCCGTCCTCGACCTCTACCGCCGCACCCGCCGCTTCCGCGTCTACGCCTCCCGGACGATCCCCGGCATGGTCCAGACCCGCGCCTACACTGAGGCCGTGCTGCGCGCCGTCCAACGCTCCCGCGGCACCGCGGACGACGTGGACGCCGCGGTGGAGGCTCGGATGGCCCGCCAGCGGATGGTCTTCTCCAGCGGCGCGACGTTCGCACTGCTGGTCGAGGAGTCGGTGCTGCGCGGCGCGGTGTGCGACGGGGAGGCGATGGACGGGCAGCTCGGCCACCTCATCACGGTGAGCACCCTGCCGCAGGTCAGCCTCGGCGTGATCCCCCTGGCGACCGGCCGCACCCGCTCCCCGGCGGAGGACTTCTACCTGTTCGACGACGCCCAGACCTCCGTCGAACTGGTCAGCGGACACCTGCGGCTGACGCAGCGCCACGAGCTGGAGATGTACGCGGGCGTCTTCACCGAGCTGTCCCGCATGGCCCGCTTCGGCGCCGAGGCCCGGGCGCTGATCGCCTCCGCCATCGACCGCCACCGGTAGGCGCGCAAGAACTCGCAAGATCGTGGTCCCCGGGAAGCGGTACCTCCTAGCGTCGAGGCAACGCCACTTCACGGAGAGGCACCAGATGCGACCAGCACCGACGACCTCGGCAGCCCGCCCGCCGACGCCCGACCCCAAGGCCCGCTACCTGAGCTGGATCACCGACCGGCCCCGGCAGGTCGTCCTCCAGCCCACAACCTTCTGCAACCTCGACTGCTCCTACTGCTACCTGCCGGGGCGCGGGGTGAAGACCACGATGCCCCTCCAGGTCGCCGAGGCCGTCGCCCGCTCGGTTGCCGAGCTGACCGCCGCGGGCGGCCCGCCGGTGCGGATCATCTGGCACGCGGGCGAACCCCTCGCCCTCGGCCGAACCCGCTTCGCTCAACTCCTCGCGCCGTTCGAGCCGCTGCGCGCCGAAGGCCGCGTCCAGCACGCCGTCCAGACCAACGCCACCCTGATCAACCGCCGCTGGTGCGACCTGCTCGCCGCCCACGGCGTCCGTGTCGGCGTCAGCATCGACGGGCCGCGCGCCCTCAACGCCCGCCGCGTCGACCGCACCGGGCGGCCCGCGTTCGACCGGATCCTGCGCGGCATCAACGCGCTGCGCGAGCACGGCCTGCCGTTCTCGGTGATCTCCGTAGTCAGCCGCGAGAGCCTGCACGCCCCCGAGGCGCTGCTCGACTACCTCGCCGCCCTGGGCTGCCGCTCCATCGGCCTGAACATCGAGGAGCACGAAGGCGTCAACACCAGCCGGGCCGTCCCCGACCTCACGGACAGCATCGACTTCTGGGCCCGGGTCCTCGCCTGGAGCCACAACCGTCCCGACACGCCGCCCGTCCGCGAACTCGACCGACTCGGCGCCTACCTGCGCATGGTCCGCGACGGCACCCGCCCGCAGTGGGAGGACGCCCGCCACGACCCGATACCCACCGTCGCCGCGAGCGGCGACGTCGTCCTGCTGAGCCCCGAACTCGCCGACACCCCCGCGCCCGACTACGACGACTTCCGCGCCGGCAACGTCCTCCAGCAGCCGCTCGCCGCGATCCTCGCCGACGCCCACCGACTGCGCTACGTGGAGGAGTTCCTCACCGGCCTGGACAACTGCCGGACCGGCTGCGAGTTCTACGACTTCTGCCGCGGCTCCCAGGCCGGCAACCGCTACTTCGAACACGGCACCTTCACCGCCACCGAGACCGCGTACTGCCGCGCCACCGAACAAGCCCTCGTGACCGCCGCCGCCAACACCACCCGGAAGGACACCGCCGCGTGAACACCCTCGCCACCCTCACCACCGCCGACTCCCCGGAACTCGACCACCTCCTCCAGCGCGCCGCCCCCACCACGACCGCCGCCGGCTGGGACAACCAGCCGACCTGGACGAACAACCCCGGCACGCCCTGGAACAACCAGCCCTCCTGGGACAACACCCCCGTCAACCCGTGGAACGACTGGCACAACGGCCCGGCCTGGAGCGACTTCCCGAACAACCGCTAGCCGCCCGCACCCCTGCCAGGATCAGCACCACCCGGCCGGGCCCGCACCGCCGCGGGCCGGCCCCCGACCCAACCCGGAGCACCACCGTGAAGACCCGCACCTACGGCACCACCCGCGTCACCCTGCCCGGCCTCGACGCGACCGACCAGCACCTGCAACCGGTCGGCCACCTCGGCGGCGACAGCGTCCGCGACTTCCTCTACGCCGACGTCGACCTGCGCGACCTCGACCTCATCGACACCGCCCTGCTGGCGGGCCGGATCCGCAACCTCTCTGCCCAGCGCACCACCCTCGAAGGAGTCCGCCTGTCCTCGGTGGAGATCACCGCCACCACCATCTCCTCCCTGGCCTGGTCCGGCAGCCGCGCCACCCAGACCCACTGGGCCGCCAGCCGCCTCATGGGCGCCACCATCACCGGTGTCGCCCTCACCGACGTCCTCTTCGAAGGCTGCCGCCTCGACTACGCCACCTTCGAGACCGTCCGCGCGAGCGGCACCGTCGTCTTCGACCGCTGCGTCCTCACCGAGGCGACCTTCACCGGCTGCGACCTGACCGGCGCCGTCTTCCGCGACTGCACGCTCGACCAGACCGTCTTCGGCCGCGGCAAGTACCGCGACACCGACCTGCGCGGCAACGACCTGAGCACCATCAGCGGCACCGCCAACCTCACTGGAGTCCTGCTCGACCCCGCCCAGCCCGACCAGCTCATCCGCGCGCTGCTCACCGAACTCGACGCCACGGTCCTACCGCTCGACCAGACCTGAGAAGGAGGCCCTGTCGTGCCCATCGCCGTCCCGCCCTCCGGCCTGGCTGCGCTGACCGCCCGCGCCGAGCAGGGGACGCTCCGGACCGAGGACCGCGACCCGGCCTACGAGCCCGGCGCCGTGGTGCCCACCGGCCGGTGGGCGCCCCTCACCCCGGCCGCCGTCCGCCACCTGGCCGCCGCACCCGGCACCCCCGCGAACCTCCTCACCCAACTTGTCTCCCTGCCGCCCGCCTTCGACCTGGACCAGTCCCTCGCCACCCCCACCGGCGCCACCCTGCTGCCCGCCGTCGCCGACGGCCCGGTCCACTTCCTCGGAACCGTCACCAGCCCGCCCGGCCAAGCCACCACCACGCTCAACCACCTCGTTGGCCGTCAACTCGGCGTCCACCTCGACAACTTCGACCGCCTCCCGTACCCGCGACGACACCTCTCCCGCCGCCGCCTGTGCGTCAACCTCGGCCCCGGCCCCCGCTACCTGCTCCTCGGTCACCACGACGCCCAGCACATCACCCGGGCCGTCCACCCCGACGACCACACCACCCGCTGCCCCCACACCGACGACCTCCGCCAGTACGTCGCCGCCGGCGGCGACCCGACCTGCATCCGGCTGCGCCTGGAACCCGGCGACGCCTACCTCGCGCCCACCGAACTCCTCCCGCACGACGGCTCCACCGCCGACCTCGACCAGCCCTCCACCGCAGCGTTCTGGCTCGGCACGTTCCTGGCCGATGCCTTCCCTGCCCTCGGCTGATACCCCGGACGACCGCTCGCCCGCCGTACGACCGGAACCCAGCCCGCTCGTGCCCGCCCCTCCTGGAAGACCCCCGTGACGCACACCCGCGCCCCCGCCGACCGCTTCAACCAGCCGGAGAACCCCTTCCCGTTGCGAAACGGGATACTGGCGGATGCCCGCACCGAAGCGGGCCCGCCCGTGACCGCCCTCGCACCGGAGGCCAGCAGTGCCCGACGAACCGACCCAGCCCCGGCCGCCGAAGCCACACGACCTCGACCTCACCGGGGCGCAGTGGCTGGCCGCCGCGGACGCGCCCGAAGGCCCCCAGATCGCGTTCGTCGGCGAGTACATCGTGATGCGCCACGGCGGGGACCTGGACGCCCCGCCCCTGATCTTCACCCAGGACGAGTGGCAGGCGTTTCAAGACGGCGCGGCCAACGGGGAGTTCAACAACCTGCCCTGACCGGCCAACCGGACACGGACAGCCGCCAGGGGAGCACCGCCGGGAAGCCTGCGGGCAGGGACGCCCAGCAGATGCTGGGAGGACGTGGGGGAGCCGCCCGGTCAGGCGATCGGCACGAGCTGACCGGCAGCGACGGCGGCCAGGAACGCGCCAGCAGCGTCCGGCTGGTGAACATGCGCGGGACCGTCGGGGTCCTTGCTGTCCCTCACGACCACCGTGCCGGCGTGGCCCGCCAACTCCATGCAGTTATCGTTCGGGTTGCTGGCGGACGCCTTCCGCCACGTCACGGGCAGGGCGGAAGCGGTCGGGTAGAAGGCCATCGCGGGCTCCTCGGCTGCGTCTTGGGCAGCTCGACCGCTGCTCCTCGGCCGGGCCACCGTAGCGCCGCCGCCCCGAGCCCGGTAGACGGCCGCCAGCATGCCGACGGCCCGGCACCCGCCAGGGCGCCGGGCCGCACAGGGGTTGTCTGGCTCAGACGACCGGCACGAGTGTGCCCCCGGCAACCGCAGCGAGAAAGGCATCGAACTGCCCCTTCGTGTGGGCGTGAGCGGGGCCGTTCGGGTCCTTGCTGTCCCGGACGACGATCACCTCAGCATGACCAGCGCACTCGACGCAGTTCTCGTTCGGGTTGCTGCCCTTTGCCTTCATCCACGCGACCGGAAGGGTGGAAGCATCGGAGTAGTAGGTCACTTGAGCTGTTCTCTCTTCTCGCGGATGAGCTTGAGGGAATCGTCGAGACCGAGGGCTGTCGCCATGATCTCGTCGAAGGCCGTGCGGAAGGTTTCAACCTCCGCGGCCTTCTCGACCCACCTACTGCTGATCATGTCGCTCAGCAGGACCAGGTCGAGGTCTCGGTGCGGAAACTCCAGAAGCGTGAACGGGCCGCTCATTCCCGGATGGGGAGGAGCCATGGCCGGCATGATCTGGATGGTGATGTTGGGCAGGGCGCTCCATTGGATCAGCCTGTCCAACTGGTCCTCCATCACGCCGTCGCTGACCTTCATGCTCAACGCCGACTCGTGGATGACCGCCCAGAGCTTCAAAGGGTTCGTGGCACGAGTCAGGACCGCCTGCCGGTTGATCCGGACTTCGACTCGTTCCTCGACGCTCGGAGTCTGGTGGACGCCGGACGCGATGATGGCGTGTGCATACCGCCGTGTCTGGAGCAACCCCGGAATGTAGGACTGCTCGTAGGACCTGTTCCCGACGGCGGTCTCTTCGAGCCGGATCAGGTCCTGGTGAAGCGGGTTGAGATCGCCGTATCCAGCGACCCAGCCAGGTCGGCCGTTGTCCCGAAGTCCTTCGAGTAGCACTTCGGCCAGTGCCGGATCGCACTCGTAGTGGTCGAGGAGGGCCTTCACCACGTCCGGCTTGAGCTGCACTTGGGCGTTCTCATATCGAGAGAGCTTGACGAGGTTCATCCCCGCGATAGCGGCCACTACGTCGCTGGCTGACTCTCCGCGCTCCTTGCGGAGCCGCTGCAACTCGACTGCGGCTCGCCTGTACCGCACCTGCGGTGCTGCGGCGCGCTGTGCTGCGGCCATTCGTCCCCTCCGGATCTGTCCGTGGACCAGTGTGCACGCCCCGACCGGTGGTTCGCCACCACGTAGTGGCTCACTGAGGCGGTGCATTGCCAACAGAGCTGAAAATTTTCATATTTGAGCGACGTGGCTTGCGCTGACGATGCGTTAGACCTCATGCTGTTCGTCACGGATAGCAGTCCAACGGTGACACATGTCGCTCCGAGGGGCCATGCTCTCCGGTTCCTCGCCAGCACTTCGCATGAAGCCGCTCCCCGCCGAGTCGCCGCGTTCGCGCGGCCGGCGGGCGGCGTGCTCTCGACGGTCTCTGGGCCGTCCCGGATTCACCCCCAGCCGCACCACCAGACCGGCCCGGAGGATCTGCCATGCCTGCACTCGTCACCCACTTCACCGTCCCCGCCGTGCACGCCTCGGTCGGCGGGGTCCGCGACCAGCTTGTCCGCGGGCTGTCGGACTTGCTGAACCCCGATCAGCTGTACGCCGTCCGGCTCGCGGCCTCGGAGCTCGCCACCAACGCTCTGGAGCACGGAGTGGGCGGTGAGGACGGCAGCCAGGACCTGCGGGTCGAAGCCGCCGCGGACCGCGCCGCCGGCATGCTGCGGGTCACCATCACGGGCCCTTGCCGGACCCGCTCCGTACCGCAGCGCGCCGCGAGGGGCCTGTGGGCGGAGTCCGGGCGCGGCCTGTCGATCGTCGGGGCGTTCGCCGACAACGTCGGCTCGGAGCTGCGGCCCGGCGACGACGGGACGCTCCAGCGGGCGGTCTGGTTCGAACTCGTCGTGCAGTTCCCCGAGCAGCCCGGCGCCGAGGCCAGCTCCATCGTCGACCTGGTCGGTCGGCGCAGCGAGATGCCCCAACGGGCTGGAGCAGGGCGTTCGTCGGTCCGCAGAGCGGCGGGCCGCTTGGCCCGCCTTCCCCGCCGGGTGGTCTCGCTGCGGTGGCCCGAGCCGCGGGCCGCGCCCGGCCGAAGCGCCGCCTGATCCGATTCCGGCCCTGGACTTCGGGGCCATCCGATCTTCACGACTGCTGGTGCAGCACCCTCTTGGCCGTGTGGGGGACGGGAGGGTGTGCGCCAGCCAACTCCGACCCGCCTACCCCTTCGGCAGGTCGGAGCGCCGCCCGGAACAGTCGGGCGGGTCGCCCCGGGGTCCGTCGACCGAACGGGACCCCGGGGCGGCCAGCGGCACTTGACCGACAGGAGGCCGGCGAGACGGGCAGCGCGGACCAGCTACCGCCGAAGCGGGCGCTCTGCGAGACCCAGCGGCAACCCGCGCGGATCGGGCACCGGATCGCCTCGGCATGACCGCCCGACAACGCGCGGCAGGGGAGGAGCCCCTGCTGCGGCCAAGTCCGCCGGTCCTGCGCCACGGCGGACACCCAGCCAAGCGGCCGTCACCGACGGCTTCCCAGTCATGCCCTACAGGGCATCGTTGAACAGGAGAACACGATGGAACTCGCCGCTGGCACCGTGGAGTTGGTGCCTCTCCAGAGCGGTTTTCTGGAGCTGCTGCGCTCCGCGAACCACATCCAGGCGTTCGAGAACACGATCGTGCAGGGGGCGCTCCAGACGGAGGCGTACGCCCGCGCCGTCTTCGAGGGCGTCAGGGGGCTGTACCCCGTCTCGGCCGACGACATCGACGCCGCGATCAAGGCGCGGCTGGCCCGCCGTGAACTCATCGACGGCGAGCGCCAGTTCGAGATCATCCTCACGGAGCACGCCCTGACCGCGCCCTTCGCGGACGAGGATGTGATGCGCGGGCAGCTGGCCCACCTGCTGGAGTGCCTGGACCTGCCGGGCATGACCATCGGCGTCATCCCCCAGGGCACCGTGCTGAGCCAGCCCTGGGCCTTCATGCTCACCAACGCGGTCCGGGTCGACCTCGACCAGTACGGCGGCCCCCTCACCGTCACCGACCCGGCGGAGGTCGCCCGGTTCCGGGGGCTGTTCGCCGAGCTGCGCGGCCTCGCGGTCTTCGGGGACGCCGCCCGCACGCTGATCGCCAGCCGGATGCCCGCCTGATCCGAGCCCCGTACCGGCTGTCCAGGGCCGGGCGCGCCCCGCTCGGCCGCTCGGCCGACCAGGTATCCATCCAGAGGAGGTAGTGATGATCATCGCCAGCCACGGCCGCCCCGGCGCGGGCAAGTCCACGTTCACCGGGATGCTCCGCGACGAACTCGCCGGGCGCGGCCGCCCGGTCGCCCTCGTCAAGCTCGGCGTGCCCCTCTACGAGCTCCAGGCCGCGGTCTACCGCGCCGCGGGGATGCCCGTGCCGGAGTCCGGCCGGCAGGACGGGGCACTGCTGAACGCGCTCGGTGAGCACCTGCGCCGCATCAACCCGGGCTCCCTCACCAGCCGCTTCGAGCGGACCGTCAGCGACCTGTTCCGGGACCGGCCCGACTCGGTAGTTCTCTGCGACGACATGAGGCCCGCCGACACGGCTGCGCTGCGGGGGCTCGGCGCGGTGTTCGTCCGGGTCTGGGCGCCCGAGGGCCTGCGCCTGTCCCGGAAGTCCGGGCGCGGGGACCTCTCGAAGGGCGCCGACGACCACCCGACCGAAGGCGACATCGCCGAGTACGACCACCAGGTGGAGAACACCGGCTCGCTGACCGCCCTGCGCGAGCGCGCCCGGGGGCTGGCGGCGGAGGTGCTGCGGTGATCCTCACTGGCCCGGAGATCACCCGGCAGCGCGAAGCGGGCAGGATCACCATCGAGCCGTTCGACGAGATCCAGGTCAACCCGAACTCGTACAACTACCACCTCGGGCCGACGCTGCGGGTGCACCGCGGCCAGGTGCTGGACACCCGCCCCGGCGACCAGGTGCTGGAGGAGTTCGCCATCCCGGAGGAAGGGGCCCTGCTGCTGCCGGGGCGGATCTACCTGGGCACCACCGTGGAGGAGATCGGCAGCGCGCACTACGTGCCGTCGCTGATCGGCCGCTCCAGCCTCGGCCGCCTCGGCATCTTCCTTCAGTTCAGCGCCGACATGGGCAACCTCGGCGCCGTGCACCGCTGGACGCTGGAGATCGAGGTCGTCCAGCCCGCCGTCGTCCACGCCGGCGACCGGATGGGCCAGATCACCTTCACCGCCGCCTGCGGCGAAGTACGGCTCTACGACGGGCACTTCGGGCGGATCGGCGAGGCCACCGCACCGAATCGGCCCGAACTGCTGGCCGCCGCCCGCTGATTCACGATCGGAGACACCCCCCATGATCCTTACCGGCCCGGAGATCGTCCGGGAACGCGAGGCCGGCAGGCTCACCATCGAGCCGTTCGACGCGGCCCAGGTCAACCCGAACTCCTACAACCTCACCCTCGGGCCGACGCTCGTCGTCTACACCGGCACGGTGCTCGACACCCGGCGCCCGAACGACTTCGAGACACTGGAGATCCCGGAGCAGGGCATCGTCCTGGAGCCGGACCGGATCTACCTCGGCGCGTCCGTCGAAGTGATCGGCTCCGACCACTACGTGCCGCTCATGCACTCCCGCTCCGGCTCCGCCCGCCTCGGCATCTACAGCCACGTCACCGCTGACCTGATCGACCAGGGCTCGCACGGGCAGCTCACCCACCAACTGCGCGTCGTGCAGCGGGTGAAGGTGTACGCGGGCGTCTCCCTCGCCCAGGTCGACTTCCGCCGCGTCCAGGGCGACCCGATGCTCTACCGCGGTAAGTACCAGGGCAGCCGGGGCCCGCAGCCCTCGCAGATCCACCTGGACACTGCTGCGCTCCGGACCGCCGCGTGAACGGCCACACCCTGGCGGCAGGGGTGGTCTTCAACCCGAACCCCGCCGGCACCTGCCCGGACGAGACGGCCGCGCGCCTGGTGGCCACCGCGTACGAGACGATCCGCAGCCGGTACGTCGAGGGGCGCCGCCAGATCGCCGCCGCGGTACTGGCGGCGGACGGCCGGGTGTTCGCCGGCGTGCACCTGGAGGCGATGGTCGGCTGCTACTCGCTGTGCGCTGAGCGCGCCGCGCTCGCGCAGGCCGCGATCTACACCGACCAGCCGCTGGTGGCGATGGCGGCGGTGCGCTACCCGAAGCCGTCCGAGGGCGGCCCGGCCCGGATCGTCGCCCCGTGCGGCGGCTGCCGCGAACTGCTCTCCGACCACGCCCCCGGCCTCCGGGTCGTCGTCCCGCGCGAAGGCCGCGGCCTGCTGGTGCCGCTGGCCGAGCTGCTGCCGGACAAGTACGTCGGCACGAAGTGGGCCACCACCCCCGCCAACTACCATCAGTGACCAATTAGTTGCCATCGGTACGTCTCGTTCGCCGTGCCGTAGGGCGCGACCACCAAGATGCACAGGAAGAGACCCCCTATGCGCACCACCATCCGCCGGGCCGTGATCCCCGCCGCGGGCCTCGGCTCCCGGCTGCTCCCGCTCACCAAGGCCACCCCGAAGGAGATGCTCCCGGTCGGCGACCGGCCGGTCATCGAGCACACCGTCCGCGAGCTGATCGACTCCGGCATCACCGACATCACCATCGTCGTCTCCGGCGACAAGTCGGCGATCCAGGAGCACTTCCGGCCCAACCCGGCGCTCGTCGCCCAACTGCGCGCCGACGGCAAGCCCGGCTACGCCGACGCGGTCGAGGAGGTCGGCGAGCTGTCCCGCCGCGGCCACATCACCTACCTGTACCAGCACGGCCCGTACGGCAACGGCACCCCCGTGCTCAACGCGGCGCGCAACTTCGGCGACGAGCCCTTCCTGGTCCTCTGGCCGGACGACGTATTCGTGGCCGAGGTGCCCCGGGCCCGGCAGCTGATCGCCGCGTACGAGAAGACCGCCGCCCCGGTGCTGGCCCTGATGCCGATGGACCCGCAGGACTCCCAGCGGTACGGCGTCCCGGTGGTCAAGGAGGACCTCGGCGACGGCGCGCTGCGGATCACCGGCCTGGTCGAGAAGCCCAAGCCCGCCGACGCACCCTCCCACTTCGCCGCGATCGGCGGCTACGTCCTGACCCCCGGCGTCGTGGACGAGCTGCGCGAGCAGTACCAACGCTTCCAGCAGAACCCGGACGGCGAGCTGTACCTGACCGACGCGCTCAACGCCTACGCCGCCGACCGCGCCGTGTACGGGCAGGTCATCGAAGGCCGCTGGTACGACACCGGCAACCCGCAGGCGTACCTGATCGCCCAGTTCGCCCACGCCCTGACCCACCCCGAGTACGGGCCCGCCCTCGTGCGCCTGGCCCAGGAACTCCCCGCCACCGCCTGATCCACCGCCCGCCCCGGTGCGGGCGGAAGACCTGCGCCCCGCCCGCACCGGCGCCTCCGCTCCGCCCGGCCGGCGCATCCCGGCCGGGCCGGGATGCGCCCGCACTGACGACCTCACCAACAAGGGGGAGACCCGCATGGCCGACACATCTGCGCCCTTAATCGAACGAATATTCGAGCCTGTGGTGGACACCCACGACACGTGGGGCGTCCTCAACCCGATGCAGGGCTGCGTCGCGCAGTGCGGCTACTGCTACTTGAAGGACCTGGGGCTGACCGGCACCCGTCCCGTGGAACTCGCCACCCCCACCGAGGCGGTGCGGCTGCTGCTCGCCCACCCGCACTACCGCCGCGACAAGCCGTACGCGCTGTACACCTGCACCGACGCGCTCGCCACGCCCACCAACCGTGAACACCTGACCGGCCTGCTGCGCGCCCTGGTTGCCGAACAGGTTCGCAACCCGGTGTGCATCATCACCAAGTTCCACGTTCCCGACGACGTGATCGGCGAGATCTACGCCGCCCGGGCGGCCGGGCTGCCCGTGGTGGTGTACCTCTCCTACTCGGGCCTGGGCCGCGACGTCGAGAAGGGCGTCCACCACGGGCGGCTGCGCGACAACTTCCCCCGCCTGCACGCCGCCCGGATCCCCGTCGTCCACTACTGGCGGCCCGCCCTGCCGCAGAACTCCGACCCCGAGTCGATGGCGTGGATGCTCGACTGGGCAGCCCGCTGGGCGGAGTGCTCGGTCACCGTCGGCCTCAAGGTCAAGCCCGGCGCCCGTCAGCAGGCCGTCGACCTGTGGCCCGCCCTCGCCGACCCCGGCCTGGACCTGCACAGCGCCGAGGCGATCTGGCCCGCCCCCGCACGCGACTTCTTCGCCGACATCCCCGAGCGGTACGCGCACCACCCGATCTACGAGACCAACTCCTGCGCCCTGGCGTACGTCCTGGGCCGCGCCGACCGCGCCAATGTCCACGGCACGCCGACGTGCACCGACGCCAACCGCTGCCCCGTCGGGCAGCGCGGACGCTGCATGGTCGAGTTGGCCGTCCGCGCGCCGCTGACCGAGGGCGAGCTGCGCGCCGAACTGGTGCGTTCCGGCCTCGGCCACCTCCCCTACACCTGGGACGCCTCCAGCCGCGCCCTCACCCTGGACGGCCCGGTGGAGATGCGCGACCAGCACCACCTGGCCCAGGCCCTCACTGTCACCGTCCGCGCACCGCGCGCCGACGCCGAGGCGATGTGGTCCGGCAAGGCCGCCGGCGGCCGACTCCTCGTCATACCCACCACCACCGGCCGGGAGCCGTTGTGCGAAAGCTGACCGTCGACACCGCGTGCATCTTCTACCCGCGCGGCGGCTCCGCGCAGGTTGTCCGCTACCTCAACCGGGAACTCGCCCAGCGCGGGCACCGCACCCGCGTCCTGGTCGGCTCCCTCGGCGACGTGGGCGACACCGGGCACGCTCTGACCTTCTACCGCGGGCTGACCGTCCGCCCGCACGCCTACGACCAGGCCCACGCCCGTTGGAAGGCCGGGAGCAACCCGCAGGAGGGGGTGCTGCGGCCCTTCCACCCCTCCTACGAGGACCGCTCCCAGCCCGGCACCGGCTGCCCCGACCCCATGTTCGGGGCCGTCCCCGACCTGGCCGCCGAGCACCTGGAAGCCGCGTGGAGAGGCCACCTGCGCCGCCACCGCACCCTCGGGCCGGTCGACGTCGTCCACCTCCACCACCTCTCCCACCTCCAGCACGCCGCCCACGCCACCTACCCGGACGCGCCGACCGTCACCACCCTGCACGGCACCGAACTGAAGCTGATCGCCGGCATGTGGGAGTGCCTCGACCTCGCCAAGGCCGTCAGCGCCACCCCCGAACACCTGGCCGCCGAACTCTCCCCGGAGCGGCCCGACCGGGCCGACGCCGCCGACGCCCTCGCGGTGCAGCACCACCTCACCGACCAGCAGCGGGCGCTGCTGCACACCACCGACTGGCGGCAGTGGACGCACTCCCTGAACTGGATCCTGCGCCTGCAACACGCCGCCGCCCTCACCAGCCGCATCGTCGCCGTCTCCGAGCACGACCGCGACCTCGCCCCCACCCTGCTGCCCTCCCTCGCCGACCGCGAGATCACCGTCATCGCCAACGGCGTCGACACCCAGCACTTCCGGCCCGAACAGCGCAGCGACGACCAGCGCCTGGCCAACCTGCGGCACTGGCTCGTCAACGACCCCCGCGGCTGGGCCCCCGGCGGCGAACCCGGCACCCTGCGCTACACCGAAGCCGACCTGCGCCGCTTCACCGACCCGGCCACCGGCCGCCTGCGGCCGATCGTGCTGTGGTCCGGCCGCTTCCTCGACTTCAAGCGCCTGCCCGTCATGCTGGAAGGCTTCGCCAAGGCCCGTACCCGACTCGACTCCGGCCCCGTCCTGCTGATGTGGGGCGGCTACCCCGGCGAGTGCGAAGGCGACCACCCGGTGGACCTCGCCCACCGGCTCGGTATCGCCGACGCCGTGTTCTTCACCGGCTGGCGCGGCCACGACGACCTGCCCGAAGGGCTGCGCACCGCCGACCTGATGGCCGCCCCCGCCGTGAACGAGCCCTTCGGCATGGTCTACATCGAGGCGATGGCCTGCGGAACCCCGCCGATCGCCACCGCCACCGGCGGCCCCGCCCGCACCATCACCCCCGACGGCGAGCACGCCACCGGCTGGCTCGTCGCCCCCGACAGCGTCGACGCCCTGGCCGACACCCTCGTCCAAGCCCTCACCGACGAACGCGAACGCGCCCGCCGCGCCGTCAACGCCGCCCTGCACGCCCGCCGCGTCTACGGCTGGGAGCACGTCGCCGACCGCTACACCACCGTCTACCGGGCCGCGATGGAGAACCCCGCAGCCGCCTGAGCAGCACCGCCACGCCTCACTGGCCCCGCCCACCAACCGACCCACCGGAAACGGACATACCCGCATGCACCCCGCCCTGCTGCTGTTCGACCTGAACGGTCTCTTCCGCCGCTTCGACAACGCGGGCGCCCGCCTGGGGGAGGAAGCTGCCACCCTCCCGGCCGGCACCATCGCCCGCCACGCCTACCAGCACCCCTCCTACGAGGCAGCGAAGGTCGGCCTGATGACCGACCAGCAGTGGGCCGACGGCGTCCACCGCCGCCTCGCCGACGAGTTCGGCACCCACGCCGCCACCACCGCCTTCGAACCGTGGCGCGCCGACCGCGGCCGCCGCGACGAGACGATGGTCGCCCTCCTCGGGCGGCTGCGCGCCGACGGCGTCCGCTGCGCCGTGCTGAGCAACTTCACCGACGCACTCCACACCGACCTCGACCTGCACGGCATCGAGTTCGACGCCGCCTTCGCCTCCGCCGACTTGCGCGTCACCAAGCCCAGCCCGCTCGCCTTCCTCACGGTCGCCGAGCGCCTCGGCCTGCCCCCGGAGCAGATCCACTTCTTCGACGACCAGGAGAGCTTCGTCGCCGGAGCGCGCGCCGCCGGCCTGGCCGCGGACCGGTTCACCGGCCCCGCCGCCCTCCTCCAGCGGCTCGCCGAACTCGGCATCCAGGTGAGCGACCGTGCCGCAGCCTGAACACGCAGTGCCGAGACCCGCGGTGCCCGCCCCCGCCTCCCGGCGGACTGCGGGCCTGAACGCCATGCGCTGGCTCGCACAGCGATCCCGTACGCCCGAAACGGTCCTGCGGTGCTGGCAGCGCGGGGACGCCGCGCCGGTGCCCGTCGGAGTCGGCATCGTCGCCATCCGGGTACCGGAAGCCCTCGGCCGGATCGCGCTCCGTGCACTCGACGAGCAGCGGCCCAAGGTCGCGGTCGGCCCGGTGATCCTCAACCACCTCGTCAACGCGGTCGAGTTCATCGTGCCTGCCTCCCCGGCGCTGTGGCCCGGGTCGGACATCGTCCGCCTGGACGGGCGCCTCAACTCCACACGGACCGTCCGGGTGCCGCCGCTCGGCTGTCGGGGCAGCGGCCGGGAGTGGCTGCGCACCCCGCAGGCCGCCGCAGGCAAGCGACCGGTCCTGACTGACCCCCATCACCTCGCCCGCGCGTTGGCCACCGCCCGCGGCAGGTTCCCGCTGGGCAGCCCGATTCGCTGAGATCCCGTGCCTCCGCCACCAGTCCACAGCGCCCGGACTGCCCGACCGCTTCCCGTCCCGAACCCCGCTCGAAGGATCTCAACCACCCATGAACGCCACCACCGGGCCGGTGCTCGGCGACCAGGCGGCTGCCACCGTCGCCAGCACCGGGATACCGGTTCTGCTGCTCGCCGACCACCCCGGCCCCGCCGTGATCACCACCTCCACCGGCGGCGACCCGCAGTGCTACACCACCACGACCGCCACCTACGAGGACGGCCTGCGCGCCGAGGTGCACGCCCCCGGCGGACCGGACCCCGAGGAACTGGTGCGGCAGGCGCTGCCCGGTGGCAAGCGCGCTGTCGACACGTGGCTGGCCACGCCCGGCCGCGTAACCACCGGCCACGAGGTCCGCCACGACGGGCTGGTGGCCCGCGCGGGCGTGTGGCAGGGCTGGACGCTGCTCACCGTCACCGCCGACACCAAGGGGGAGGGGCGGCTGCCCGCGCTGCGGCTGGTTGGAGCGGACTCGCTGCCCACCGGCCGGGTCGGGCGGCCGGTGGAGTCCGCCGCCGGGCCGACCGGGAACGCCGGGCGGGTGACGTTGTGATCGCGTTGCCCGACAGCCCGCCCGGCGCCCTGGCGACGATCCTCCCTGGCATCGCCGCGTTCGCCCGAGGCGAGCGCCCTGAGCTGCCCGTCGAGGACGACGGCAACGAGTGGACAGACGGCCTGTGCTGGCTGGCCTGCGGCGAGTGGAGGCGGGTGATGTGGGTCGGCCGGGTCACCGTCGCCGGGGCGGACGCGCCCATGGTCGCCTGCGAGGCGTGTATCCGCAGGCTCAGCGGCTTCGTCTGGGCCTACCTCCACCGCGTCGACAGGGGGGAGGAGAGCGCACGGCCCGGCGACGTACCGGCCCTGGAAGCCGCGCAGGGCGACCAGAGCGGCCGGGGCCGCCACCGCCGGCCGCTGCTCGGTCTCGGACGGCGCCGTACCGCGCACCCGGACGGGCGGTGACCTGCGTGGCGTTCCACCCCGGGGGCTCGTTCTTTCTCGCCGCCCCGCACCGCCGGGCCCGGCCCGCCCGCGCCCCGCAGCCGTCGGGCCACCGGGCCCTGAGCCTCCCTGCGGGCAGCGACCCTCAGCCGGAACCGGCTGTGCTGCTGGTTGACTTGGCCGTCCTGGTGCGTCCCGGGACGGGAGCGGTGCAGGGTGACCGGGCGGCGGGCCTGGCGCCGGGCACGGTCGAGCGGCACGCCTACCGGCACTCCTCCTACGAGGCGATGCTGCTCGGCCTGACCCCCGAGCACCGGTGGGCGGCCGGTGTGCGCCAGCGCCTGGCGGCCCAGGTCGGTGCGGTCCCTGCCGCGGTGGCGGTGCGGGCGTGGCGCGAGGACCGGGGCAGCCGTCGGGAGCGGATGGTCGAGCTGCTGCACCGGGCCCGGGAAGCGGGGGTGCGCTGCGCGGTGCTCGCCAACGGAGCCGCTTCCGTTCGCCGCGACCTGGCCTTCCACGGTATCGGCGTCGAAGTCGCCTACTGCTCGGCCGAGTTGGGCGTCACCGTGCCCAGCTCGCTGGCGTTCCGGGCCGTCGCCGAGCACATGGGGCTGCCGCCCGGCCGGGTGCACTACGCCGCCGCCGGGCCGGTCGCGGTGGCCGGTGCCCGCGAGGCCGGCATGAAGGCGGCCCTGACCTCCGGCCCGGCACAACTAGCCGTCTTCCTGGCTGAGTTGGGCGTCCAGGCCCAAGCGCGGACGAGCACCGCGGCCTGACCGGGCCGTCCTTCGGCGGCGATCTGCCGCCGCCTCTCCTTCATGTCCTTCCTGCTGATTTTCGAGGTGACCTCCGTGTACAGGCTTGCTGGTCCGGTCCTGGTGCGTGCTGCCGCGCGGCCGAACAGCCGTATCCCGGCGTGGTGGCCGGACCTGGCCGACTCCGGGCCGCGTGCCGCCGAGGTGTGGCGGCGCTGGCTCGCCGAGGTGATGGAGAGCGACGGGGACTTGGCGGTGCCGGACGCCGGGGGCGAACCGGAGCTGCTGCGCCGGGCACGGTCGGTGGCGGCCGGCGCGGAGATCGGGGCCGCCCAGCTTCGGCGGCTGGTCTCGGCGGTGATGGCGCACGTCCTGGTGGGCACCCGCGCGACGCCGACCGGCCTGTCCGGCGGGGTGAGCGTGGCGCGAACGGGCGACGTGCCGGTGGCACCGGTGTGGGGGGAGGGCCGGGTGGTGGCGCGGGTGGACGCGCGCTGGCTCGTGGCGGTGCTGGAGCGGTTGGAGCCGGCGACGGGCGAGAGCCTGCCGGTGACGGGCAACCGGGCGCGCTGGCGCCGCGGGGGCAAGGTGTTCCTGGCCGATCACGAGACCGGGACAGAGGTCGCGGTGGACGCCACCGACGCGGTGCTCACCGCGCTGAGGGCCGCCGACGGCGGGCCGGTGGCGCTGGGCGACGTGATGGGCCGCGTGGTGCTGGACCACCCGCACTTCAGTGTGCCCTCCGCCCGGAAGCTGGTGCGCGACCTGCTGCACGCGGGCCTGGTGATCAGCGCGCTGCGCCCGCCGACGACCGCGCTGGACCCGCTCGGCCACCTCCTGGCCGCCGCAGCGAAGACGGGCGCGGATCTGGAGACGGCCGCGCGCCCGCTGCTCGCCGAGGTCCGCCACGTCCGCCAGGAGCTGATGACCCACAACCGGCTGGCCGGTGCGGAGGAACGCCGGACGGTGCGCGCGGGCCTGGCCTGCTGGGCTGCCGAGCGGTCGGAGCGGTTCGGCGGCGCGCCCCCGGTGGCGGTCGACCTTCGCCTGGACGCCGGGCCGATGGTGCTGCCCGACGGCCTGGCCCCGATGCTCACCGACGCGGCCGAGGCGCTGGTGCGGCTGTCCCCGCACCCGGGCGGGCACCCGGTGTGGACGGCGTATCGGACGCGGTTCCTGCGCGCCTACGGGGCGGGCGCGGTGGTGCCGCTGCCCGAGCTGGTCAGCCCCAACAGCGGGATCGGCCTGCCGGGCGGGTACCGGGGCTCGCTGCTGCCGGTCCCGGCCGCCGCCTTCGGCGCCCGGGACGAACTGCTGCTGTCCCTGGCGCAGCAGGCCGCGGTGGAGGGCCTGGAGGAGGTCGAGGTGGACGGGGCGCTGCTTCGTCGGCTCGGCCCCGGTCCGGTGGGTGCGGTGCCCGCGCACGTGGAGTTGACGGTGCGGCTGCTGGCGGACGGCCGCGGCGCGGACGGCGGGCCCGGCCGCTACGGGGTGGCGGTCGAAGCGCAGCCGCGCCCCGGCGGGACGACCGCGACCCGGTTCCTGCCGCTGCTGGACGACGGGGACCGGAAGGAGCTCACCGCGGCGCTGCGCGGTGCCCCGGCGGCCCGCCACGGTGCGCGGGCGGTGCAGGTGTCGGCTCCGACGCTGACCGGCCGCGCCGCCAACCTGACCCGGACTCCGGCGCTGCTGCCCGTCCTGCCCTTGGGGGAGTGCCCGGAGTCCTCGGCGGGAGCGGTGCGGCTGGAGGACATCGGGGTGTGCGCGGACGAGCGGCGGATGTGGCTGGTGAACCTGGCGAACGGCAGCCCGCTGGAGGCCCGGCTGCTCAGCCCGCTGTGGCCGCGCTCCGCGACCGGGCCGCTGGCCCGGTTCCTCACAGAGATCGGCACCGCGTTCACCTCGTGGCCCGCCGCGTTCCACTGGGGAGCCGCCTCGAACCTGCCGTTCCTGCCCCGGCTGGTGCGGGGCCCGGTGGTGCTCTCCCCGGCCCGGTGGACCCTGCCCGCCACCGCCCTGCCCGCCACCGAACTGCCGTGGGAGCAGTGGCGCACGGCCACGGTGGCGTGGCTGGACCGCTACCGCGTCCCCGACCGCGTCTACCTGGTGCAGCACGGCCGGCGCCTGCCGCTGGACCGGACGGTGCCCGAGCACCTGGTGCTGCTGCACGAGCACCTGGAGCGCGAACCGGCGGCGGTGCTGGTGGAGGCCCCCGCGGCCGACGCCGACGGGTGGTGCGGGCGCGCGGTGGAGCTGACCGTGCAACTGCACTCCACCCGCCCGCCGCTGCCCACCGCCCCGCGCCCGGCGCGCACGACGGGCTTCCTGGACTGGCAGCTGCCCGGCGCGTCCGGAGTGCTCTCCGCCCGCCTGCACGGCAACCCGCAGCGCGCCGACGAAATCCTCTCCCAGGTCGGCGAGTTGACAAAGAAGTGGGTGAACCCGCCGTCCTGGTGGTTCAAGCGCGGCGGCGAGGGGACGAACCTGCGGCTGGTCCTGCTGCTGCCGGAGGCGGGCGCCTGGCCGCTGGCGGCCGAGCGGGTCGGGCAGTGGGCCCAGGACCTGCGCGAGAGAGGCTTGCTCACCCACACCGGCTACGACACCCACCAGCCCCAGGCCGGCCGGTTCGGCCGGGGCGCTGCGCTGCGCGCCGCCGAACAGGTCTTCGCCGCCGACACCCGAGCCGTGCTCGCCCAACTCGCCTACCAGCGCGGCGACAGCGCCGAACCGCTCGCGGTCACGGCGGTGAGCATGCTCCGCCTGGCCATCGGCCTGCTCGGCCCGGACGCCGGGAGCGCCTGGCTGCGGGAGCGGCGACGACACTCCTACTCCCGCGTGAGCCTCTCGCCGCGCCTCACGCGCACCGCCGCCGAACTCGCCGGCCCGGACGACGTGCTGGCCGACACCACGGAAGGCCGGGCCCTCGCACAGGCATGGCAGCAGCGGGACGACGCCCTCGCCGAGTACCGCGACGCCCTGCTGCGCGCCCCGGACGGCCTGGAACCTCACAACGTACTGCCCGCGCTACTCAACGCCCACGTCAACCGTGCCGGGCTCCTCAACCAGGCGGCCGACGTCAGCCGGGCACTAGCCGGACACTGCGCCCACCAGACCGCTGCCGCGACGGACGGCGGTGCCCGATGACGATCGGCGCTCTCCTGGCCTGGCTGGACTCCGAACCGCCCCGCCCCATCGGACCCGACCCGTCCCCGGTGCCGTCCGCAGCCACCACCCCCTACCAGGGCGAGCGGCTGTTCGACCGGCTGCTGGCGGCGCACCGCGGCGTGCTGATCGACCCGGACGTCATCCGGCGCTGCCCGGCAGGTGACACCACCCTCCCGCTGGTGGTCTTCGTGCGGGCGGTGCGCCGCTCCAAGCTGCCGTGCGTGCTGCTGAACCCCGATGGAGCCGACGGAATCGGTCCCGCTCACGCAGGGCTGCCCGAGGGCTGGCACGTGCTGGACGCGGACCTGCGCGACGGCCACGCCGCGGTCCGGGCCGCTGCCGAGGCGGGCGGCCTTCCCGTCGACGGGCTGCTGGCCGTGACCGTCCCGGAGACCACGCCCCGTCTGGCCGGCAGCACGGCCGTGTTCGCCTCGCAGGGCGGGTGGATGATCGGCCCGCCCGTGCGCCGCAACCCGCTGACCGCGACCGAGACCCACATGATCGCCGCCATCGCCGAGGGCCGGCAGCAGGACTCGATCGTCTCGCAGATGGCCCCCGAGAACAGGTGGTTCCCCAACACCTTCAGCCGGTCCGTCCACCCCCGGGGCTACACCGACATCTTCCACATGCTGGGCCGCAGCGTGGTCGACGGGTTCCTCGACCCGGCCCCGATCGTCCGGGCGGCCCCGTGGGACCTGGACCGGATGGAAGCCGACTTCCCCGCCCTGTTCGCCCGGTGCATCGCCACCTCCACCGCGGCCGTCGCCGCCGAACGCCGGGTCACCCGCGGCACCGTCCACAAGCGGCTGTCGCACGGCTACGCCGCACTCGGCGCCCGCGGCCACAGAAACGCCCTCGTCCTGGCCCTTGGCCTGGGCATCGTGCCCGACTCCGCAGTACCGCCCGCCACCACCCCTACCGGCTGACCCGCCACCACCGACCACCCCACCCCCGGCCAAGGAGAACACCACCATGCCCACCGGCACCACCGCCCCCGCCACACGGCAGTACCTGCTGCGCCTGGCCACCGCCACCCCCGAGGTGCACGTCGTGCGGCACCTGGGCCCGGCCCTCGCCCGGCTGGAGGACAGCTACGCGATCGGAGGCTGGTACTTCCGGCGCGGAGCGGACACCTGGACGCTGGTGTGCGAGGCTGCGGCCCGGCCCGGCTTCGCCGCCGAGGACCCGGAGCGCGAGGTGCTGGACCTGTGCCTCGCCGTCGGGATGATCACCTCCTGGAAGCTCACCGCCCACCAGCCCCTCACGTACTCCGCCGGAGGCGTCGCGGGCCTGCCCGCCGCCAGCCGCTGGCACCACCAGGACAGCCGCCAGGTCCTGGCCTACCTGCGCGCCGTCCACGACGGCCAGCCCGACCGGCGCGACGAGCTGTTCGTCCTGCACAGCGCGGCCGCGATGGCCGGGGCCGCCCTGGACCGGCAAGGCGTCGCCGACACCTGGAGCCGGATCGCCGACGCCACCGCCGGCGGCCTGTGGCCCGCGGTCACCGACGAGAGCGTGCGCGCCGCCCACACCCTGCTGGAGGACAGCGCCCCGGAGGCCGGGCCCGGCCGCCCGCCCGCCTGGAGCGAGGTCCACACCGCCTACGGCCGCGCCGTCGCGGACCTCCACGACCAAGGACAGCTGTGGGGCGGCCGGCACACGGTCCTCGCCGCCCAACTCCTCGGCCACGCCGACCGCCTCGGCGTCACCGACCCCGCGCGAATGGCCGCCGCCGCGGCCACCGCCGCCCTCGGCCTCGCCGCCCGGACGGAGGCAACCCGGTGACCCGCCCTGCGCCGACCGGCCCCCTCGCCGACGCCCTCGCCCGCTTTCCGCTCGTCCCGCGCCCGGACCCCGGCGCGCCGCCGCTGGAGCAGCGGGTGGCCGAACTGGCCGAACTCGCCGCCCAGGCCACCGCGACGGGAGACACGGGCCTGGCGACCGCTGTCTACCACCGCGCGGCCGTCCTCGCCCACGACCGGGGCCACCCCGGCGCGGCGTACGGGCTGTGCGACTTTCACGCGCACCTGTACCTCGCGCACCGGCCGCTGTCGGTCGAGCACGCCCGCCAGGCCCTGGAACTCCAGCTCACCGCCGTCGAGCTGCTCATACGGGAAGGCCGGGGGCAGGCCGCTCTCGACGTGCTCGCCGAGGTGGCGCGGGCGATCGGCGAAGACGCGGACGCGGACCTGGCCGCGAAGTGCCTGCCGTTGGCGGGACTGGTCACCGGTACCCCGGCCCGCGGCGACGTGTACGAGTGGTGGGACGGCGCGCACCTGGCCCACGGCGCCCGCGCCCTGGTCAGCGAAGGCCGCTGGACCGAAGCCCACCTCCACATCAAAGGCGCTCCGGAGGTTGCCCGCCAGCCCGGCCTGTTCGAGGCCAGGCAGATCGGAGCCGTCGCCATGGCCCTCGCCGGGCAGCCCAACTTGGCCGCCCTGCTGATCGACACCGCCCCGCCCGGCGACCTCTGGGAACAGGTCGTCGCCGCCGAGCTCACCGTCGCCTGCGCCCAACTCACCGGCGGAGCGACGACCGAGCAGATCACCGCGATGCTCGACGCCCACGGCGCCTACCGACCCGCCCGGCTCCCGCTGTTCGACGTGCAGCTGATCCTCACGGCAGCCGACCTGTGCACCGTCGCCGCCCAGCCGGACGCGGCCCGCAGGCTCCACGAGATCGCCACCGGCTGGACCCTTGAGGCCAGCGAGGGCTACAGCGCCCAAGCCCTGCTGCGCCACGCCCTCACCGGTGACCTCCCGGACGCCCAGCAGCGGGAGCTGACCGCGATCACCGAGCACGCCGGGCTGCGGACCGCCCTGGTGCCGCCCGACCTCGATGAACAGATCACCGCCGCACTCGCCCAGGCCGCCAAGGTCATCACCACCGCCGTCACCGCCGCCCGACCGGCCCTCCCGCGGCCGTGAGCCCGTCGTCCGCCCAGCCGCCGGCACGGGCACCCCCACCGCCACGGCTCCGGCGAAACTCCCCGGCGCGCCTTCCAGCAGGACCCGACACCGAGAGGCATCCGCATGAGCACCACACCACTCCCCGACGTCATCGAACACGCCAACGGGAACATCCAGCACGGCCAGAAGGTCCAGCAGTTCCTGGAGCTGATCGAGCAGCGCACCCAGGCCAGCGGCATCCGACCGCACCTGCTGACGCTCCAGGAACTCCAGGAGGGCCAGGCCCAACTGGTCGCCGACCGGCTCGGCTTGGCGTTCGTGGAGGAGTCCAACGTCCGTCCCGGGTCGCGCAACGCCCTCTTCTACGACACCACGGTCTTCCGACCCGACCCGGAATGGGTCCCGTACGTAGAGGGCATTCGGCACCGCCCCGCCACGGCGCGGCTGTACATGGCCGACCCGGCCACCAGCAACCTCAGCCGCCGCAAGATCTCCGTCGCCTCCATCCACGGCAACTTCGGCAACCCCGAGGCCCGCAGCGACCAACTCCGCTGGCTGCTCTCCAACATGGTCAAGGACAAGCGGCTCGCCCTCATCAGCGGTGACTGGAACGCCTGGCCTGCGGGCCGCGCCCCGCTCACCATGGACAACGTCGCCGACCGCGCCTACGCCCTCGACCGGTCCGTCCTCGGCCCCGACGGCGTCTTCCGCCCCGACGACCAGGCCGACCGGATGCTCACCTACCGCGGCATGGTGTGGGTGGGCGGGCACGCGGCGGCCGTCCTCGGGCAGGTCGGCGCGGACCGGCCCAGCACCGGGCACGGGCCCGACAAGGAGCGCCAGCGCATCCCGGCGGAGGACTTGCCGCCCGCGGGCCTCGGCCCGATCGACCGGACCTACGTCACCGAGGAGCTGCTGCCCGCGCTCCTCAGCGCGGAGATCCTGGCGACACCCGAGGTGCAGGCGATCTCCGATCACCTCCCGGAGGTCACCTGCTGGGACCGCAGCGTGCTGTGGGACGTGATGGACGCCCAGGTCAAGACCGTCCGCCACTGACCGCACCGGCCGGGCCGACGTGGAGTCCAGCGTCGGCCCGGCCCTCTGCCGCTGTCCCGCCACCACACAGGAGTTGCTTGATCGAGATCCACCAACTCGCCGACACCGACACGGATTTACCCGGATCGGGTGAGCCCGCCTCGGACACGCCGAACACGCCGACGGCCCCCTGTCAGGATCAGGGACTCAACCAGCGAACCCCTTGCCCCGCAGCCTGCCGACCGGCACCGCTGTTACCCGGGCACGCCCATCATCGGGCCTGCCGACCGCGCCCCGCCGCGCCCGACAAGCCCGGCACTCCGGCCTGCCCGCACGCACCTGCCGCCCAGCCACCAACCCAGGGAGCAACGTGACCGAGACCCGCCAAACACCCGTCCAGGAGACCGGCCCCCGGCCCGACGGCCGCGCCGAACAGCCCGAGCACGACGAGGAGTTGCGCTACCAGTTCCCCGGCGACAAGCGCGCGAGCGTCGGCACGTCCATCTCCAGCCGCGCCATGGTCCGCCGCCTGCCGGAGCTGATCCGCCGCTCCCTCGCCCTCGCCTGGCACGCCGACCACCGCTCCACCCTGCTCCTGCTCCTCGCCCAGGCCGCCTCCGGCGTCTTCGGCGCGCTCGCCCTCTACGCCACCACCGGCACCCTCACCGCCCTGCTGGGCCCCGGCCCCGTCACCACCCACCTCCGTTCCGCCGCACCGTCGCTGACCCTGCTGACCGTCTCCGCCGCGCTGCGCGCCGCCCTGGGCATCGCGGTGACGACGCTGTCCGGCCGAGTCGGACCGCGGGTCAACCGCGACGCGGACATGGCACTGATCGAGGCCGGATGCCGGGCCGAACTCGCCGCCTACGACCAGCCCTCGTACAACGAGAGCTGGGAGGCCGCCGACCGCGGCGCGGCCACCACGCCCGACCTGCTGACCTCCGCCCAGGACGTCATCGCCTCCACCGTCTCCCTCGTCGCCGCCGCCGGAGTGCTCGCCACCTTGCACCCCCTGCTGCTGCCCTTCCTCCTGCTGGGCTCGGTCCCCGCCGGACTCGCCGCCGTCCGCACCGCCCGCATCCACTACCTCGCCACCATCACCACCAACGACGAACGCGCCGCCCTGCGCATCTACCGCTGGCACCTGATCGACAAGCAGCGCGCCGACCAGGTCCGCTCCGACCAAGTCCTCGACTTCATGCTGGCCAAGTACCGCAAAGCCGAAGCCCGGATCGTCACCGTCACCGACAAAGCCGGACGCGAGGCCGCCCGCGTCTCGCTGCTCGCCGCCCTCGCCACCGGCGCCGGAGCCGCCCTGATGTGGGGCGCGCTGCTGTTCCTGGTCTCTACCGGCCGCATCGGCCTCGCCGCCGCCGGCTCCGCGACCTTCGCGCTGCGCACCGCCGCCAGCAGCGTGCAGGGCATGGTCGGCAACGGCACCCGCCTCTACCGGATGGGCCTGTACCTCGACGACTACTTCGCCTTCCTCGACTCCGCCGGCGGCCACCGCATCGCCCGCGGCGAGATCGTCCCCGGCCCGCCGAAGACGATCGAGGTCACTTCCCTCAGCTACGCCTACCCGGGCGAGCAGCAGGAGCCCGCGCTGCGCGGCATCGACCTGACCCTCCGGCAGGACGAGGTCGTCGCGCTGATCGGCCAGAACGGCTCCGGGAAGTCGACGCTGCTGAAGCTCCTCTCCGGCCTCTACCTGCCCCAGGGCGACGGGCGGATCACCTGGGACGGCATTCCGATCGCCGACCTGGACGCGGACGGCCTGTTCCGGCAAGTCGCCCGCGTGCCGCAGGAGTTCGCCCGCTGGCCGCTGCCCGCTCACGAGAACATCCACCTCGGCCGCCACGACGGCGACCCCGTCCAGGCCGCCAGGGACGCGGCGGCGCTCACCGGCTTCGACGAGGTCGTGGACCGCCTGCGCTCCGGCTGGCGGACCCTGCTCGCCCAGGGCTGGCAGGGCGGCGCCGAACTCTCCGGCGGCGGTTGGCAGCGCGCCGCCGTCGCCCGCGCCTTCTACCGCACCGCCCGCCAGCCCGGCCTGCTCATCCTCGACGAGCCGACCTCCGACCTCGACCCCCGCGCCGAACACCGCATCCTGCACGCCCTGCGCGCCCTCGCCCCCGGCCGGATCACCCTGCTGGTCACCCACAACCTCGCCAACGCCAAACTCGCCGATCGGGTCGTCGTCATGGACCAGGGCCGGATCGTGCAGACCGGCACCTGGGACGAACTCGCCCACCGCGACGGCCTGTTCCGCGAACTCCTCGACCTCCAACGCGACCGCACCGTCCCCGCCCCCCGCCCCGCCCCGTAGCCACCGCCACCCCGGGTGGGCGTCCCCCGCGCACTCGCAGGGGACGCCCGCCCCGGCCGAACCAGCACACCACCGTCGAAGGACCAATGTGCCCATCACCCGCCCCGCCCCGGCGAAGCCCGCCCGCGCCGCTACCGATCCTGTTGCCGTTGCCCGCATTGCACTCGCTGACGCCGCTGTCCTCCAAGGTTTCGACCCGGACGGTGCCGAACTCCTCCAGGCGGGCCTGAACTGGACGTTCCGCCTACGCGAAGGTGCGATCGCTAAGGTCCACGGCCCCCACGTCGAGTACATCGACGCGCTGCGCCAGGTCCGGACGGCGAGGGCGCTGCTGGCCGTTGGCATACCGACCGCCGGACCGGTCGGCCGGATCAGCCACCCGATCGCCGCCCGTCGGCTACTCGTCACCTTCACCGAAGACCTCGGCACCCAGCGCCCCAGCCCCGGCCAACTCGGAGACTTGGTGGCCCGCCTGCACCGCATCGAACCCCTCACCCACATCGGACTACCCGCCAGGGATCTGGTCGCCGAAGCCGCGAGCCGGCTCGACTTGCTGCCACCGACCGCCATCACCGACCGCGACCGCGCCCACCTACACCGCTTCCTCGCCGAGGCCGCCGCCGCGTACGACCGAATCGAGTGGCCCCGGGCCGTCACCACCCACGGCGATATCGGCTTCCGCAACGCCGCCCTCACCCCGCGCGGTCCGGCACTGATCGACCTGGAGACCATGACCGTCTCCCACCCCGGCTTCGACCAGGCCGCCCTGGCCTGGGACTGCGACGTGTTCGGCGCCGACCCGGCCCTGTACGCCGAGTTCGCCGACGCCTACGGCTACGACATCACCACCACCGGCGCCCCCCAGTACCAGGCGCTGACCCCGGTCTTCGGCATCACCGCCTACCTCGCCTACGCCGAGTGGTCCCGCACCCGGCCCGAGGCCAGCCACCGCCTCGACACCCTCCTCGCGCGCCGCCCGTTCCCGTGGGACTGGACCATTGGGGTGACCCGCACCGAACGACACCCCACCTTGACCAACACCAGGAACTGACGGAGGAACATGCCACGGAACATGTCACCGGCAGCCGTTCAGGAAGCTGCGCCGACAAGGCGGTTACTGTCCCCATAGGAAACTGTCCCAAATCGCAGCTCGGGCCGTCAGCCAGCAGTCCAGGCAGCCCTGTTGCAGGACTGCTAGCTGACGGCGGGTCCCGCTACTATCCGGGAGGCGTTGCAGGGCGGTGGACGGAGGCAGGGCATGAGCAGCACGGACGACGAAGCGGTCAAGCGAAAGTTGGGGATCCCGACCTGGCGGAACCTCTCCAAGGACAAGGTGCTCAAGTTCGCGGCTGCGATGCCCGAGATGGCCACCGAGGCGCGGATCAAGCTCATCGAGCAGTTCCCCACCTTCAAGGACCTGGGCAAAGCCAACATCAAGGCGGTCAAGGAAGCCCACGAGTCCACCGTCGCGGCCAACGAGAACAGCCAGAACCACTTCTTCCAGGCTGCGCAGGACCAGCGGGACGCCCTGCGGACCGACCTTGGCCGGGACGACCTCACCTGGGATCAGCGTGAAGCCCTCCACGACCGCCTCGACCAGAACGTGCGACAAGTGGGCGACAAGGACAGCGAGAACAAGCAGTTCCTCGGGACGGCAATGAAAGCAGTGGTGGTTGCCGGTGCGATCGTCGGCTCGCTGGGTGTGGCCTTCGTCGGCGGCAAGGTCATCGGTATGAGCGAGGGCGGTTCCGAGGGATCCCAACAGGACTAGGTGGAACCCTGGTGGGCGGAGGGCAACTCGTCGTCCGTGGGCGGTGTCCGTCGCGGTTCCTACGCTCGGATCATGACCACCCCACCCCCCGCCACCAGCACCGGCACGCCCGAAGCCGGGATCATCGCGACCGTCGAGCGGATGCTCCTCACCGAGACCGTCCGGATCGCCGCGCCCGGCCCGCAGGTCCTCGACCCGGACACCGGCCAGTACGTTCCCGGCCCTGCCGTGATCGTCTACGAAGGCCCCGGCCAGCACCGCGCGGCCGGCGGCCCCGGGATCGTGCTTCGCCTGGAAGGCCAGCCCTACAAGGACGACGGCGACGGCCGCTACCTGCTGTTCACCCCGCTCGGCGCGCCGATCGCGGTCGAAGGCAACGACGTCACCGTCCTCGCCAGCCCCGACCCGGGCGCCATCGGCCGGACCTTCCACGTCCTCGACCCCGGCCAGTCCGGCGGCATGTCCGTCGTCCGCAGCACCTGGATGCGGATCGCCACCGTCGGGGGGACGCCGTGAGCATCCCGACCGGACCGGTGGACCTCGACACGGTCCGCCACACCCTGGAGACCACCGTCATGGTCGACCAGGTCGAGATCCGCAGGCCGACCGGCACCGCGCCGCTGGACGCCGACACCGGGCTGGTGGGGCCCGTGCCGACCGTCCCGGTGTGGTCCGGCAACGGCGCGGTGCTCTCCGCGCACGGCCTCGCCGCGGTCGAACACCTCGTCGGCGGCCGGTGGCTCGATGACACCGCGTCCTGGTACGGCCTCGTCACCCCTCTCGCTGCGCCGCTCCCGCAACGCGGAGACCTGGTGACCGTCACCGCCGCGGCTTCCCCGACTACTGGCACGATCGGCCGGACCTGGCAGGCCCTTGACCCGGGCGAAGCCAGCACTGTCGCGGTCGCCCGCGTTACGCGCCTTGACGAGGTGATTTTGACGTAGCGAAGTTCGGGGCTCTGCCCGATCGAGACAGGGTTCCGTGGCGGTCACGGTGATGGTCGAGACTGCTTCGTATCCAGCCGCCGCCCAGTTGGTGGGTGATAGCGTGCTGCAGCGTGCCGCCACGGAACCGGTTGGCGTGCGCACAGTGAGTGACCTGGCGCGGCGCCGCACTTCGAGGACTGCCAACCCAGGCAGGAGTTCAGGCCGCTGGTGCAAGGGGGATGATCCGGATGGGTGTGGTGCTGCCCGACGAACTGGCCTGGGTGCTCGACCTGATTGGAGTCAACTGGCCCAACGTCGACGAGGACGAGTTCCGTGACATGGCGGACTCGCTCAGAACGTTCGCCGACCAGATCGACGATGGCAACGCCGATTCCCTGCGCGCGGTCCAACGCATGATCTCCGAGAACGTGGGACCGGCAACCGATGCTTTTGCAGCCCACTGGGACAAGATCTCCGGCAAGCATCTCCACAACTTGGCTGAAGCCGGGCGGCTTCTAGCCACGGGCCTTGACGGCGGTGCCATGGTCATCGCCGGCGCCAAGGTGGCAGCAATTGCCCAACTGGTCATCATGGCAACCGAGGTGATTGCCGCTCAGGCAGCCGCGCCGTTCACTTTCGGCCTGTCCGAGGCGGGTGCTCTGGGTGCGACACAGGCGACCCGCCTGATCGTCAAGAGGCTCCTGAAGGAAGCGGAGCAGCAGATCGTCTCTCAGCTGATGGACGTGGCGACAGCACCAATTGTCGACGCCCTGGCCAACATGGCCGGCGACCTCGCCATCCAGGCAGCCGGCAACGCACTCGGCACGCAGAAGGGCTACGACCTGCGGTCAGTCGCCAATGCGGGCCTCGATGGAGCGAAGAACACGCAGCTGGGATCTACGTTGAGCGGGGGTAGGTAGCGTGGCGGACGTAATCCGGCACAACCCGGAAGAGACGGCCGCTCTCGCCGACAGGATCGGCGCACACGCCGACCACCTAGAGAACACGGCGGGCGTGCACACCCGGAACACTCGTCGACGGCTGGCCGCCACGCGAGGCCGGGACCCGCTGGCCAACGCGGTCGTCCACAGCTCTGAGCAAATCCTCAACGTCATCAAGCAGGCGGAACGACAGCTACGCCAGCATTTGCGCGACGTTCAGGGCGGTCTCCATGAAATGAATCGGAGACACGAGGAGAACGATAAAGCTCTTCACGAGATGGTGAAGCGGATCCACACCCGATCCGAAGCCCAAGACCTGGCCAGGAAAGGCTGGACCGATCGCGCTAAGGGGCCGGACAACAGCCTCAAGCCTAAAACCGTCGCCGTGACGTGGAAGCCCGGCATGCCAAAGGCTCAGTTCGCCCGTAAAGCGCAGCAGCTCCACGAGATGGGCCGCCGCGGTGAGCTGTTCAAGGCCACCAACCCGGTCTCGCGCGACAAGAAGATCACCGAAGACTACAAGGGTGCGCTGATGCGGATCATCAGCAATAATCACAAGGACGATCCCGATCTAGCCGAGGCGGCCCGAAAAGTGGCCCGGTCGATGCACCCCGACCATATTTCGGAACTCCAAACCGGTGGCCGCGACCACTGGGAGGGAATCAGAATGCTGGACGGGTATACTAATGAAGAGATCGGGAAAAGGCAGATATGGCCAGAAATTAAAAATCTGCCTGATGGGACGCCCCTCAAGGTCAGGGTGAAATGGAAGTAACTACAGCCAACGTGTCGGAAGTTTTCGCCGCGCTCCGAAACGCACTGGACGAGCACCGCGACGAATATGAACTGTGGATGCCGGAAATCCCGCAAGGGGCGGCACCACAGGACATCCCGGACGGCCTACCTCCGGTACTCGCGCGCCTCCTGGCAGCCAGCGACGGGCCGAACCTCGGCACCTCCACGCGGCTGTTCAGCGCAGAAGAAATCGCCTCCCAGCAGGTCCCCGACCACCTCGTCGGCGCGAAGCTCAACGACGGCAGCGAGCTGACCGACGCCTCCCACTTCATCTTCTTCGGCGAAGCAGCAGAGAATCCGCTCTTGCTGAACGAGAGGGACGGCACCGTGTGGCGCGTCCCGGACGACGGGGTCGTTTGGTACACCGGATGCCGCCTCGAACAGATCGCTAATAGCTTCAACGAGTTCGTCGCCGAGTGGGTCCTCGACGCAGATCGCTTCCTGGACCTGGCAGGCCTCACCCCATCCGAGGCGATGGACAGCGATTGGTACCGTCTGCTCAAGCTGAGCGGCCTCGAATCCTGACGACCCGCACTCCCCGCCGACCTAGGAGCACCACACCGTGGCAACGCACTCCGAACTGACTGCACTCTTCGGGGACGAAGGCGTCATCACCGTTCCGCGCAGCAAGACCGCCGCCAACGGCGTACCCGACGCCGCCGCCCAGACGCTTGCAGACGTCGGGCTTCCGGCTGAACTCCAGGTCATCTTCAGCCTGGCAGCGCCCGGGCAGCCCGAAGCGTTCACCCTCGTCCCCGTCGACACCGGCGACAGCATCACCAAGGTCCTCTGCCTCGGCGGCCCGACCGGCAGCAACGACATGCGTTTCTGCCTCGACCTGGAAGACGGCTACGTCATCCTCCTCACCCTCGGGGACCAGCCCGGCGCCGAGATCGTCAACACCACACTGGACGACTTCGTCGAGTTCCTGTACCGGTTCGGCCTCCGTCTGAAGCACATCAGCGCCAGCAGCGACCAACAGGCAGACGAGTACACCGAGCAACTCCGCAAGTACCTCGAAGCGCGAGACCCGCAGGCATTCGCAGAAGAAGACACCTGGTGGAGCATGGTCTTCGACCGCCTTCTCGGCAAGGAGTTCTGAATAGCCCTCAGCCTGCTGGACCAGCTCTTGGCCGCTCCGCTCCTAGTACTCCAGTGCGACTTCGTGATCTATCCGGTCGAGGGGCCGGCGAGTCGTAGCCGGTAATGGCTGCGACGCGCGGTGGCCTGGTGGCGTCTGCGCCAGTTCGACCAGTGCAGCAGCCTGTACAGGGAGGTGCTCGATGGGATCAACAAAGCGCCGAACAGGTGGCGGATCTCCGGGACGCTCAGGTCGATCGGGTCCGTGCTGCGGGCGGGGCGGTTGAGTTCTGCGACCCTGGCTGGCGTCGCGTCGGCGGCGAGCGCGGCGAGAAAGGCCAGTGCGAGCATGACCAGGGTGACGTGCCGATGCCAGGAGGTCCAGTGACGGACCTGGTAGTGATCCAGTCCGACCTGGCCTTTCGCGGCCTGGAAGCACTCCTCGATGCACCACCTGATCCCGGCCACCCGGACCAGCTCCGACAGTGGCACTCGCCCCGGGGACCAGCACAGGTAGAAGGCGAGTTCGCCACTGCTCGGGTTGCGACGGATCAGCAGGTGCCGATGGCCACCCGCACCGATCTCGATCCAGGCCCAGTCGTAGTAGCGCGGCCCCTTCGCCCCGGCTCCGGCGCTCTGCCGGTGCCAGGCCGAGGCCGGCAGGCGGTCGGCCACGGCATCCGCGCGGGCGGCGGTCCGCCCCCGGTTGATCCGTACCCGTGTGCTGCAGGCGACGGCCAAGACGTAGCCGACCTCACGGGACTCCAACATGGTGCGCAGGCCGGGGTCTTGGCCGTATGCCTCGTCACCGGTCACCCAGGAGGCGCCGATCCCGGCGTCCAGTGCTGCTGTGATCATCTGCCCGGCCAGCGTCGGCTTGGTCGCGAACTCGGCTTGCTCGGGCACCCCGGCACGGGCTCGACGCTCGGCGTCCTGGCACCACGAGGCGTCGGGAAGGTAGAGCCGACGGTCGATCAACGCCCTTCCCTTGCTTGAGGCGTAGGCGAGGAAGACGCCGACCTGGGTGTTCTCGATCCGGCCTGCGGTGCCGGTGTACTGGCGCTGCACGCCGGCCGAGGCGGTGCCCTTCTTCAGGAATCCCGTCTCGTCGACGATCAACACGCTGTCGTCGGCGCCAAGGTGTTCGAGGACGTAGGAGCGGATGTCGTCGCGGACCGCGTCGGCGTCCCAGCGGGCGCTTCGCAGCAGTCGCTGCATCGGCCCGGGTCGGGCGTAGCCGGCCTGCTCTGCCATACGCCAGCAGTTCTTCCGCTCGACGCCGGACAGGAGGGCGAGCACGAGCGCGCGGGCGGTCGCCCGCGGTTCCACACGTTTGAACCGGCCCGCGATCCGGGCCATAGCCCGGTCGAACATCGCCAGCCACCGAGCAGCATCCACGCTGTGACCGGCGGCCCCCACACAGTCCTCATGAGTCCACACAACCCATGATCATCTCGTGGTGGCCGCACGCGTCAGGCGTCGTAGTACTCACCGTCGTCGCCCTGAACCCGCGCGTCCAACACCTTTGCCAGCCGGCACATCTTCGCGACCAGCGCATCGCTCGGGTTCTTGGCCGCAATCCGCCCACCCCTCCACCACAAGGGCTCGCTGCGCGACTCCTCTTCCTTCCGTGGCACGGTTTCGGCGACCCACTCCGCCGACCCTTGCCAGCCTTCAGGCATCGGGACCATCACAAGGTCAGGATCGGCCGCGACCGCCGCTTCCCATTCCGCGGTGCTGATGTCTCCGCCCTCTTCATCCCACCAGTTCTCACGCCGCGTGATGTGCAGGTCGTAGCCCATAGCCAGCCAGAGTAGACCGCAGGACCGACATGATCGCGAAGTCAGACTGGAGTACTAGATGGGGTGGTGCAGATATCTCCCACCCCATTGGCATGCTCGTTCCCGCCTCAGACATTAGGCTGGTCGGCCCCACCCTGATCGTCGAGATGAGGGTGAGCGCAGAGCGGTGTTGTCCATGTATAGCCTTGCCGCGGTCGAGCACCTCGTTGGCGGTCGGTGGCTGGACGACACCGCGTCCTGGTACGGCCTGGTCACCCCGTTCGCGGCGCCGCTCCCGGAACACGGAGACCTGATGACCGTCACCGCCGCCTCCCGACGCCCGGCACCGTCGGTCGGACCTGGCAGGCCCTTGACCTCGCCGAGGCCAGCACGGTGGAGGTCGCCCTAATCACCCGCCTCGACGAGGTCGTGCTCCAGTAAGACAGCGCGACAGGCTTCCGGCGGCTTGGGGGTGCCGCCGGAAGCCGTTACTCGAGGTCTGCCGTAGACCCGATCAGCTCGCTTGCAGAGGGTGGGGTGGCCACGATGGCGGCGGTTCTGACCTGTTGGAACGATGCACCCGGGTACTCCTCTCGGCGGTGCCCCGGCTCCAGCCGGAGCAGCCTCAAGAGCGCGCGAAGGGAGTTCTCCCGGGTGCGGCCGTCCGGTAGAGGGTCGGAGATCCAGGCGTCCACCAGGCCATGCCCGTTGACGTGGTACTCGTTCAGGTGGTCGGTGATGCGCCTGCGTACCTCGGTGGTCTGGCCGATCTTGATGCGGCTGTGTGACCCGGCCACGGACAGGACGTAGAGGCGGTGTCCGTCGTAGGGGGACGCGGCGTTCGACCAGGCCCGTTCGAGCACGGCGTCCTCTACCTCCTTCGCCAGCGGGGGGAAGACATGGGCGGGGAGCAGACCCGCGCGAAGCATCTGCTCGTACTCGTCGCGGCGCGCCAGCGCCGCGCCCGGCAGGTCGGAGGTCACCGTCATCTGGGAATCCTCCCGCTGACACGGTTCTCCTGTCCGGCACTTCTAGGATCAGACCCGCACCGCGGGGTGTCCGTCGCAGCTCCTAGGCTCAAGATCATGACCCCTACCCCCACGCCTTCCGAGGTTCAGCACGTCCGGATCCGGGCGTCCGGTCCGACCGCCCGCCTGGAGCTCGACGGCCACGACGTCTCCGACCAGGTTGCCTCCTACCGGCTGGTGCACACTGCCGGGCAGGTCCCGGAACTCCTCCTCGTGCTCCGCCCGAACGCCAACCCCGACTGGGAGGGCACCGCCCGGGTCGTGGTCGGCGAAGCCCCCGATCCGGGCCCGGCCGCCGCCCAGTTCCTCGCCGCTCTCGATCCGGCGGAGACCGAACGGGCCGTCCTCAACCGGCACGACCTCCTCGACGGCGGCCCGCACGAGTTCACTCGGGCTCTGCTCGCCCAGCTCGCCGAGTGGGCGCTCGGCAAGCGCCAGCCGGGCGAGCCCGAGCCGGTGGCCGGCTGATGGCCCGGGTGAGCAGCAACGCCGGTGTGGTCGCCGCCCAGTTGGAAGCACGAGCCGTCGCCGTGCCGGGTGCTGCGACCGCGGTCGTGCGGCACCACGCGATGATCCTGGAGACCGCGATCCGGGCGGCGGCGTCCGGCAGGCCCGGCCCGGAAGTGCAGAGCGGCGACTACCGGCGTTCCTGGGGTACCGAGGTCCGCACCGTCCCGGGCGGGGTGGAGGCGATCGTCGGCACGAACCGGCCGCAGGCGGCCCGCCTGGAGTATGGGTTCGTCGGCGCTGACAGCCTCGGCCGGGTCTACAACCAGCCGCCCTTCCCTCACGTCGGTCCGTCCGTCGACCGCGTCGGGCCGCTGTTCGCGGCGGCCATGGCGCAGCTCGTCGAGCGGGTGGTGGCCGAGTGAGCCAGTTGACGGACGACATTCACCAGGCCGTCGCCGGGGTGTTGCGGGCCCACGGTGCCGGTCTGCTGTCCCGGGCGCTGCTGGTCCTGGAGGTCGTCGACGAGGAGACGGGGGAACTGGGCCTGTACGTCGAGGCCAGCCCCACGGACATGCCCGCGTGGGACCGCGCGGGGCTGCTGCACTACGCGGGCCTCGACCTGGCCGGGCAGATCACCGCGTGCCGTGTCGGCGACGAGCCGCCCGGCCCGGACGAGCAGGAGGAAGGGTAGATGGCCGTTCAGGGGCGGGTCGTGTCGCTCGCCGTGCAGGCCGCGCTGGTCGCCAGCACCGGTCGCAGCTGCGGCTACGGGGCGGTGCCGCTGGCCGCCGACAAGCCGACCGGGAACACGATCCCGTACAGCATCCTGATGCCGCTGGGTGGCGTCAGCTCCGGGCCGCCGTTCGGCGACCAGGCCGGTGACGCTCGACTCGTCTACCAGGTCACGTCGGTGGGCAGCACCGCCGAGCAGGCCGAGTGGATGGCGGACAAGGTCCGGGCCGCGCTGCTGGGCACCACGCCCTCCGGGGCGTTCGCCACACCGGTCACTGCGGCCGGGCACACGGTGACCGGCCGGGAGATCGACCGGGAGGACGGACCTACTGTGGTCAACGGCGTATACAGTTACATCACGCGGATCGCGCTGCACGTCACGACACCTGGCAGCTGATCAGCTCGCCGCCGGCAGGCGGCATCTCACCGTGGAGACCCCCGCACGGACGCCCGACCACCGGTACGGGCCGACTCCCTCCGCCATCCCGCCGACGCGGGTGGTGCGACGTAGGGGACGGGTCTCCGGCGGCACACGACCGCCCGGGTGACGGTGTCCCCGGAAATGCGAGTCAGCGTGGCTTCCACGCAGCAGCGGTTCATGCGCCGCGGCGTCACCAAGATCCTCTACCTGGAGACGATCGCCGCCGCCACCAACATTCCGGTCCGGACGGAGATCACCGCCGGCACCGACCTGTCCAAGCAGGTCGCCGACATCGAGGGCTGGAGCCTCGAAAATTCGCCGATCGAGACCCCTGACCTGGGCAACCGGTTCGCCACCTCCATCCCGGGCGAGGACAAGGCCGCGAACTCCAGCCTCACCTTCTACGAGGACCTGGTCAGCGACGCCATCGAGAAGCTGCTGTCCAAGGACACGACCGGCTACATCGTGATCCTCCGCAAGGGCGACGTCCCGGCCTCGCCGTCGATGGACATCTTCCCGGTCCGGGTCGGCTCCCGCGCCCCGTCCTACTCGACCGGCACCGAGCCCGCCAAGTTCAAGGTGTCGTTCAGCATCTCGGACTTGCCGACCCTGGACGCCGCGGTCCCGGCCGCCGCCGCGGGCTGAGGGGACGGGCGATGACGAACACCCAGATGCCGCCGGCGGCCGCCGTGGAGCGGGACCCGCACTGGAAGGCGAAGATGGCGCGGCTGCGGGCCCGGCGCCTCGCCGAGAAGATCGTGTCGTTCTGCGACGACGACGCGGCGAAGGCCGCCGTCGGCGAGGCAACCATCGGCCTGGCCACCGCGCGGGCCGCCGCGAAGAAGGCCGCCGACGACGAGGGCGTGCCCGAGGAGGATCGCGCGCAGTGGGTGGAGCAGCACCCGCTGGTCGTCATCGCCCAGTCCGTCGCCGCGACCGCGCAGCAGCGCCTCGCCGACGCCACCGTGACCCTGACCTTCCGGGCGCTGCCCCGGCCGGTGTGGAGGCAACTCCTTGAGGAGCACGCTCCGACCGAGGAGCAGGCCGACAAGGGCATGGAGTACGACGTCGAGACGTTCCCCGCGGCGCTGGTGTCCGCCTGCCACATCGAACGCGACCCGGACGGGACCGAGGTGCCGGGGATGAGCGTCGAGGACGCGCAGGAACTGCTGGACAACTGGTCGGAGATCGACGCGAAGGCCCTGTTCACCGCGGCGCTGATGCCGAACCAGACCCTCCGCGGGGACCTGGGAAAAGGCTGATCACCGATGAGGGATTCCGCGCGGAGATGGAACTCGCGGACCGGTACGGGATCCCGCACAGCCAGCTGATGGGAGCTGGCGGCGGCCGGTGGACAGCACTGGACCGGGCCAAGGCGCTCGCCTACACGGCGTTCGTCCGGCAGGTCTGCGACGGCTGCGGCACCAGGCCACAGGAGTGGGACGAGCAGGCAGGCGGAGACCGGTTCGCCTACATCGCGGCAACGCACCGCTGCCCAGGGTGCGAACTGATCGCCGCAGAGCAGGAACAGGTCCCGGACGGGGCCGACGGGCGCGGGGTGAGGATCGGGCTGACGCCCAGAACGGAGTAGCCGGGTGGCCGGCGCCTACACCCTGTACGTCTCGCTGCAGGCGCAGCTCGCCGGTCTGACCGGCGGGCTGCGCGGCGGCGGCCAGCAACTACGCGCCTTCGACGGGCAGCTGAGCGGCACACAGGCCGCTCTCGGCCGAGTCGAAGCCGCTGCCGAACGCCTCGGGCGCGCCCAGATCGCGGCCGCCGCCGAAGCGGTACGAGCCCAGAGCACCGTCCGGGACGCCGTCGACCGGACGGCCACCGCGCAGAGCACCGCCGCCGTGGCGGCCGAGCGGTCCGGCCGGGCCCAGGCCCTCGCTGCCCGGGCGGCCGCGAAGGCGCAGGCCGAGCAGACCGCCGCCGTCGAGGCCACCGCCCGCGCCGCCCGCGCGCAGGAGGTCGCGCAGACGATGGCCGCCCGCGCGCAGGCCACCGCCGGTGCCGGGGCCGTCGCGGCACAGAACACCGCCGCTGCTGCTGCGGCGGCTGCGACCCGCGCCGCCGAAGCCCAGACCGCGCAGGCCGCCCGCGCCGCCGATGCGCAGGAACGTTCCGCCCGCGCGTCCGCGCTGGCGCAGCGGATGACCGCCCAGACCGCCGCCGCCGAAGGCGCGGCGACGGTCGCCCGCGTCGAGCGCGCCGCCGTCGAGGAGAGTGCCGCGCGCCGAACTGCCGCTTCGCTGGCGGAAGTCGGCCGCGCAGAGACAGAGCTTGCCGCGGCGAGCGCCACCGCTGGTGCCGCCCGGGTCGAACGCCTCACCAAGGGCGGCCTGCTGCTGGCCGCGATCCTCGCCGCCGGATCCGGCGCGTCGATCGAGCTGGAGCGGCACATGGCCAACGTCTTGACGATCAGCCAGCAGATCAACGACACCAACATCAGCGCGTTCACCGACCAGATCGTCCAGCTCAGCACGACCCTCCCGCAGACCGCGTCGCAGCTCGCCGAGGGCCTGTACCAGGTCGTGAGCACCGGGTTCGACGGGGCCCAGGCGATGGGCATCCTCAAGGTCGCCGCGACCGGCGCGTCCGCCGGCCTGACGAGCACCGAGACCGCCGCGTACGCGCTCCTCGGCGTGCTGAAGGCGTACGGCCTGCCCGCCTCCAAGGCGGCGGACGTGATGGACGTGATGTTCCAGACCGTCAACCTCGGCGTCATCAGCTTCGAGGAACTGGCGCAGCAGCTGGGTGACGTGGTGCCGATGGCTGCCGCCGCGGGGGTCGAGTTCGACGACTTGAGCTCGGCGCTCGCCGCGATCACCCTGTCCGGCATCCCGGCGGCCGAGTCCGCGACCGCGCTGAACATGCTGATGACCCGCATGATGAAGCCGACCCGCGAACTGCGAGACGCCATTCACGACTTGGGCTACGAGTCCACCGCGTCCGCGATCCGGCAGGACGGCCTGTACGTCGTCGTCAACAAGCTGACCCAGGCTACCCATGGCAACGCCGAAGCCATGACCAACATGTTCAAGGACATCAGGGCGGTCCGTGCGGTGCTGGCTTTGGCGGCGGCGGACGGCGCGAACTACGCCTCCACGTACTCCGCGATTTCTAACGAGGTCATTCGTGCCGGCGCGACCCAGCGCGCCTACGCGATCCAGACGCAGACCGTCACCGGCCAGTGGTCGCTGTTCCGCAACGAGTCCGTCGCGTTGGGCATGGACCTGTCCCGGGCGCTGCTGCCCGCCCTCCAGGCCATCGGCAACGCTCTGCACGTCTTCGTCGGCGCGATCAACGACCTGCCCGGCCCGGTCAAGACCGTCGCGGAGATCCTGATCGGCCTGTCCGCCGCGGCGCTGCTCTCCCGCGCCGCGTTCCTCAAGATTGCCCCGGCGGTCACCGCGTTCCGCACCGCCCTGGACGAGGCCCGCGCCGGCGGCGCGGTCCTCCCGGCGGTGCTGCGCGGCGCCGGGTTGGCCGTCGGCGGCCTGACCGCCCTGTTGACCGTCGGCATCGGCGTGTACGCCGCCTACACGGCCAGTAAGCAGAAGGCCAAGGACGCCACCCAGGAGCTGGTGGAAGCCCTCAAGGCCGAGCGTAGCGAAGGCGAACAGGGCAGCGGCGTCCGAAAGTTGGCCGAGCAGCTGACCAGCGGCGACGCCGCGGCGAAGATCAAGCGCGCCGGGCTGGACATGACCGAGGCCATCGACGCGGTCGCCACCGGCGGCGGCAAGCTCGAAGCCCTGGAACGCCGCCTGCAAGACTCCGAGGCGAAACTCGCCGGTGAAATCCAGGCCCACAAGGCGGGCGGCAACGCCATGGGCACCTACGACGACGCCCGGAAGGTCCTCGTCGAGAAGCGCAAGCAGTGGGAAGAGGCCGTCCAGAAGGAAGCCGAACTCGCCGAGACGATGAACATCGTCAACTCCAAGATCCACACCGCGATCCAGGGCAACGCGGCGGCGTGGAACCTGGAGATGTTGCTGCCGACCGACAAGAACGGCACGCCGAAGGCGACCGACGAGATGAAGGCCCTCGGCAAGGCCATCGGCGACATCGTCGAGCCCACCGAGGCGTGGAAGACGGCGCAGGAGCGCGCCGGGGCGGCCGCCACCGAGGTCGGCCGGAAGGTCGACCTGACGAAGGCCAGCGTCGGCGACTACACCCAGGCGCTCGCCGATCAGGTGAAGGCCACCGCCGGGTTCCAGACGGACCTGGACGAGTTGGCGCGGCGCGGCTACGGGCCGCTCGCCGAGCACTTCCGCGGTCTCGGTGACGCCTCCGCCGGGCTCGCCCACACCCTGGTGGAGAACCTGAAGGCCGGGAAGAAGGGTGCAGCCGACCAGCTCCAGGGCCTCGTGGAGGTGACGAAGGGCAAGCTGGACGACTACCTCGCAGAGCTGCGCCGCCAGCTCCAGGCGCAGCGCGACTTCCAGAACAACCTGTCCGAACTGGCCCTCGCCGGCTACCAGGACCTCACCGGCCACTTCGCCGAGCTGGGCGTGTCGGCCGCGCCGATGCTCGACGAGTTGGTCAAGCAGCTCAAGGACGGCCACACCCAGGTCGCCGATGAGCTCCAGTCCATCGTCGAGGAGGACGCGGCCCGATCGCAGGCGACGTTCCAGTCCGGGCTGGAGCAGCTCCCGGTGATCGCCGCGAAGTACGGGCAGGACACCGCCAGGGCCTGGGCAACCGCCGCGCAGACCAACGACGTTGCCGCGTTCGGCCGGATCCTCCAGCAGATGGCCGTCACCGACATGACGGCCGCCGTTCGCAAGGGCACCGAAGCGTCCAAGGCCGAGATGGCCACCGGCCTCGACCTGGTCACCAAGGTCGCCCAGGAACGAGGCGCCGACGCCGCGCAGGCGTTCGCCGACGCGCTCCTGGCCGGAGACGTCGACCGGGCGATGACCTCACTGCGCGCGATCTGGGGCGCCCAACCGCCCATCAGCGCACCCGACCTGACCCAGGTCGTGGCGGCGTTCAAGAACGCCGGCATCCAGTCGAACGCCGAGTGGACCGGCATGCTCACCCTGATCGCCCAGGTCTCCAAGGAGCGCGGCTCGGAAGCCGCGCAGGCCCTCACCTCGGCGCTGCTGTCCGGCGACATGGCCAAGGTCCAGGCCGCCCTGGACAGCATCGGCGCATCCGTGCGGGCGATCCCCGGGCAGAAGACCATCAGCGTGTCGGTGAACGCCCCCAAGTCCGTCGACATCCCCGTGCACTTCTCCTACGACGGCCTCAACTCCGATGGATCCAAGCACATTGCAGGAATGGGCAGTTGGAAGGACGGCGGCGTAGTCAGCTTCTTCGCCGACGGTGCTCTCCGCCCAGCCGGAGGAGAGCAGCACATCGCACAGATCGCCCCCGCCGGATCGTGGCGGGTGTGGGCGGAGCCCGAAACCCAGGGCGAGGCGTACATTCCGCTGGCCCCCGCCAAGCGCACCCGTTCCCGGCAGATCCTTGACCAGGTCGCCGCGCAGTTCGGCGGGCACGTCGTCTACGGGGCGCTGCCCGGCCAGCCGGTGCGCACCTACGCCGACGGCGCCCTCACCCGCGGTACACCGCCCGCCCGCCCAGCACCGGTGAAGCTCGTCCCCGCCCGCCCGGCCGCCGGGGTCGTGGTGGTCCGCGACAGCGCCCGGCCGCTGATCGGTTCCATGCCGATCACCGTCACCGGCTCCGCCGTCACCGGCGAACAGGTCGCCGACGCCGTGATGCGCCGCCTTCGTCACCTCCAGCGCGGAGGGCGGGCCTGATGACCACCACTCTCTCCGACTGGCAGCTCGACGTGGCCGGCGTGCTCATCGGCCACGGCACCGACGTCCTCATTGGCGACATCGAAGGCATCGGCACGCCCGACAAGCACACCGGTGACCGGGCGATCCCGGGGGAGGACGGCTCCTACCCGGGCCGCGACACCCTCGCACCGCGTGCGATCCGGATCACCGCGGGCATCCGCACGCCCGGCAACCCGGCCGCCGGGTTCGACCGGCTCGCGCAACTGGAGGAAGCCGCCGACACGCAGGTGCGCCTCACCCCCGGCGCGACGGACGTGCTGCGGGTCCAGCGCCCAGGGCAGCCGACCCGCCGCCAGTACGGGCGGCTGATCAGCGTCCGCGCGATCACCCTCGCCGATGCCGCGCACGGCTGGATCCCGGTCGAGATCACCTTCGCCGGGTTCGACCCGGCCTGGTACGCGGACACCACCTCGGGCCTGACCCTGTCCCTGGACACCTCCGCCCAGCGCGGCGGAGGCTTCACCGCGCCGCTGCGCGCCCCGATCACCACCGGCACCCCCGGCACGGCGGCCCGGCCCGGCTGGGTCGCCAACTCGGGCAACAGGTCGGCGTGGCCGTCGCTGCGGATCACCGGGCCCGTCGTCAACCCGCGGGTGTGGGTCGACGGCCAGCCCGACGCGCTGTTGGAGTTCACCGTCGCGCTCGGCGCCGGGGAGACCCTCGACGTCGAGACCCGGCCCGGTCTGCGCAACATCGTCCGCAACGGCCAGGGCACCTACGCCGGGGCCCTGGCCAGGACGAGCCGCCTGGACCTGTTCCGGCTCCCGCCGGGCCGCTCCGAGATTCGCTGGTCCGCGCAGGACGCCACCGGAACTTCCCGCCTCGCCGTCACCTGGCGCGACGCGCACTCCGCTCTCTGATCCCGGGCCGCACCGATGCCAGCAGGGCGGCCCGGGCCCCACCCGTCCGCCCTCTGGTCCGGTGCCTGCTCGGTCCCCTCCAGCCCCCCACACGAGGAACGCACCATGACGCTCATCCAGCCGCCGCTGATGGTCACCGGCGGTACCCACCCTGCCCGCAGCATGCGCATGATGATCCGGGACCTGTCCCACGGCTCCCAGGGCATCACCGAAGGCGACGATCTTCGGGTCTCCCCGACGACCACCCCTGGCCCGGGGGTCCGCGTCGGCACCGGTTCGGCCGTCGTCGCTGGCGCGACCTGGGGGCAGGGTTCCTACACGCAGTACAACAACGGTGACCAGGTCGTGCCGATCGCCCCGACGGGCGGCACCGGCCGCACCGACTTGCTCTGCCTGCGCGTCGAGGACCCGGAGTTCGAGGGCAGCCGTGACCCGGGCCGCGACGACATCGGGTACTTCCACGTCATCCCGGGAGTCTCCGCCACCACGACCGCGCCGCCGGCGGGCATGAGCGCGATCCCGCTCGCCCGGATCACCCAGCCGCCGAACTGCGCCACCATCACCGCGAGCATGATCACTGACCTGCGGAAGGTCGCCAACCCCCGCCGCGAGCGGAAGCTGTCCACCATCATCGGCTTCCCGTACACCGTGCTGCCCGCGCAGTGGGGGGTGTGGCAGGACAACTGGCCGCCGAACGCCACGGCCCAGATCGACATTCCGACGTGGGCGACCAAGGCCAACCTGATCGCCACCCTCACCGGAATCAGGGTCATGGGCGAGACGTTCTTCGGCCTGCGCCTGAAGTGGGGGGCCTGGATCAGCCGCGAGTTCCAGGTCGACACGGACACGATCACCTACGCCTCCAAGTACACGGCGATGGTCGCCGACAACCCCGACATCACTGCGGCGATGCGCGGCACCCGGCAGGAACTCCGGCTCCAGGGCGGCCGGTACAACAACGCGAACGGCAACGCCGACGTGGCCGACGGCACGGCACTCATCTTTGACGTCGAGTTCGTCGAGAGCGCCTACTGATGGCCGCGGTCTACCGGTACTTCACGACGGACGCCCTCACCGGCGAGGTCCTGGCCCACGACCTGCCGCTGTCCGGGGTCGCGTTCGGGCCGGAGCTCAACGGGCCGGGGCGGATGAGCGGTACCCTGGCCCCGCGGTTCGCGCACCTCGCGCCCACCCAGGCGGACGCCGGATCGGTACTGCTGTGGGCCGAGCGGAACCGGAAGCTGATGTGGGGCGGCCTGATCTGGTCCGCCGAGCCGCAGGACGACGAACTCCCGATCGAGGCGGCCGGGTTCGGCTCGTACCCGACGCGGCGCTACGCCCTGCACGACAACCTGGGCGGGCGCGGCCCGTACATCGGGGTCGACCCGTGCCAGGTGATCGCGGACACGTGGGCGTACCTCCAGGAGCAGCCGGACGGCGACCTCGGCGTGCGCGTCAAGGTGCTGTCTGGCGGCTGCCCGGCCCGCCTGGGCACCGCCGAGCAGCCCTACAGCGTCAAGTCGTGGGAGGGCACCGCGCTGTCGAGCGTGATCCGCGACGCCGTGACGGTCGACAACGGGCCGGAGTGGACGGAGACCGTCGCCTGGGAAGGGGAGCAGCCGACCCGGACCATCGCCCTGAACTGGCCGAGGCTCGGCACCCGCCGTACCGACCTGTGGTTCGCCACCGGCATCAACCTGGCTGAGAAGCCGAAGGTCGTCAGCAGCGCCGACGAGTACGCGCAGGTCGTCATCGCCCTCGGCGCCGGCACCGGCATGGTGAAGGTCCGCGCGGTGGACGCGGTGCGCAACGGGCGGCTGCGCCTGGAGCACGTCCTCGACCGGCCGTCCGTCACCCACATGCCCACCCTCGCCGCCCTCGCCCGCGCCGAGCGGATGCGCCGCCAGCAGCCCGCCCTGGTCGAGGAGATCACCGTCTACGACCACCCGGCCGCGCCGATCGGCTCCTGGCAGATCGGGGACGACGTGCGGCTGACGGTCCACGACCAGTGGGCCGACTACGACGGCTGGGCCCGCATCACCGGCTGGACCCTGCACCCCCCGGAGGGGGAGCAGCCCGAGACCGCCACCCTGCGCCTCGCCCGCGCCTACACCACCGGAGCCTGACCGTGCCCAACGCCCTGGACGACCTCGCCCGCCGCATCGCCGCCCTGGAGGCGGCCCTGCCGGAGCTGTCCCGCGCCTCCCCGCTTGCCTACTCCTCCGTGGACGACGGCGCGCTGACCGTCACCGCGGAGGGGCGGCTGCGCGCCATCATCGGCCAGCAGCCCGACGGCACCACCGCCGTCAACGTCGTCAACGGCCCCGTCCCGCCCGCCCCTTCGCCGCCGACCGCCGCCCCGGCGCTCGGCGGCGTTCGCACCGCCTGGGACGGGCGGTTCGCCGACGGCTCGCCGAGCCCGCTGGACCTGGCCCGCGTCGAGGTCCACGCCGCACCCGCCCCCGACTACGTTCCCAGCCCGGCGACCCTGGTCACCACCATCGACACCCCGCAGGGCGGCATCGTCACCGTGCCCACCAGCGTCCCGGTGTGGGTGGCACTGGTGGCGCGCAGCACCTCCGGGCAGGCGTCCGCGCCGTCCGGCACCGCCACCGCCGCACCGGCGCCGGTTGTCGCCGAGGAAGTCCTCGCCGGGATCGTCGGCGAACTGGCTCTCGCCGACGGCGCGGTGACCGCCGCCAAGGTGGCCGCGGGCGCGATCGACGCCGCCGCCCTCGCCGACGCGGCCGTGACCGCCACCAAGCTCGGCGAGGCAGCCGTCCAGGCCGCCGCCCTCGCCCCGGGCGCGGTCACCGGGCCCGCCATCGCCGCCGACTCGGTCACCGCCCGCGAGATCGCCGCCGGTGCCGTGACCGCGGCGGAACTCGCCGCCGGATCCGTCAGCACCGCCAAGCTCGCCGCCGGGGCGGTCACCGCCGGTGAACTCGCCGCCGGGGCGGTCACCACGCCCAAGCTTGCCGCCGGCGCGGTCACCGCCGACCAGGTCGCTGCCGGGGCGATCGCAGCCGGGAAGATTGCCGCCGACGCGGTGACCGGCCGGGAGATCAAGGCCCTGAGCATCACCGGGGACAGGCTCGCCGCCAACACCATCACCGCCGACCAGATCGCCGCCGGGGCGGTTACCGCCGCGGCGCTGTCCGCCGACGCCATCACCGGCAAGACGATCAAGGGCGGGACCATCACCGGCACTGCGATCAACGGCGTGACCATCACCGGAGCGACCCTGAGCACCGCGGCGTCCGGCAACAGGGTGGAGACCACGTCCGTCACCCAGTCCGGTGCCGCGGTGGGCATGCTCCGGCTGTACTCCGGCTCCCCGCAGGAGCAGCTCCCCGCGACGATCTCCAGCGTCTACGACCCGGACCAGAACTCCAGCCTGCTCACGCTGCAGTCCGCGATGCTCACCGATCCGCCCGCCAAGGGGTTCGCGACGCGGTCGATCGTCACGTGGCCGCAGGCCGACATCAAGCTGTACTCCACGCCGGGAGCGGCGGTGGTCGACATCGACGCAGGCGACACCAACGTCAACGGCCAGCTGACAGCCCGGTACGGAGTCGACGGCCTGTACCTGTTCGCGCGGGGAAGCGCCAACGGCCCGGTGCGCCCGGACCTGCCCTACTACAGCCTCCACGCGGGCGACTACCAGGAGAAGCACGTCCGGATCGGCTACAACGAGATCATCGCCTGCAACGGGCAGGACTGGGCGGACCTCCTCCTGAACAAGCAGCTCGCCATCTCCCAGTCGGCGGTCACCGCGAACGTGCCCATCGTGGCGGCGGGTTGGCAGACGTGGCAGTCGCCCATCACCTTCAAGCAGGGGTGCTCCCAGCTCGCAGGGTGGCGTGCCGTCTCGGTGCGGCGCAGGCCCGACGGCATGGTGAGCCTGCGAGGAATCGTGTCCGTCCCCGGAGGCGTGACGGGGGGCACGATCGCCACGATCGACGACCCGAAGCTACGGCCGAGCGCGGGCGAGGTCTTCCCGGCGTCCGCCGGGTCCAACACGGACACCAACGTGTTTGTCTACCCGAACGGGAACATTGATGTGCAGAGCGCCAGCAGGAACCTCGCCGGCTGGCTCAGCTTCGGCGCCATCGAGTGGGGCACAGACTGATCCCAGACTCCCGGCATCAGCGGGTGCCGCTAGGATGAGCGGTGGCGCGGGGGCGCAGTCCAGGAGCAGTCCGTGAGCGTCCCGCCGACCGCCGAGCCCACTCTGTGGGAGCTCCAGCGATCCCTGACACAGCTCCGTGAGGACCAGCGCGACTCGATCGCCGGTCTCCGGGAGGACCTTCGTGGTGACCTCCAGGCGCTCGCGGTCAGGATGGAGCAGTCGGTGACCCGGGACGTCTATCACGCGGACCAGCGGTTGCTGGGGCAGCGCCTCGACATGGTCGAGCGTGACCTCGCATCCGAGCGTCGGGCCCGCGAAGACACCGAGGCCGCGGCGGCAGCCGCGCGCCGATGGCTGGTCGGCGCGTTCGTCGCACCGGTCGTCGTAGCGATCGTGCAGCTGTGGCTCCTGGCTCAGGGTAAGAGCACGTAGCCCGTTCGCGGGCCAGCAGTACCTAGGCAGGCGCGGGGGAGAAAAGTGCGCAGCCTTGCAGCTCATCACCCGGGACCAGTGGGGCGCCCACCCCCCGAAGTCCCCGTTCACCCAGATCTCCGGCACCCAGGGGGTCAAGATCCACTACGAGGGCACCAGTGTGCCCAGCAGCCTCGCCAACCCGGACCAGCATGGCCAGTGCGCCGCCCGGATGCGCGACCTCCAGGCGTCGCACCAGGCCAACGAGAAGGAGAAGTACATCGACCTCGCGTACAGCGCGGTCGTGTGTCCGCACGGCGCGGTCTTCGAGGGTCGCGGTCCGGGCCACTTGCAAGCAGCCAACGGGCCGGGACTCAACAGCCAGCACTACAGCGTGTGCGCGATGGTCGGCGACTCCGGCCTGACCGAGCCGACCGCCGCGCAGCTGGGCGGCCTGCGCGACGCGATCGAGTGGCTGCGTGCCACCGGCGGGGCGGGCGTCGAGATCAAGGGCCACCGAGACGGGTACGCCACCTCGTGCCCCGGCGAGCCGCTGTACCGGTGGGTGCAGTCCGGCGCGCCGCGCCCCGGCGGCAGCTCGCCCGCCCCGGCGCCGGTGACGCCGCCCCCGGCCGCGAGCGGGGCCCCGGCCTGGCCCGGCCGCTACCTGCGCAACGGCAGCTCCGGGTCGGACGTGCGGACCTGGCAGCAGCGGATGGCCCAGCGCGGCTGGGCGATCAGCGCCGACGGCGCGTTCGGGCCGCAGACCGAGAGGGTCGTCCGCGCCTTCCAGGCCGAGAAGCACCTCCAGCCGGTGGACGGCGTGATCGGCCCGGTGACGTGGGCCGCGGCCTGGACCGCGCCCATCACCTGACCGGCTGGCGAGCTGGCCGGCACCACTTCCCCCGGCGCGGGGCAGCGCGGGCCGTTTGCGGATGAGCAACAACCTCGGGCGGCCCGCACCCGACGCCAACACCCCTACTTCCGTGAGGAGTTCTGTGAACCTGTACGTGTCGCTGCTGCGCACCGGTGTGCCCGCCCTGGTCGGTTGGCTCGTCGCCGTCGCCGCACGCTACGGCCTGAACATCGACCCCGGCGCCCTGGACGGCGTGCTGGCGCCGACGGTCGGCTTCGGGTACTACGCCGTGTTCAGGCTGGCGGAGCACCTGGTCTCCCCCCGGTGGGGCTGGCTGCTCGGCTACGCGAAGCCGCCCGCCTACCCGGAGAAGGGCTCTTCGCGCGGCTGAACTTCCGCCCCTCCCGGCACCGTTGACGCCGGGAGGGTGAAGTCCGAATGAACAAGTTGGGCCCCCGTTCCGCATGGAATGGGGGCCCGACCTCTTGGATTATCACCGTACCACCGCCCCGCGCCGGGCCCCGAAGTCGCTGCCGCGTCTACACTTAATACTCATTTGTGGGCGACGGCAGGGAGTGGACATGAGCGGCAGCAGCAAGAAGCCCGTGATCGTGGGCGGGCACGAGCTCGCCGCGATCTACGACGGAGCGCCGCGCAACGTCTCGCAGTGGATCCAGCGCGGGTCCCTCACGTACGACGAAGCGAAGGTCCTCAGCGGGAAGCCGTACTGGACCCTGCAGTTCGCGGTGAAGCTCGGCGAGAGCTTCACCAGGCCGAAGGCGCCGAACATGTCGATCGTCGAGGAGTTGATCGAGCAGCAGAGCCCCGGCCGGACCCTGGTGTCGGCGCTGACCGTGCACCGCAGCGACCTGCCGGCGATCGTCGGCAAGCAGGAGATCGTCGCCATGGTCGGCCAGGAGCCGACCAGCTGGCTGCCGAGCCTGGACCACGCCATCGACGCGGGAACGTTCGCCGAGCCGGACTGGCGGATGGGCGGCGGGTCGCCGCTGTGGCTGCTCGACAATGCCCTCGTCGGCATCGAGAAGATGCGGGCCGTCGCGCGGACGAACCCGGTAGCCGCAGACGAGGCGGTCATTGAGGCGCTGCGCGCCGGCACGTACGACGGGCCCGGGTCCAGGGTCCTGTCGAAGGGGCCGAAGAAGAGTTGACCCACCATAGCGAATGAGTATAAAATAGAGACATGAGGTCGGGCGGGAAGCGCCCGGCCCGTGATCCCTGGAGTGCTCGATGCCCATTCGCCCGCCGCCCTCCGGTTCGGAGTCGACTGCCGCCTCGGCGGTCCGCCTCGCCGGAGGGTCTCTCTTTGGACTCGACTTGTATGGGGAATCTTCGTAGTATCCCCATCACGTCGAGGGGAGGGGGAGCCGTGCCCACCGCCACCCAGGACCACCTGCCTGGTCTGGAAGCCGTCCGCCTGCTGGTCCTTCCGGACCCGAGCACGCCGAGGCCGCCCACGATCCAGGAGAGGTTCGAGCAGTTCCACGACCTGAACCCGTGGGTGCTCACCGACCTGGAGCGGCTGGCCGCCGACTGCGTCGAAGCGCGCTTCTCGAAGATCAGCATCGGCATGCTCTTCGAACTGGTCCGCTACAGCTACGGCCGCGCCACCCTCGGCGGAGACGACTTCCGGCTGAACAACGACTTCCGCAGCCGCTACGCCCGGCTGCTCATCGAACGCCACCCCGAGTGGGCCCTGCGCATCGAAGTGCGGGCCCTGCGCTCGGACTGACGCACCACCATGACCTCTTGGAGAAGTACCCGTGCCACCGAAGCTCAAGTCCCGCCGACCCACAGGTATCGTCCCCTGGCCGTTCATCCTCGCCGAGGGCGAGGAGGGTGCGGGGAAGACCTACGACGCGATCGAGTTCAGCAGGTCCGAGCGCATCGGCCAGATGTACGTCATGGACCTTTCGGAGGGCTCCGCCGACGAGTACGCCGGCATCCCTGGAGCCGACTTCGAGGTGATCGAGCACGACGGCTCCTATGCCTCGATCGCCGAGCAGGTCGAAGCGGTGTGGTGGGAGGCCCACCGGGCCGCCACCGCAGGAGAGAAGCCCGTGGTCCTCGTCATCGACTCCGGATCCGCGTTGTGGCGGATGCTGTCGAACTGGGCGTACGAGCGGGCCAGGCGAGGGGACCGGAACCGGGCCAAGCTCGCCGAGAACCCGGACGCGAACATCGACGTCGGCCGGCACCTGTGGAACGACAGCGTCGAGCGGTGGGGCCGGATCATCCACATGCTCCAGACCATGCCCGGCATCGCCATCATGCTCTGCCGTGGTAAGGAGATCAGCGCCACGGACGGCAACGGCCAGCCGCTCGTCATCAACAGGAAGGCGGTGAAGGAGTGGAGGGTCAGCGCGCAGAAGGACACCGGCTTCGACAGCACCGTATGGATCCGAGTGCGCCGTGACAGGCCCGCCGAGCTGATCAAGGCCCGCACCCTGCGCTTCCGCGTCGAGAGCGGCAAGCCGCTACCGTTGCCGAACTTCTCCTACGAGAAGCTGATCTTCGACATGCTCGGCTGCTCGAACGAGTCTCAGCCCCGCAACATGCCGGAGCTGGTTGGTGACCGCACCGGCCCGTGGATGAAGCGCATCGCCGAGGCCGCCGACCGCGATGCCTGCGTGGCCCTCTGGAAGGAACTCGACAGGGGGCCGGAGACCGGGCTCTCCGAGCCGGAGTGGAGGACGGTGCGGCTGGCCGTCCAGGAGCGGGTGCGGGAGCTGGCCGCGCCGCCGACCACGATCGACGACGAGCCCGGCAGCGACGCCGCCCGACTGCGGGCCGCCGCCGAGGCCGAGCAGGCTGCCGCCGACGCCGAAGTCCTCGCCGAGACCGCCGCCTGACCGCAGCCGGGTGGGGCCGCCCGCCAGCGGCCCCACCCGGCCCTGTCCGCCGGCGCGCCGAACACCGCGTCGGCGGCTGCGCCTGCCCAGGCACCTGCCCGGCAGCAGCCCTGTGACGACTGACCTCTTGGAGCAGTATCCCCATGTCCATTCCCGTTCTTGAACGGCCCGAGTCGCCATCCATCTGGGTCGCGGCCGACGCCGTCGACCAAGCCCGACCACGGTCCCGGCAGCGCCAACTCGGCGCATCCGACCTGGTCTGCGAACGCCGCGCCGCCTACATTCACCACGGCTGGGAGCCCACCGACCACGTCGTCAGCCCGGCCGCGATGCTGGGCACCTATATTCACGAGGGCCTGACGACCGCCGCCCGCCGCGAGTTCGGCTGGCTCGTCGAGAAGCGCGTCGCCGACCAGGTCATCCGCGGCAGCATCGACGTCGTCCAACTCGACCGGGTGACGGCCCGCCAGCTCCCGCGCCGCCTGCGTCCCCGGGTGCCCGCCGACGTGACCACCGTCGAGGACATCAAGACCCGCACCACGTACCGGTGGGACGAGGCGATCCGGTACGGCGCCACCCCCGGCGAGATCCGGCAGGTCATGACGTACACCCGGCTGCTGCGGACCGTCGGGTTCGCCGACACCGACGGGCAGCGGGTCCTGGCCCGGCTCGGCCCGATCCCGGTGGAGCGGATCCGGCTGCGGTTCATCAACCGGGACTCCGGCGAGGAGTTCGTCCAGGAGATCCCCTACGACCCGGTCGCCGCCGAGGAGACGGTGTGGTGGCTGGAGAGGATCACCGAGACAGAGCATCCCGAGCAGGCTCGCCGCACCTTCTACGGCCCCGGCATCGACCCGCAGTGCGACTTCTGCCCGTTCGCCACGGCCTGCTGGGGCGCACCGGCCGAAGGGCGTCCGGTGCAGGCCAACATCGTCCACGACGACGAGGACGTGGCCCGGCACCTCGCCGACTACGTCGCGGCGCACGAGGAATGGTCGAAAGCCGACCGGGCGAAGAAGTTCGTCCGCAAGGCCGTCGACGCTGCGGACGAGGGGCGGTACGGGCGCAACGCCCTGAGCTGGCAGGGCTCGGAGAAGACCGAGAAGAAGCCCGACGTGCGCGCCATGATCGAAATCTTCGAGGAGCTGGACGCCCCCATCCCCACCGTCCCGGACACGGACCGCATGGTCCGCGCCCTGATCACCGCCGGCATCGCTGTGCCGCTGCGGCAGGTGACGAAGAAGGGCACGCGCCGGATCGCGGTGAAGGCGGTGCGCGAGTGAGCGCCGCCCGCAGCCGTTCCCAACGGGGGAGGGGGAGCCGTCCGTGTCGATCCACCTGATGCTGATCGCCGGGTACCTCCCGAGGGACGTGATCGACAACCCGACGGAGAAGCTGGTGCTGATGAAGATCGCCGACTCCGCCGACGACGAGAACCGGCTGTCCCGCCCTGGGATGCACCGGCTCGCGGCGTGGGCCGGAGTGGGGGAGAACCGCGTGGTCACCCTGATCACCAAGCTGGTGAAGAAGGGGCTCGTGGAGCGGGTGGAGGTCGGCAGGCCCGGCCGTACGGCCGTGTACAGGGTGTTCCCGCTGGGCGTGCCGCAGCTTCCGCAGACCGAGGAGCTGAAGGAGCGCCAGGCGGTGGCCGCTGCCGCGCCGCGAAACTCGCGGCTGGCCCGTCCGAACGCCGTCCGGTCCAAGCCGGCACCCCCGGCCAGGACGTACCAGGACGTCGAGAAGCGCGAGCGGAAGGCGGCTGAGGAGAGCGGGTTGCCCCGGGGAAACCCACCGGAGGGCGAGGGGCGGGTTTCCCCGGGGAAACCCAGTGCGTTTCCCCGGGGAAACGCGGGACCTTTCCCCGGGGAAACCCCTTCCTTCCTTCCTCCTACCTCTATCCCGCCTACCCCCCCACCCCCCACGGCTGACGCCGCGGGGGAGCCGGTGGAGTCGGAGCAGGCGGAAGCCGGGCCGTGTCCGCGCCACAGCCGTCCCGCGAAGAACTGCCGGGCGTGCGGGACCAGCGCCAGGGCGCAGCGGCAGGCGGCAGAGGCCGCCAGGAAGAAGCAGGATCAGCAGGCGGAACAGGCCCGGTTCGAGGCGCTGAAGCAGGAGGGGGCGAGGCGGCGCGCCCAGGCCGATGCCAACCGCGAGGATGTCCAGAACGCGCAGCAGGAGGCGCGGGCTGCAGCCCGCGAAGGACGCGAACGCCACGGAAGTAACAAATATATAACCAGGTGCCGGGAGTTTGCGCCCCCACATGAATGAGTATAAAATAAAGATATGGAGAGGGGGAAGGGCCCCCGAGGGAGACGGAAGGAACGACGCATGCTGCTGCCCGCGATCACCGCCACGAAGGACGGCCAGGGGCGCGCCACCTACACCGTGAACTACACCGGCATCCTCGATCCCCTCGTCCGGGTGCTCGCCGCCGAGCGGGCCCAGAACGAAGAGATCGACAACGACCTCGACCACATCGCCGACCTGGCCGCCCGCGTCGAGCACGCCGCCGACGAGGACGCCGCCGACGACCCGGCGGGCGAACTGTCCTGGCGCGTCGACCAACTCCTCGACCTCCTCGGCGAAGGGGCCTACGTCCTCCCCGTCAAGCCCAACGCCTTCGACCTCCAGCAGGCCCGCAAGGACGCCTTCGAGCTGCGCCGCATGGCCGACAAGCTCTCCACCTGGGCCGACATGCACGCCGCCGGACTGGCGGCCTGACCCCCTCCCGGCCGGGGGCCCTGCGCCCCCCGCCGCCCCCAACTTGTATGGGAACTCATGAAAAGCTCCCCCTCACGTCAGGACTGGCCTTGTCGATCGACCCCATCCTCCCCGCCCGCTACACCCCGATCCTCGACCTCGCCCGCCGCCGCGACACCCCGTTCTACATCACCACCCACGACGACCACGGCTACCTGCACCTCCACCTGCCCGACGGCACCCGCCTCACGATCACCGACGACGGGGTCGGCGGGGCCACCGCCCGCAAGCCCGGCGGCGCCACCGGCTGGCAGATCACCCACATCACCCCCGGCGGCCCGGCGGTCGCCGTCTACAACTCCACCCTCCTCGGCCGCTACCACCACCTCGGCACCGACCCCCGGCACCTCCTCCAGGCCCTCAACCGCTACCTCCCGCCGCCCCCCGCCGCCCCGGCGCCGCGCCGCCAAAGGACCGGCCTCCTGCGCCGCCTCCTGCGCCTCACCTGACCCACTGCCCTTCCGACCAGCACCAACGACCTCTTGGAGAACCCCATGCGACTCGCCCCCCTGCCCCAGCACGGCCGCGTCAACGACCCCGCCTGGCAGGCGATGCACGCCACCTACGAGCCCCTGATCACCCCGCTGCGCCGCCGCCAGCTGACCGTCGACATCGACTCCTGCGGCCCCGCCACCGTCCTCTACGCCCGGCTGCCCGACGGCACCTTCCTGCGAATCGGCACCAACACCCCCAACGGCGGACTGCCCAGCCACATCGACAGCGTCGCTTCCTGGCTCGTCGTCCGCGAGGACGCCGACAACCCGACCGTCCGCCACGTCGTCTACGACTCCACCGCCGACGACCGCAACGTCTACGGCACCGCCGGCGGCCTGATAGCCCCGCTCCTGCTCGCCATCGATGCGCTCCTCGACGCTCGCCGCATGCCCGGCACGCCGAGCGACCACCGGGCCGTCATCACCCTCTCCACCATCCACGAGACCGGCCCCGCCGCCTTCGCCACCACGCTGCCGTTCACGAACGCCACCATCGCCGCCGACCGGCACACCGAACTCCTCGACGCCCTCACCAGCGGCGGCCTCACCGTCGTCCACGAGACCGGCTTCGGCCCCTGGCGCAAGCACGTCCTCGCCGCCGGGGACCGCGTCCAGGTCCTGGCCACCACGCTGGCCGAACTCGTCCCCGGCGGTCGGGGCGACCTCACGTGCTTCTGCGTGCTCGCCCACCCGCAGACCCCCGAGGACGACGCCCGACTGCTCGCCGAGGCCGAGCAAGCCCACCGCATCGGCGACGCCCACGGCGTGCTCCTCGCCATGCAGCGGCTCTACACCGCCGCGGGATGCCCGGCCCGCCCGAAGGGCTACGCCCGTGTCTGACCAGACCCCCTCCGAGCAGCCCGGCCCCGACGCCGCCGACCGGCCCGAGGCCGCCGGGCCCCCGGCGCCCCGGAACCTCTACGGCCTGTTCTTCGCCTCCCCGCCGCTCCCGCCCAACTTGTCGCCCGCCGGGCCCAGGGCGCGCGACACCGCCCGCCTCCTCGGTCACCTCGACCTGGACGAGACAACCCAGACCTGGACCTACGCCAAGCCGGAAGGCGACCAGCCGTGAGCACCGTCCAAGCCGCCGCCCTGCTGCTGGGCGCCACCGGGCTGGCCCTGGCCGTCTGGGCGCTCTGCATCCCCCACCGCGCCAGGCGACGGCCCAGCACCCGCACGAACCGCACCCGCTGAACCACCCGGCCGCCGGCACCCCGGCGGCCGCCCACCCCGTCCAACCCGAAGGAGTTCCGATGGGCCGGACCTTCCGCCTCGAACACCACCCCGTCGGCGCCTCGACGACCGTCGTCGTCGACGACTCCACCTACGACCGCGTCGTGCGCGCCATGGACCGGCACGGCATGATCCACGACCTCCCGTACCCGCAACACCCCGCCCCGGCCGACCCCGAGGAACGCCGCGCGTTCCTGGCCTCCACCGTCGCTGAGCCCGTCGGCATCCCCCGGCACAAGCTCACCGTCGACGGAGAGTGGCTGATCACCCCGCGCGAACTCACCGCCGCCCTCGGCGCGTACTACGCCCACCCGATCGAACAGCGCAACACCGCCGACCAGGCCGTCGACCAGTGGCGCCCCTGGATCGGCCTGCTGCTCTCCGGCGGCAACTACCTCGGCGTCCGCTGCCTCTGACCCCGGGCGAAGCACCCACCCCACCCCACCACCGACGACAAAGGAACCCCCGATGGGCACCCAGTTCTTCATCGAGACCGACCACGACTCCTACGAGGAGGAGTACTACAGCCAGAGCGCGGGCGGCATGACCCTCCTGCTGACCATGCTGCGCGAGTTCGGCATGCTGACCGACAGGAAAGAGCCCCACCGGCCCTACCTCGCCGAGTTCGACCTGACGCTCGACGACTTCGACGGCCCGATGCGCGACGGGAAGGTCAAGCCCGAGAAGGCCGGAGCCTTCGCCGCGGCGCAGCAGGCCGTGCAGGACCGCCTGGACGGTTACGACCCGGCCACTACCGGCATACCGCGCTACAAGGTGGCCTACAACGAGGGCTTCCTGATCGCGCCCGTCGAGATCGCCGCCGCGCTCGCCGCCTACGACTCCCACCCCGCCGAGCAGCGCCGCGAAGCCGAGCAGTCGAACTCCTGGGCGGCGTGGATCGCCTTCCTGCGTAAGGGCGCCAGCGCCGGCATCAGGGTCTTCTGACGCGAACCGTCTGTGGAAGCCCCGGATCGGCCTGCTGCCCTCCGGCGGCAACCACCACGACGTCCGCTGCCTGCGCCCACCCCGGGCCGAAGGCCCACCGTCCACCCCCGTTCCTGGAGCATCCGATGACTGCCGGCAACACCCCCGAAGAACTGGTACGCGAAACCGAACACGCCCTCACCGCCGCCCGCGCCGCAGCCGCGTTCACCGCCGCGAACCCCACTCTGTCCGCTACCTACTTTGTCGCCTGGGGCCCCAGCGACCGCGGCATCAGCACCGGCCCACTGCTGGAAATCCACCTCGAAAACGAAGTGGACGCCCTCCAGGACTACGCGAAGGGCATCGGCGCCACCGTCGACAGCTCCAACGGCACCTTCACGGTCACCACCACCTTCGGCCCCGTCACGGTCCTGCTGACGGCCTGGTACCCCCTCGATGACGAGCCCTCGTTCTTCGACGGTCACGGAATCTGAGCAGCCGCGAACCCCGTCCGCCCGAAGCGCCCGCACGCTTCCCGACCCCGAACCGTCAGCACTGGAGATCACCATGACCTTCCTGCTCGCCATCGACACCGGCGACGACCACGACCACGACCCGAGGAACCGGTACGAGACCAGCGCCCTCGCCCTCGGCCTGCTCCGCGACGCCATGCAGGGCTTCGGGATGCTCACCGGCGACCAGCTGCTGCTGCCGTCGTGCAGCCGCCCGGCGCTGTACTACCCCACGCCATCGGACCGGCCGGGCCACGCCGCGGGCGGCATCCCCATCGACAAGCTGACCCGGTCCGGCGGCCAGTTCATCACCGCCGACGAGATCGCCGCCGCGCTCGCCGCCTACGGCGCGGCCCCCGAGCCCGTACGGGCCATCGCCGAGGACGAGGCCAGCGGCCCCTACAGCTGGCCGTCCTGGATCGCCTTCCTCCGCCGCGGTGCCGACCACGCCGGCATCCGCCTCTCCTGACCTCAACTTGTATGGGGATAGATAGTTCTGTCCCCATTGACCTCTTGGATTTTCCGTGACCATCCGCGACACCGCGCCCGCAGGTCGCCGCACCCCCGTGCGCGTCCACCTGGCCGCCAACCACTGGCACCTCGCCATCCAACCCCGACCGACTCCCCGCCCTCGCATCGCCAGCACCGGCCCCGACCCGATCGGCCCCAGCCTCGACCTGCCCTCTTCCGGCAACGGGCGGCCGTGATGGCGACCTTCATCGACTTCCTTTGCGGCGCCGGCGGGTCCAGCACCGGCTTGGTCGAAGCCGGACTCGAACTCGTCCTCGGCGTCAACCACTGGAAGCTGGCACTGGAGACCCACGCTGCCAACCACCGCAACGCCGACCACCTGTGCATCGACGTCTCCGGCATGCCGATGCGCTACCTGCCCAAGGCCGACGTGCTCTGGGCGAGCGTGATCTGCACCGAGATCAGCCCCGCCGGCGGACGCCCCCGGGAGACGGCCCAACTCGACCTCCTCGACGGCGACGACGAGTTCAAGGTCTTGCCCGACGACGCCTTCGAACGGACTCGGGTGACCGCCTGGTGCGTCGTCCGCGCCGCCGAAGTCCACCGCTACCGCGCCATCGTGGTGGAGAACGTGCTGGAGTTCGTGACCGACTGGATCCTCTTCGACCAGTGGATCGCCGCGATGAAGGGGCTCGGCTACAACTACCAGATCACATCCGTCAGTTCGGCCCACGTCGGTGATGACGACAACCTGCGGGCCCCGCAGTGGCGCGACCGGGTGTACATCACTTATCTGGACAACTTTGAGTTCTGCGACGGCAGATTCCTTCGATCAGGTGTCACCCTGCCGGGGACGGTGTCACCGCTTTCGTGCCGTGCAGT